>CALFRR010000229.1 GCA_937919435.1 uncultured Alphaproteobacteria bacterium | reverse complement strand
CATGAGCGGACCGGCGCTGCCGAAGGCCGCGCCCGCACCGACCCTCTCCGGCCCGACCCTGTCGCCGCCGCCCGTCGCCGGCCCCGACCTCGGCCCCGATCCGGTCTATGCCGCCTACCAGCGCGGACTCTACGTCTCCGCCTTCGCTCTCGCCGCCGATCGCGCCGGCAGCGGCGACGCCGCCGCCATGACCATGCTCGGCACCCTCTTCGAGACCGGCCTCGGCGTGAAGCGGAACCAGGAGAAGGCGGCCGAGTGGTACGCCCGCGCCGCCGAGCGCGGCGATCGGGAAGCCGCCGCCGCCCTCGGCCAGATGTGCATCGAGGGCCGCGGCGTCGCCCGCGATCCGGCTCGTGCCTTCGCCCTGTTCACCGCCGCCGCCGACAAGGACCAGCCGGTCGCCCTCTACGACGCCGCGGTGATGCTGCTCGACGGCACCGTCACCGCGCCCGACCGCCGCCGCGCCGCCCGCTATCTCGCGAGAGCCGCCGAGCTCGGCAACGTCGACGCCCAGTATGCCTACGCCAGCCTGCTCTCCGATCCCGACGCGCCCGACCGCGATTCCGTTCAGGCGGCCCGCTGGATGCGCGAGGCGGCGATGGCCGGCTTCGAAGCGGCCGAGGTCGAATGGGGACTGATGCTCGCCAACGGCCGGGGCGTCGACAAGGATCTCGCCTCCGCCTTCGTCTGGCTGCACCGTTCGGCCCTGCGCGGCAACGCCATCGGCCGCAACCGGCTCGCCCGGATGTACGCGGTCGGCCTCGGCGTCGCCCCCGACCCGGTCGAGGCGCTGAAGTGGCATCTGCTCGCCCGCCGCCAGGGCCTGCCCGATCTCTGGCTGGAGACCCGCCTCGCCCGGCTCTCGGCCGAGGAACGCCGCCGTGCGGCGGCCCTCGCGGCCGAGGTCGAGGGAGGCCCGTTCGGCGTCGCCCGCCGCGACGGCATCGACTTCGGCGACGACGTGGAGGCTCCGCCGGAACCCCCGGTTTCCGCCCCGCCCGCGAAGTGAGATGTTTTTCCGCTTGAACCGCGGCCGGTTTCGTGGTGACCAGAGGCCGGCTCCGCCGGCATCCGAACCACGCCGGCCCAATCCGCCGCCCGTCCCTCCGTCGAGGCGACGACCGACGCGGCCCCACGGGATCACGAGATGGCACGTTCCGCACTCCTCAACGTCATGGTCGATGCCGTCCGCAAGGCCGGCCGCTCGCTGGTGCGCGACTTCGGCGAAGTGGAGAACCTGCAGGTCTCCCACAAGGGGCCGGCCGACTTCGTCTCCGCCGCCGACCGCAAGGCCGAGCAGGTGCTGTTCGACGAACTGTCGCGGGTCCGTCCCGGCTACGGTTTCCTGATGGAGGAGCGCGGCGCCGTCGAAGGCACCGATCCCGCCCACCGCTGGATCGTCGACCCGCTCGACGGCACCACCAACTTCCTGCACGGCATCCCGATCTTCGCCATCTCGGTGGCGCTCGAGCGGGCCGGCCAGCTGGTCGCCGGCGTCGTCTACAATCCGGTGATGGACGAGCTGTTCGTCGCCGAGCGCGGCTCCGGTGCCTTCGTCAACGATCGCCGGATCCGCGTCGCCGCCCGCTCGGCGCTGCCCGAATGCGTGATCGGCACCGGCATCCCGTTCCTCGGCCGCGGCGATCATCCCCGCTTCCTCGCCGAGCTGAACAGCGTCATGGGCGAAGTCGCCGGGGTGCGCCGCTGCGGCGCCGCCTCGCTCGATCTCGCCTGGCTCGCCGCCGGACGCTTCGACGGGTTCTGGGAACGCGAGTTGAATCCCTGGGACATGGCCGCCGGGATCGTGCTGATCCGCGAGGCCGGCGGTTTCGTCACCGACGTCAAGGGTGGCGACCGGATGTTCGAGACGAGATCGGTGATGGCCGGCAACGAAGACGTTCGCCGGCGCCTCGAGGCCCTGATCGCCCGCGCCTGACGCCGCCCGCCCGGGAAGCCGGGAGCGCGACGTCGACCGCGGCCGCCGGGCCGACCGAGACTTGGATCCGTGACCCGCGGCCCCGCCGGCCGCCGGGGCGGCGAGCGACGGGGGCGACGATGGCGCGCGACTACGATTCCTACCGGCTGTCGAGCCCGCAGGTGTTTCTCTGGCGGATGCTGATCTTCCTGGTCATCGCCGGCTTCGTGGCGGTGATCCTGAAGCGCCAGATCGAGACCGCGTTCATGGCCAACCCCGGCCTCAACGCCTTCATCCTGTTCGTCCTCGCCCTCGGCATCCTGCTGGCGGTGCGTCAGGTCATCCGGCTGTTCCGCGAAGTGCGCTGGGCCAACGCCTATCGCCGCCGGGATCCCGACTTCGATTCCCGCGGCCGGCCGCGGCTGCTCGCGCCGATGGCCTCGCTGCTCGGCGACCGCGGCGCCGCCGGGATCTCGCCGCAGGTGATGCGTTCGATCCTCGATTCGATCGGCATGCGTCTCGACGAGACCCGCGACATCACCCGGTACATCGGCGGCACCCTGGTGTTCCTCGGCCTGCTCGGCACCTTCACCGGCCTCTCCGAGACGGTCTCGGCGGTCGGCGACACGCTGAAGGCGCTGAACGGCTCCGCCGCCGACCTCGGTGCGGTCTTCGACGATCTGAAGACCGGCCTCGCCCGTCCGCTCGGCGGCATGGGCGTCGCCTTCTCGTCGTCGCTGTTCGGCCTCGCCGGCTCGCTGATCATCGGCTTCCTCGATCTCCAGGCGAGCCAGGCGCAGAACCGCTTCTACAACGAGCTCGAGGACTGGTTGTCCGCCGAGGCCGACCTCGACGTCGGCGAGGGCGACGCACCCGCCGCCCTCGGCGTCGCCGAGAGCGTCCGTGCCGCGGTCGAGCGTCTGACCCGGGTCGCCCAGGACGGCGGCAGCGGACGCAACACCTCCGCCGCGCTGGTCGATCTCGCCGAATCGCTGCGCGGTCTGGTCGGCCACGTCCGCGGCGAGCAGGCCCAGGTCCGCGCCTGGATCTCGGCCCAGGCGGAAGAGAACCGGCTGACCCGCGAGACCCTGGAGCGCATCGCCCAGGCGCTCGAGACGCCGCGGGGCACCGGCCCCGTCGCCTTCGAGCCCGAACCGCCGACGCCGCCGAAACGGCCGTTGGTGCTGCCCGACGCACCGGGAGAATGAGCCATGCGGAGTGCGCGGCGGCGCCGGGAGGGCGGCATCGACTACTGGCCGGGCTTCGTCGACGCGCTGTCGACGCTGCTCCTGGTCATCATCTTCCTGCTGTCGGTGTTCATGATGGCGCAGTTCTTCCTGTCGCGTGACATCACCGGCAAGGACAACGCGCTGTCGAAGCTCAACCGCCAGATCGCCGAACTGACCGAACTGCTGTCGCTGGAGCGCGCCGGCCGGTCCGAGGACGACGACCAGATGGCGCAGTTGCGCGCCTCGCTGGCCGGCGCCCAGGAGGAGCGCGGCCGCCTGATGGGCCTCCTCGAACGCCAGAAGGCGGGCGCGGCGACCGATCAGGGCGCGGCCGCCGCCGCGGCGACGGCCGCCGCCGACGAGGAGCGTCGGATCAGCCGCGAGGCGCTCGCCCACGTCGAACTGCTGAATCAGCAGATCGCCGCCCTGCGCCGCCAGATCGCCGCCCTCGAGCAGGCCCTCGACGCCACCGAGAGCCGCGACCGGGAGAGCCAGACCAAGATCGCCGACCTCGGCAAACGGCTCAATCTGGCCCTCGCCCAGCGCGTCCAGGAGCTGCAGAAATACCGCTCCGACTTCTTCGGCCGGCTGAAGGAGATCCTCGGCACCCGGCCCGACATCCGGGTGGTCGGCGACCGCTTCGTCTTCCAGTCCGAGGTGCTGTTTCCGGTCGGCTCCGACCAGATCGACGACACCGGTCGCGCCGCCGTCGACCGGCTGGCCGCGGCGATCCTCGACCTCGAGAAGGAGATCCCCCCCGAGGTGTCGTGGACGCTGCGGATCGACGGCCACACCGACGCCCGGCCGATCTCCGGCGGGCGCTTCCGGTCGAACTGGGAACTCTCCGCCGCCCGCGCCATCGCCGTCGTCCGGCGCCTGATCGAGGACGGCGTCTCGCCGCGCCATCTGGTCGCCGCCGGCTTCGGCGAATTCCAGCCGCTCGACGAGCAGTCGACGGAAGAGGCCCACGCCCGCAATCGACGCATCGAGATCCGTCTGACCGACCGCTGAGCCGCCCGGAGACCCGGATGAACGACGACGAGGAACGCCGCGCCCGCTTCATGCGGATCGCCATGCTTCCGCCGGACGCGCGCACCCCGCTCGGCGGGCTCCTCGCCCGTCCGGTCGCCGATCCGCGCCTGCCGGTGGCGATGCGCCGAGTGCGCGGCGTCATCGATTTCGATTTCGCCCATCTCGTCGAGGTCGCCGACCTGTGGGTGGCGTCGTGGGCGAAGACCATGCCGTCGATCGATTTCGAGGCCCGGCGCGAATGGTTCTGCACTCACCTCGACGAGGCGCTCCGCAAGAAGGCGCGGATCCGCGTCGCGGTGGCCGCGACCGGCGACATCGTCGGTTTCGTGCTGATCGATCCGGCGACCGGTTGGCTCGACCAGATCGCGGTCCGACCCGACTGGTGGGGCCGGGGGGCGGCGGAAGCGCTGCTCGAGGCGGCCCGCGAGATCTCCCCCCGCCTGATCCGCCTCGACGTCAACGCCGACAACCCGCGCGCCGTCGCCTTCTACCGGCGGCAGGGCTTCCGGGAGGTCGGGCGCGGCACCAACCCGCGCTCCGGCCTGCCGACCATCGAACTCGAATGGCGCCCCCGCTGAGGGGCGCCGAGCGGCCTCAGCCGCAACGCTTGAACAGATCGTCGAGCGCCTGCAGCCGGGACTGCATCGACTCGTTCATCGCCCGAGCGACCGGGATCGCACCGAGTTCGATCCGCTTGCCGTTCTCGAGGTCGACGGCGATCTCGCCGCCGCGGCCGTCGGCCGACACCCGACGCACCGTCGGCAGATCTTCGACCATGGCGGCGATCAGTTCGGTCATTTCCGGCACCGACAGGCGGGCCTTGGCGAGTAGTTCTTCCGTACGCGCGATGTGATTTGCGGTCATGACCGTTGTTCCCCGGCTCCTCTGCGTCGCTCTCGGCGACCCGGCTGCGAACGTCGACACGGATCCTGCACGAGGAACCTTGAATCGATCTTAAGATCGCCGGTCGAAAGGCGATTTGTGTTTGCCATCGAAGGGTCGGACGATGACCTTGCGTCGCCTGCCCCGACGGCGACCGGCTTTCTGATGTCTCGTCGTGGCATTTTTGCGACCGCGAAGCGCTCGCGGTCGTTCCGGCCGCGTCCCGGGACGGGACCGGTCGACGTCCCGAAACGGGACACCGCCGATCCCGCGTCCCCGATCGGCACAGCACCTCCGCCCGCCGTCGCCCGGGGAAAGCCCCCGCCGGCCGGCCCTGCGCCGCGCAAAACCCGTTCGTCCCCAGGCGTGTTCACCATTCGGTGGAAAAGCCGAGGACCGCCGCCGGCCTCCGATCCGCCTTGGCATTCGGCCTGCTATGCCTCTGCCGACACCTGAACGAGACGCGCGTGGACCCGAGGCGCCGTCTTCGCCTATGATCCACGAGGAACGCGCGCGCATGAACCAGGACGTCCACATGGATTCCGACGAGAGCCGTGGCGAGACCATCGACTTCGGATCCCGTTTCGCCAATTCCGAGACCTTCCGGACCCTGTTCCGCGAGGGCATGTCGCTGGTCGAGGAGACCGCCGCCTATCTCGACGGCCCGGGTCGAGCGGAGAGTCGCGGTCTGTCGCGCACCGCCGCGCTGATCTACGCCACCGAGTCGATGCGTCTGACCACCCGCCTGATGCAGCTCGCCTCCTGGCTCCTGCTCCAGCGTGCCGTCAACGAGGGCGAGATGACCCAGGCGCAGGCCGGCGCCGAGAAGTCCAAGGTCAAGATCGAGGGCCCGCAGAGCGATCGCTCCGGTCCCGGCTGGGACGAGGTTCCGGAGATGCTCCGGTCGCTGGTCGAGCGGTCGCAGCGCCTGCAGGACCGCATCCGCCGGCTCGACGAGGCGATCTACACCGAGCACCGCGAAGAGGTCTCGGCCCGCAACCCGGTCGGCGAACAGCTCGGCCTGCTCGATCGCGCCTTCCGCGCCGACGACTGACGCCTCGGGTGCGGCCCCGCCGGGCCGTGCCTCGCCACCGCGGACGCACCTTCCGAAACGAAAAGAGCCCCGGCCGATCGACCGGGGCTCTTTCGCATCGCGCGATGCGCGTCGGACCTCAGAGGCCGAAGCCCTTGAACTTGTCCTTGAACTTGGAGATGCGGCCGCCACGGTCGAGCAGCTGCTGGGTTCCGCCGGTCCACGCCGGATGCGACTTCGGGTCGATGTCGAGGTTCAGCGTGTCGCCTTCCTTGCCGTAGGTCGAACGCGTCATGTACTCGGTGCCGTCGGTCATCACCACCTTGATGGTGTGATAGTCGGGATGGATCCCCTGCTTCATCGTGACATCCTCGCTCTGGTGACCTTTTCCCGGCTGCCCGACGGGCGCGACGAGGAGCGATCACGATCCTTTGACATGAGAGCTCCGACGGTGAACGGGTTACGCTCGCCGAAAGGCTCCTGCGCCCGTTCCGTCGTTTCGGCCGGGTGAATAGCCCATCTTCCGCCGGAAGACAAGCGTCGAGGCGGTCCGCGACCGCGCCGACCGGGGAGAACTCGGCCCCGCCCGCGCCGCGAGCGCAGTGTCGCCTCGCGCCCCGTCATCGAACGGCGGGGTTGATCCGGAACGCGCTTCACGCCAAGGAACGGGCGGCGGGCGCCCGACGGCGCCGGCCAGTCCCGGCCCCGCCCCCGGCGAACCGACGAGGACCTTCCGATCGTGCGCCGTCCCTCCCCGCTTCCCGCCGGTTCCGAGCCCGCCGCTCCGCGCTCTCGTTCGATCCGCCCGCTCGCCGTGCTGCTGCCCTATCTCGGGCGCCACCGCACCCACGTGATCGGCGCCCTCGTCGCCCTGGTCACCGCCGCCGGCGTCACCCTGATCCTGCCGATGGCCTTCCGGCGGATGATCGACCACGGTTTCTCCGCCGCCGACGGGGCCTTCATCGACCGCTATTTCGCGGTGCTGCTGGTGGTCGCCGCGGCGCTCGCCGCCGCCTCCTCGGCCCGCTACTACCTCGTCACCTGGATCGGCGAACGGGTGGTCGCCGACCTCCGACAGGACGTCTTCGACCGGATCACCCGACTCTCCGCCGACTTCTGGGACCGCAACCAGTCCGGCGAGATCGTCTCCCGGCTGACCGCCGACACCACCCAGGTGAAGTCGGCGGTCGGTGCCTCCGCGTCGATCGCGCTGCGCAACTTCGTCCTGTTCGTCGGCGCCATCGTCATGATGGTGGTGACCAGCCCGCGGCTCTCCGCCTTCGTGCTGGTCGCCATTCCCTTCATCGTGCTGCCGCTGGTCGCCTTCGGCCGCTCGGTACGGGCCCGCTCGCGCTTCGCCCAGGACACGCTCGCCGACGCCGCCGCCTTCGCCACCGAGACGGTCGGCGCGATCCGTACCCTCCAGGCGCTCGGCGACGAGCCGACCGCCGTCTCCCGCTTCGGCGGTGCCGTCGAGCGCGCCTTCGAGGCCGCCCGCACCTCGACCCGGGCCCGCGCCTGGCTGACCGCCGTCGCCATCTTCATGGTCTTCGGCTCGGTCGTCTCGGTCCTGTGGATCGGTGCCACCGACGTGCTCGCCGGCCGGCTGTCGCCCGGCGCCCTGTCGCAGTTCGTGCTCTATTCGGTGTTCGCGGCCGGCGCGCTCGGCGAGCTCTCCCAGGTCTGGGGCGAGATCGCGCAGGGGGCCGGCGCAGCCGAACGCCTCGCCGAACTGCTCGCCGAGGAACCGACGATCCGCGCCCCCGCGAATCCGGTGGCGATGCCGCGCCCCTCGCTGGGCGAGATCCGCTTCGACGCGGTCCGTTTCGCCTATCCCGGCGCCCCCGACCGGACGGTGCTGGACGGCGTCGACCTCGCGGTCCGGCCGGGCGAGAAGATCGCCCTGGTCGGCCCCTCCGGCGCCGGCAAGTCGACCCTCTTCCATCTGCTCCTGCGTTACTACGATCCGCAGGGCGGCCGCGTCCTGGTCGACGACGTCGACATCGCCGCCGCCGATCCGGCCGAGCTGCGCGCCCGCATCGCCATCGTCCCGCAGGACACGGTGATCTTCGCCGACTCGATCATGGAGAACATCCGCTGGGGCCGGCGCGGCGCGAGCGACGCCGACGTGATCGCCGCCGCCGAGACCGCACTGGTCGACGAGTTCGTCCGGCCGCTCCCCGAGGGCTACGCGACCCGGGTCGGCGAACGCGGCGTGACGCTCTCCGGCGGCCAGCGCCAGCGCATCGCCATCGCCCGTGCCGTGCTGCGCTGCGCCCCGATCCTGCTCCTCGACGAAGCGACCAGCGCCCTCGACGCGGAGAGCGAGACCGCCGTCCACACCGCCCTCGAACGGCTGATGGTCGGCCGCACCACCCTGGTGATCGCCCACCGGCTGGCCACCGTCCTGCAGTGCGACCGGATCCTGGTCGTCGACCACGGCCGGATCGTCGAGGAAGGCACCCACGAGCAGCTGGTGGCGCAGGACGGCCTCTACGCACGCCTGGCGCGGCTGCAGTTCCGGACCGGGAACGGATCGGCGGAGGGGTGAAACCTTCGCCGCTCGGCGTCGGTCACCGTGTCACGGTCACCGCGACGTTGAGCCCGGTGCGCGACGGCTTGCCCCAGCGATTCTGTCCGACATAGGCGAAACCGAACGAATCCGGCCCCGCATACCCCTTGGCCGCCCGATAGGCGACGTAGGTGCGGTCGACGGTCAGCCTGCCGTGAGCCGGTTTGCGGGTCACTTCGATCCGATCGACGGTGGTGAGCACCGCGCCGAGCTTCAGACCGCAGGCCCTGCCGCCACCGACCGTCAACTGCGCGTCGGCGACGAGATCCTCGACGATGCGGACGCTGTAGGACCCCCAACAGGGGTCCGCCGCTTCCGCGGCGACCGGAACCGACGTGGCGAGAGCCAATGCAACGACGAACGAACGCATGACGAATACTCCCGATGAATACGCGTCAGCATATCCACCAGGAGTAGAATTGGCGAGTCCCCGCGTCCCGCCGCTCACATCCAGTCGGGCACGCTCTCCCAGGAGAGCTGTTCCTCGATCTCGATCCGCCGCCGGGTGACGGCGAAGCGGCCGTTCTCGACCACCACTTCCGGCACCAGGGCGCGGCCGTTGTAGGTGCCCGACATGGTCGCCCCATAGGCGCCGGCGGTGGCGAAGACCACGAGATCGCCGGCCGCCATCTCCGGCAGCGAGCGCCGCCGGCCGAAGGTGTCGGAACTCTCGCAGATCGGCCCGACCACGTCGTAGTCGACCCGCGCCGCGCCGGGCGCCGGCATCTTCACCGGCACCACGTCGTGGTGGCTGTCGTACATCGCCGGGCGCATCAGATCGTTCATCCCGGCGTCGAGCACCAGGAAGCGGGTCTCCGCCCCCTGCTTGACGAAGGCGACCCGGGTCAGCAGCACTCCGGCGTCGGCGACGATCGAACGGCCCGGCTCGACCGCCAGTTCGACGTCGAGATCGCCGATCGCCTCGCGGATCGTCGTCGCCAGCTCGTGCACGTCGAGCCCCGCCTCGGCCCGATAGGGAATGCCGAAACCACCGCCGAGATCGAGCCGGGTCAGCGGGTGACCGCGCCGCCGGAGTTCCCGGGTCAGCTCCGCGACCCGCGCATAGGCCGCCCGGAACGGTGCCGTCGACAGGATCTGCGAGCCGATGTGGACCGCCAGCCCGACCAGACGGACGTTGGCCATCGCCTTCAGTTCGTTGTCGAGGAAGGCCAGCCGATCCGCGTCGACCCCGAACTTGTCGGTCTTCCGACCGGTGGTGATCTTGGCATGGGTGCCGGCGTCGACGTCCGGATTGACCCGGAGCGCCACCTCGGCGACCACGCCGCGGGCCCGCGCGATCTCGTCGATCCGCGCCACTTCCTCGTAGCTCTCGGCGTTGATCTGACCGACCCCGGCGTCGAGCGCCCGGGCTATCTCGGCATCGGTCTTGCCGACGCCGGAGAAGACGATCGCCTTCGCCGGGATTCCGGCATCCAGCGCCCGCACCATCTCGCCGCCCGAGACGATGTCGGCCCCCGCCCCTTCCTTCGCCAGGATCCGGACCACCGCGCGGTTGGCGTTGGCCTTCATCGCGAAGTGGATGTGCGCGCCGAGCGGCGCCAGCGCCTCGGCCAGCGCCCGGTGGTTCTCGCGGATCCGCTTCGCCGAATAGACGTAGACCGGCGTCCCGACCTCCGCGGCGATCCGGCCGAGCGGCACGCCGTCGAGGACGAGTTCGCCCGCTTCGACGGTCCAGACGGAGGCGGGCAGGCGACGGGCGAGGTCGATCATCTTCGGGGTCTCGGAAGGGCTGAAGGGCGGTAGCGCTCGGTAGCATGTTTCGCCGGACCGCGGGAGAGGCGCTTTCGCCCGAGAAATGTGCAATGTCCGACGCAATCTGCACGAGAAACGCGCGTACTCACGACCACGCGTCATGCTATCTTCATCTCGACCGTGGTAGATGCGGTCATCGATGGGCTTTCAGAGAGACTTTGCCTGATAAAACGGGGCCGGCGGTTCGCCACCGGCCCCATTTTCATGCCCGACCACCCGCCGGGGAACGAAGTCGATCCGTATCTTCCCTTAGGTCACCCATAAAGGAAGACGCGAGGATCGCCGCCCTCATCGGGTCAGAGGCTTGTACTTGACCCGATGCGGCTCGACCGCCGCCGGTCCGAGACGCCGCACCTTGTCGGCCTCGTAGTCCTGGAAGTTGCCTTCGAACCACTCGACGTGGCTGTCGCCCTCGAAGGAGAGGATGTGGGTGGCGAGCCGATCGAGGAACCAGCGATCGTGGCTGATCACCACCGCGCAGCCGGCGTAGTCGTCGAGCGCCTCTTCCAGCGCCCGCAGCGTCTCGACGTCGAGGTCGTTGGTCGGCTCGTCGAGCAGCAGCACGTTGGCGCCGGTCTTCAGCATCTTGGCGAGATGGACGCGGTTGCGCTCACCGCCGGAGAGCATCCCGACCTTCTTCTGCTGGTCGCCGCCCTTGAAGTTGAAGGTCGAGCAGTAGGCGCGCGAATTGATCTCCCGCTTGCCGAGGTAGATCACGTCGTTGCCGCCGGAGATCTCCTCCCATACGGTCTTCTTCGGGTCGAGCGCGTCGCGCGACTGGTCGACGTAGCCGAGCTTGACGCTCTCGCCGACGGTGATCGAGCCGGCGTCCGGGGTCTCCTGGCCGGTGATCATCCGGAACAGCGTCGTCTTGCCGGCGCCGTTCGGACCGATCACCCCGACGATGCCGCCCGGCGGCAGCTTGAACGACAGATCGTCGATCAGCAGCCGGTCGCCGTAGCCCTTCGACAGGCCGGCGAAGTCGATGACGTTGTTGCCGAGCCGCTCGGCCACCGGAATGATGATCTCCGCCTGACCGACCTGCTTGGCCGCCGCCTTCTGGACGAGATCGTCGTAGCGCTGGATACGCGCCTTCGACTTGGCCTGACGGGCCTTCGGCGAGGAAGCGATCCACTCCTGCTCGCGGGCCAGCGACCGCTGGCGCGCCGCCTCTTCGCGGCCCTCCTGCTCCATCCGCTTCTGCTTCTGGCCGAGCCAGGCGGTGTAGTTGCCCTCGTAGGGAATGCCGCGGCCGCGATCGAGCTCCAGGATCCAGCCGGTGACGTTGTCGAGGAAGTAGCGGTCGTGGGTGACGATCAGAACCGCACCCGGATAGGCCCTGAGGTGGGCTTCGAGCCAGGCGACCGATTCGGCGTCGAGATGGTTGGTCGGCTCGTCGAGCAGCAGCAGGTCCGGCCGCGACAACAGCAGACGGCACAGCGCCACCCGGCGGCGCTCGCCGCCCGACAGCTTGGTCGGATCGGCGTCCGGCGCCGGACAGCGCAGCGCGTCCATCGCCATCTCGACCTGGCTGTCGAGATCCCACAGGTTCTGCGCGTCGATCTGATCCTGGAGAGTGGTCATCTCCTCCATCAGCTCGTCGGAGTAGTCCTCGGCGAGCTGCATCGAAATCTCGTTGAACCGATCGATCAGCGCCTTCTTCGGCGCCACCCCGTCCATCACGTTGTCGAGGACGCTCCGGGTCGGGTCGAGCTGCGGCTCCTGTTCGAGGTAGCCGACCGTCGCCCCCTGCGCCACCCAGGCCTCGCCGGTGAACTCCTTGTCGAGCCCCCCCATGATCTTCAGCAGCGTCGACTTGCCCGAGCCGTTGACGCCGAGCACGCCGATCTTCGCATCCGGGTAGAATTGCAGATGAATGTTGTCGAGGACCTTCTTGCCCCCCGGATAGGTCTTCGACAGACCGTGCATGTAATAGATGTACTGATTCGCCATGGCGGAACGTCCTCGGATGACCGTCGTCGGCGGTCTGGAAGGCCCCGACGTCCGTCGATCGTCTCGGCACGTGTCGGGGCTCGGTTTCGTGCGCTTCATGTACCGATCGGCGCACCGATCGGCAATGGTCCGTACGCGATCCTCCGCAATCCCCCCATCGACGCCCATGGTCGGGCGCAGAATGCGAAGATCGCAGATCCGACATTCTCATTTTCGCCGAGATCGGAGCATTGGATTTCCCTATAAGTGATTTGTCGGCAAAGCCGTATCAGTGGACGTTCGTCGCATGTGTCGCATTCTGGCCTATACCGGTCGCCCGATCCTGCTCGAGGATCTCGTCTGCCGTCCCGAACATTCGATCATCCACCAGGCGTTGGCCGCCGAGCAGGCCCGCACGGTGACCAACGGCGACGGCTTCGGCATCGGTTGGTACGGTGAGCGACCCGAACCCGGCTGCTACCGCGAGACCCTGCCGGCCTGGTCGGACGACAATCTCCGTTCGATCTGTGCCCAGGTCCGCTCCGGCCTGTTCTTCGCCCACGTGCGGGCGACCACCGAGGCATCGGTCGCCCGGGTCAACTGCCACCCCTTCGTCGCCGGCCGCTGGATGTTCATGCACAACGGCCAGATCGGCGGCCACCGCCAGATTCGTCGGCAGGTCGAGGCGCTGATCCCCGACGCCTACTACACCGGCCGCGCCGGCTCGACCGATTCGGAGGCGATCTTCCTCGCCGCCTTCGGCCAGGGCCTGGAGGACGATCCGGTCGGCGGCGTCGTCCGCACCCTGCGCCGGATCCTGGACATCCAGAAGGCGGCCGGCATCGAGGAGGCCTTCCGCTTCGCCGCCTGCCTCACCGACGGGGCCCGGCTGTGGGCCTTCCGCTGGTCGTCCGACGACATCCTGCCGACCCTCTACGTCAGCCGCCGCGGCGACGGCTTCGTCGTCGTCTCCGAGCCGGTCGACCGCGGCGACGCCATCGACTGGACCGAGGTCCCGCGCTGCGGCTGGGTGGCGATCGAGCGCGACGGCGCGCCGGTGTTCGGCGACCTCGGCCGGGCCATCTGCGAGTGCCGCTGCCACTGAGGGCGGCACCGCCCGGCGCAACGAAGCCGCAACCTTCGTGGGCCTAGACTGGGGGAATCCGGGGCCTCCGCCGGACGCGGTCGCCCGGCCCGAGGGCTGCGCCATGCCGATACCCGCCACCGACGATCCGTCGCCGGTCGAGAGCCTGCTCGAACTCGCCACCGCCACCGAAGACCCGAAACGTCGCCGCACCGCGCCTCCCGCCCGTCGGCGCCGGCCCGTTCCGGTGGCGCCTCCCCCGTCGCCGATCGCCGTCGAGGCCGCCGTCGCCGCCGCACGCGAACCGGTCGCGCCCGCGCCCACCGCCCCGGAGCCGCCGACCCCTCCGGTCGAAGAAGAGGCCCGCGACGCCCCGTTCGAGCGCCCCGCCCGCCGCAGTGGCGCCGAGACCCGCGCGCTCCTCGCCGAGATGCGGCGCGATCCGGAGGCGATCGCCCACGTCTTCGAGAGCGGCGAATACCCCTACCGCAACAAGATGCGGACGAAGGTCTACGAGGCCCACAAGCTCGAGCTGCAGCGCGAGCTGCTGAAGCTCCAGCACTGGGTCGAGGAGACCGGCGAGCGCATCGTCGTGCTGTTCGAGGGCCGCGACGCCGCCGGCAAGGGCGGCACCATCAAGCGCTTCACCGAGCACCTGAACCCCCGCACCGCCCGGGTGGTGGCCCTGCAGAAGCCGACCGAGCGCGAGCGCACCCAATGGTATTTCCAGCGCTACGTCGCCCATCTGCCGTCGGCCGGCGAGATCGTGATGTTCGACCGCTCCTGGTACAACCGCGCCGGGGTCGAACGGGTGATGGGCTTCTGCTCGGCCAACGAGTACCTCGAGTTCATGCGCCAGTGCCCGGAGTTCGAGCGCATGCTGGTGCGTTCCGGGGTCCGGCTGTTCAAATACTGGTTCTCGGTCACCCGTGAGGAGCAGCGCCGCCGCTTCTCGTCGCGCGAGACCGATCCGCTGAAGCAATGGAAGCTGTCGCCGATCGACCGCGCCTCGCTCGACATGTGGGACGAGTACACCGAGGCCAAGGAGGCGATGTTCTTCTACACCGACACCGCCGATGCGCCCTGGTCGATCGTCAAGTCGAACGACAAGATGCGCGCCCGCCTGAACTGCATGCAGCATTTCCTGATGAGCCTGCCCTATCCTGCCAAGGATCGTTCGATCGTCGTCGGTCCCGACCCGCTGATCGTCGGCTCGACCGAGCACGTCATCGGCCGCGACGTCAAACTCCTCGGCAAGGCGCTCCATCCCGACTTGAAACGCGGCCGCTAGGCCCGACATCATTCCGGCACGACCGTCGGCGAGGGTTCCCCCGTCGGCAGAGGTCCCCGACCGAGAGGAGAACACCACGTGCCGCCCGTCACCCACGTCGTCTTCGACATCGGCAACGTGCTCGTCCGGTGGGATCCCCACTTCCTCTACGACCCGCTGTTCGGCGACCGCGCCGACGCGACCCGCTTCCTCGCCGAGATCTGCACCCCCGCCTGGAACCTCGAGCAGGACCGCGGACGCACGATGGCCGAGGGCGTCGCCGTCCTGATCGACCGCTATCCCGACTGGATCGACGAGATCCGCGCCTGGGACGAGCGCTGGCACGAGATGATCTCCGGCCCGATCGACGGCAGCGTCGCGATCCTCGACCGGCTGCGTGCCGCCGGCGTGCCGACCTGGGCGATCACCAACTTCTCGGCCGAGAAGTATGCCGAGACGGTCGAGCGCTTCCCCTTCCTGAAGGGGTTCCGCGACACCGTCGTCTCCGCCCACGTCGGCCTTCTGAAGCCCGACGCGGAGATCTTCCGGCTGTTCCTGGACCGCAACGGCCTCGCCGCCGCCGACTGCCTGTTCGTCGACGACATGCCGGCCAACGTCGCCGGCGCCCGGGCCGTCGGTCTGAACGCGGTGCTGTTCGAGGGCCCCGAGCGCTTCGCCGAGGACCTCGCCCGCCACGGCATCCGGGTCGAGCCCTGATGACCGGGTGAACGGAGGTCGGATCCGCCCGATCTCCATTCACGTCACCATCCGGCCGGCGTCCGCCGGGCTCCGCCTCAGCGGGGAAGCGCCGCGATCCGCTCCCGCCACTCGTCGATCCGCTCGCCGAAGGCGGCCTCGTCCATCGCCGCGACCACCGCCTCGCCGGCCGGCGACAGCGCGGTGATCCGATAGCGCACGGTGACCTCGGTCGTGGTCGCGTCGATCGGCCGCGCCGCGACGTCGACCATCGCCACCCGCGAACCCGGGGTCACCCGGAGGTAGCCGACGTCGTGCGCCTCCGGCCGATGGCGCACGCAGGCCCAGATCGTCTCCTCGCCGTCGAAGTCGGTGAGGAAGACCATTCCCTCCGCCGTCGTCCCGTCCGCCGGATGGACGAACACCGGTCGCCAGTCCGGCACCCAGGCGACCTCGCCGATCGGCGTGAACAGGGGAAACGCCGCCTCGATCGGCCGATCGACGCGGATGACGTGGCTGCGGTCGACGTGGATCGCCGCGGCGGCGCCGGGACGTCCCGCATTCATGGCTCTTCCTCCATCCGGTGAGCGTCCGCCGCCGACAGATCGAGCCCGTAGACCGCCTTGAGCGCGGCGATGGTGGCGAGCGTCTGCGGCGCGAACGGCGCCTTTCCCTCGAAGGCATGGAGCACGATTCCCTCGACGAGATCGCCGAGCGTCATGTCCTTCGCCTCCGCCAGCCCCTTGAGGACCTTGAGCAGGCGCTTCTCGATCCGGATGCCGGTCTGAACGCGTTCGATCGTCATGGGACGATTGATACATAGGTATCTTCGTACATTCAAGTCCGTCATTCGGCCTTTCGGTCGACGCCGCGATGGTCCAAACTCGCGCCGAACCGGAAGGGGGACACATGTCGAATGCCGCAGTCGACGTCGCCGTTCTGAAGGACGCGCTGGTCGTCCTCGGAACGGCCGGCGTCGTGGTACCTCTGATGCATCGCCTGAAGATCGGATCGGTCTTCGGCTTCCTGGTCGCCGGAGCGGCCCTCGGCCCACACGGCCTCGGCCGCTACGCGGCCACTGCCCCCTGGATCTCCTGGTTCTCGGTCGAACGGCGGGAAGAGATCGCCGGCATCGCCGATTTCGGCATCGTCTTCCTCCTGTTCGTGATCGGTCTCGAACTCTCGTTCTCCCGCCTTTCCGCCCTGAAACGACTGGTGTTCGGCCTCGGCGGCTTCCAGGTGCTCCTGTCGGGCGCCCTGATCGGCGCCGCCGCCCTGAACTTCGGCCAGTCGCCGCGCGCCGCTCTGGTGCTCGGCGCCTGTCTCGCCCTGTCCTCGACCGCCGTCGTCGTCGAGATCCTCGCCGAGCAGAAGCGCCTCTCCTCGATGACCGGCCGGACCTCCTTCGCGATCCTGCTGTTGCAGGACCTGGCGGTGGTTCCGATCCTCTTCGTGGTCGACACGATGGGCAACGCCCATCCCGATCATTCGCTGTGGCTCGGCCTGGCCACCGCGGTCGCCAAGGGCGCGCTGGTCATCGCCGGGATCACCCTGATCGGCCGCAAGGCGATGCGGCCGCTGTTCCGGGTGGTCGCCGACACCCGGTCGTCCGAACTGTTCATGGCGGCGATCCTGTTCGTCACCATCGCCACCGGCGTCGCCACCCAGCTCGCCGGCCTGTCGATGACCCTCGGCGCCTTCATCGCCGGCCTGCTGCTCGCCGAGAGCGAGTACCGCCGCGCCATCGAGGCGACGATCGAGCCGTTCAAGGGCCTGCTGCTCGGCGTCTTCTTCTTCTCGGTCGGCATGAGCGTCGATCTCGACTTCGTCGTCACCCACTTCTGGGCGGTGATCGGCGGCACGGTCGCCCTGGTCCTGGTCAAGGCGGCGGTCACCGCGCTCGGCGCCCGGGCCTTCGGCATCCCGCCGACCCACGCGGTCAAGACCGGCCTGCTGATCGGCGCCGGCGGCGAGTTCGCCTTCATCGTCGTCGGTCTGGCCGCCGGTCACGGGATCTTCGACGCCGCCACCACCGACTACACGCTGGCCGTCGTCACCCTGTCGATGGCGGCACTGCCGGCTCTCGATCTGGCCGGGCGTCGCCTCTCCACCGAGATCGAGCGGCACGTCCCGGTCGATCCGGTGACCGTCGTCGCCCCGCCGACAGACGGTGCCGCGCGCGCCATCGTCGTCGGTTCCGGACGGGTCGGCACTCTCGTCGCCGATCTCCTGAAGACCCACGGCCTGCCCCATCTGGTGGTCGATCGCGACCCCGCGATCGTCGCCGCGGCACGGGCCGCGGAGCGGCCGGTGTTCTACGGGGACGCCGCCAATCCGCTGTTCCTGCTCAGCTGCGGCATCGCCGACGCCACCGCGGTGATCGTCTCGATCGACGGCGGCGCGGCGGTCGATGCGATCGTCGACACCGTCCGCCGGCTGCGTCCCGAGATCCCCCTGGTGGTGCGCGCCCGCGACGCCGCCCATGCCCGCCGGCTCTACCGCAAGGGCGTCACCGATGCCGTTCCCGAGACGATCGAGGCGAGCCTGCAACTCTCGGAGGCCGCGCTGGTCGGTCTCGGCGTCGCGATGGGGCCGGTGATCGCCTCGATTCACGACAAGCGCGACCAGTTCCGGCGCGAACTGTCCACCGCCGCGGAGCAGTCGCCGAATGCGTCGCCGGTCGCCCGCCGCGGCTCACTGCGCGCACGACGATCCCAATGAAATATTTTTACCGCATGAAATCAGATGGTTGCTCAAAAGCCACAACCCTCGCTCATACCTTCGGGCGACTACCATAGGGGTTCGAACGGTCTCGAAATGGTAATAGTGCCGGTGATAGGAATTTCTTGCTCTATCGTAATCGGGTGAAACCATGCCGACCGTTCTCGTTGCCGGCGCAGCCGTGCAGGACTTCATCTACCGGTTCGACGCCGCTCCCGCTCGCGGCACCAAGGGCCGGGCCAAGGACTTCGCCTCGATCGGCGGCGGTTCCGGAGCCAATGCCGGCGTCGCGATCGTCCGCCTCGGCGGCAAGGCGCAGGTGCTCGCGCCGCTCGGCGACGACCTGATGGGCGAGATGATCATTCGCGGCCTCGAGAAGGAGGGCGTCGACACCTCGAAGATGCTGCGCATCCCCGGCCGCGAATCGCCGGTCTGCTCGGCGATCGTCGACGGCGACGGAGAGCGCACCATCCTCACCTGGCATCCGCCGCACGTCGCCCCGCCGGAGATCGAGGATCCCGACAAGCTGGTCGCCGACGTCGACGCGGTGCTGACCGACGACCGCTACCCGACCATCGCCATCCCGCTGCTCGAAGCGGCCAAGCGCAAGGGCATCCCGGGCGTGCTCGACGGCGACCGGGCCGAGGGCGACGCCCCGCAGATGCTGCAGGCGGCGAGCCACGTGGTGTTCGGCACCCCGGGCCTGCGCGGTACCTCCGGCATCTCCGACCCGATCAAGGGCCTGAAGGCGATGAACGGCGTCACCGACGCCTTCCTCGCGGTCACCCTCGGCTCCGGCGGCGTGCTCTGGCTCGACGGCGACGTGGTTCGCCGGATGCAGTCCTTCCCGGTCCACGCGGTCGACACGCTGGGTGCCGGCGACGTCTTCCACGGGTCCTTCACCCTGGCGCTGGCCGAGGGCAAGTCGGAGCCGGAGGCGCTGCGCTGGGCCTCGGCGGTCTCGGCGATCAAGTGCTCGCGCTTCGGCGGCCGCGCCGGCGTGCCGAACCGCGACGAGGTCACCGGCTTCCTGATCGGCCAGCCGCTCGATCCCAGCATGGGCTACGGCACCATCCCCGCTCAATGAACCGATGCGCTTCCGCATCGCCGTTCGGTGACGCCCGTGGAGGATCTCCGCGGGCGTCGTCGTTTCGAAGCGGATGCCGAGCCCGCCGCCCGGTGCACGGCCGCTCCCCCGTCCCGGCTCCTCGCAATCGTCACGTCGAAGGTCTATCGAGGAGGCTCGCGCCCACGAAGCCCTCCGACGGCCCCTCGACAGGAAGGTCCCGACATTGACCCGTTCCTTTTCCCGCGCCGATCTGCGTGATCTCGCCGCCATCCTCGCCGCTGCCGCCCGCGCCGAGATCATGCCCCGTTTCCGCAGGTTGTCGGCCGACGACGTCTCCACCAAGACCGGCCCGCAGGACCTCGTCACCGTCGCCGATCAGGCCGCCGAGCGCTTCATCATGAACGCCGTCGCCGAGCGCTTCCCCGGCGCGGTGTTCGTCGGCGAGGAGACCACCGCCGCCGATCCGACCCGGCTCGGGCTGCTCGCCGGAGCCGATCTCGCCATCGTCGTCGACCCGATCGACGGCACCTTCAACTTCGCCAACGGCCTGCCGTTGTTCGGCGTGATGGCCGCGGTGGTCGAGAAGGGCGTCACCGTCGCCGCGGTGATCCACGACCCGGTCGGCCTCGACCATGCCATGGCCCTGAAGGGCGAAGGCGCCTGGATCGCCTCGCTCGACGGCGACGTCACCCGCGGCCTGAAGGTCGCCGCCCCGGCCGAGTTGCGGGCGATGCACGGCCCGGTTTCCTGGCCCTATCTCGCCGACGGCCTGCGCGAGAAGGTCGCCGCCCGCCTGCCGCGGCTGTGGGGCGCCTACGGCTATCGCAACGCCGCCCACGAGTACCGGCTCGCCGCCTCCGGCGGTTGCCACTTCATCCTCTACAACAAGCTGATGCCCTGGGATCACCTGCCCGGGCACCTGATCCACGCCGAAGCCGGCGGCTTCGCGGCGCATTTCGACGGCACTCCCTACGTCCCGACCGACCTCGCCGGCGGCCTGCTGCTCGCCCCCGACCGCGACAGCTGGTGGCAGATCCGCAACGCCCTGTTCGAGGACTGAGACCGAGATCGCGACGTTTCGACCCCTCCGAGACGTCGCGACCGAAGGCAGGCCCGAACCGGCGTCGGCCGGCCGGGCGAGACGTCGTGGTCACCCGACCGCGGCGGGCACGCCCCGTAGTCGCCGATCGTTAACCCTTCCCGATTGTTTTCCGAACCGGTCGCATTCCTCGACACGCCGATTCAACCCGTTCGCGCGACTCTACCCTCGGGGAAGGCTCCGACCGCGGAGCGAACCGGGGGGCGAGACAGATGACCAACGACGGCGAACGGATCGTCTTCGTTCAGCTGAGCAATTTCTCCGACACCAACGGTGCGCTCGAGCGGCACCTCGGCCCCCATCTGGGGGGCCGCCGGCTCGACGTCGTCCGGGTCTGGCCGATCTTCAAGAAGAACCCGTGGCTGGTCGCCCGCGGCCTGCTCGCCGGCGCCCGCCACCACGGCCTCGGCCATCTGCGCGAGCGCGGCGCGATGATCGAGGCGATCGTCAAGACTCCGGCGTTCTTCCGCATGGCCGGCCGGATCGCCCGCCGCGAGGTCGCCCGCGGCGGCCCCGCCGCCGCCGTGCTGCTGACCCAGGCGATGTTCGACCCCGCCCCCGACGGCGTGCCGCTGGTGATCTACACCGACGACTGCATCCTCAACCCGGTCAACGCCCTGTTCCCGACCGCGACGATCGTGCCGGAGAACGTCGCCCTGGAGCGCGCCCTCTACGACCGCGCCGCCCGGATCGCGGTCGGCGGCACCCACGTCGCCCGCGCCCTCGCCTCCGAATACGGCATCGACGCACCGAAGGCGGTGGTCACCGGCATGGGCGCCAACGTCGACCGTTCCCGCGACGTCGTCCTCGACGACCGGCCGGAACGCTTCGCCGCCCGCCGGATTCTGTTCGTCGGCATCGACTGGAAGCGCAAGGGCGGGCCGGAACTGGTCGAAGCCTTCGTCCGCCTCCACGCCCGCTTCCCCGACGCCCGCCTGACCATCGTCGGCTGCACCCCCGAGGTCGCCCATCCGGCGATCGAGATCCTCGGCCGGCAACCGCCCGAACGGGTGGCGGAACTGATGGCGAGGGCCTCGATCTTCGCCATGCCGAGCTGGGCCGAGCCCTTCGGCATCGCCACCGTCGAGGCGATCCGCTTCGGCCTGCCGACCGTGGCGACCTCGACCGGCGGCTTCCTCGACACCGTCGACGACGGCCACACCGGCTTCCTGGTCCCGCCCGGCGACGTCGACGCCCTGGAGACCGCGCTCGGCCGGCTGCTCGCCGATCCCGACCTCGCCCGGACGATGGGCCTCGCCGCCGCGGCCGGTGCCCACGACCGCTTCACCTGGGACGCCGTCGCCCGCTCCCTCGGTGCGGTGATCGAGGAGGCGATCGCCGAGAGCCGCCCGCGCGCCCGCCCCCGCCCGGCGCTCCACCCGCTCTGAACGCCGACACCGTCGCACACACGGGAAAGGCCCGGCTCCTCACGGGGGCCGGGCCTTCGTCCGTCTTCCGGGATCGGGCGACGCCCTCGCTCAGACGCCGATGCCGCGGTCGCGGATCGCTTCTTCGATCTCGGCGAGCACCGCCGGATCGTCGATCGTCGCCGGCATGTTCCACGCCTCGTGGTCGGCGATCTTCTGCATGGTGCCGCGCAGGATCTTGCCGGACCGGGTCTTCGGCAGACGGTCCACGGTGATCGCCACCTTGAACGCCGCCACCGCGCCGATCTTCGCCCGGACCAGGCCGACCAGTTCCTTCTCGATCACCTCGGGCGTCTTCTTCACCCCCGCCTTCAGCACCACGAAGCCGCAGGGGATCTGCCCCTTCATCTCGTCGTGGATGCCGATCACCGCGCATTCGGCGACGTCGGGATGGCCGGCCAGCACCTCCTCCATGCCGCCGGTCGACAGGCGATGGCCGGCGACGTTGATGATGTCGTCGGTGCGCGCCATGATGAACAGGTAGCCGTCCTCGTCCATGAAGCCGGCGTCGCCGGTCTTGTAGTAGCCGGGGAAGTCGACCAGGTAGCTGTTGCGGAAGCGCTCGTCGGCGTTCCACAGGGTCGGCAGGCAGGAGGGGGGCAGCGGCAGCTTCACCACGATCGAGCCCATCTCGCCGCGCTTCATCTCGTGCAGCCCGTCGTCGACGATCCGCACGTCGTAGCCCGGCATCGGCACCGTCGGAGAGCCGTACTTGATCGGCAGGAGGCCGAGACCGACCGGATTGCCGGCGATCGCCCACCCCGTCTCGGTCTGCCACCAGTGATCGACCACCGGCACGCCGACATGGTGCTCCGCCCACTTCACCGTGTCCGGATCGGCCCTTTCGCCGGCCAGGAACAGGGTCCGCAGGGAGGAGATGTCGTACTTCTTCAGGAACTCGCCGTCCGGGTCCTCCTTCTTGATCGCCCGGAGCGCGGTCGGCGCGGTGAAGAAGCCGGCGACCCGATACTCTTCGATGATCCGCCAGAAGGTGCCGGGATCGGGGGTTCCGACCGGCTTGCCCTCGAACACGATGGTGGTCGCGCCGTAGAGCAGCGTCGCGTAGCAGATGTAGGAATGGCCGACCACCCAGCCGACGTCCGAGGCCGCCCAGAACACTTCGCCCGGCTCGATGCCGTAGTGGTTCTTCATCGACCAGGTGAGCGCCACCGCATGGCCGCCGTTGTCGCGCACCACACCCTTCGGCGCGCCGGTGGTGCCGGAGGTGTAGAGGATGTAGAGCGGATCGGTCGCCTTGACCGGAACGCAGGGCACGTCGCGCCCCTTGTTCTTCTCGACCAGCGCGCCGAGATCGTGGTCCCGGCCGTCGCGCAGCTCGGCGGCGACCTGCGGCCGCTGGGTGACGAACACCGAGGTCGGCTTGTGGGTGGCGATGTCGATCGCCTCGTCGAGCAGCGGCTTGTAGGGAAGGACCTTCTTGCCCTCGATCCCGCAGGAGGCGGTGACGATCGCCTTCGGCTTGGCGTCGTCGATCCGGGTGGCGAGCTCGCGCGGCGCGAAACCGCCGAACACCACCGAGTGGATGGCTCCGAGCCGCGCCACCGCCAGCATCGCGACCAGCGCCTCCGGGATCATCGGCATGTAGACGATCACCCGGTCGCCCTTGACGATGCCGCTGTCGGCGAGCGCCGCGGCGGTCGCCTCGACCCGTTCCTTCAGCTCGGCGTAGGAGATCTTCTGCTTCACGCCCGTCACCGGGCTGTCGTAGATGATCGCGGTCTGCTCGGCCCGTCCTCCCGCGACGTGCCGATCGACCGCGTTGAAGCAGGTGTTGGTCTCGGCGCCGGAGAACCAGCGGCCGTAGGGCCCGGAGTCCGGATCGAAGACCTTCTCCCAGGACTTCGTCCAGTCGATCGCCGCGGCGGCTTCCGCCCAGAAGCCCTCGGGATCGCGTCTCCAGCTCTCGTACACTTCCGCGTAACGGCTCGTCATGGGGTCTCCTCCCGCTCCGCTCGGCCGTGAGTGGACCACGGGCGACCGGTCTTTCCGCTTTCTCATTCCGGCGGGAAGGGCCGCAATTCTACGTTCGACTACGCATCGGCGTCGGATGCCGCGGACGGACTGCCGCAACGACACCGGACCGGTCGCCGCGGCGCCGTGCGGTCGCTCCCGCAACACCGCCATCCGGCGTCGGATCTGGACGGCGGGCGACTTTCGTCCGATAGGACGGGGTCCGAACTCCCGCCTCGCGAGGACCGTCGCCCGAGATGTCGAACCCCGACCTCGTCTTCTACCTCGCCGCCGTACCGGCGGCGATGCTGGTCGGCCTGTCGAAGGGCGGACTGCCGATGGTCGGCATGCTCGGCGTGCCGGTGCTGGCGCTGGCGATGCCGCCGCTCCAGGCCGCCGGCCTGCTGCTGCCGATCTTCGTCGTCTCCGACTGGTTCGGCCTCTGGGCCTATCGGAAGGAATACTCGCGCCGCAATCTGGCGATCCTGATCCCCGCGTCGATCGCCGGCATCGGCTTCGGCTGGGCGACGGCGGCGCTGATCCCGGAAGCCGCGGTCACTCTGATGGTCGGCGTGATGGGCCTCGCCTTCAGCGCCGAGCGGCTGAAGAACCGCGGCCGCGAGCGCCCGCCGAAGCCGGCGGACGTGCCGCGCGGCGTCTTCTGGGGCGCCCTGACCGGCTTCACCAGCTTCGTCTCCCATTCCGGCGCGCCGCCCTATCAGGCCTATACACTGCCGCAACATCTGCCGAAGATGATCTTCGCGGGCACGTCGACCATCCTCTTCGCGGTGGTCAACGCGGTGAAGCTGGTGCCCTACTGGGCGCTCGGCCAACTGACCCTCGACAATCTCGACCGGGTCGTCGCCCTGATCCCACCGGCCGTCCTCGCCACCTTCCTCGGCGTCCGCATCACCCGCTATCTGCCGGAGAAGATCTTCTTCCGGCTGATCATGACCACCCTGGCGCTGGTCTCGGTGAAGTTGGTCGCCGACGGGCTGATCGGCCTCGGTCTCGTCTGAACGACCCGCTCAGGCCGCCTCGATCGAGGCGAGGAAGCGCTCGACCTCGCCGGCCAGCCCTTCCGCCCGCTCGCCGAGATCGCCGGCCAGGCGGCCGACGTCGCCGGCGACCGCGCCGGCCCCCCGCGTCGCCTCGCCCGCCGCATCGATCGCGCCGACGCCGCGCTGCGCCTCGCCGGTCGCCCGATGCATGTTGCCGGCGATCGCCGAGACGACGGCGGTCTGTTCGGCGGTCGCTTCGGCCACCGCCTCGGCGAGCGCCGCCATCTGCCCGATCGTCCGGTCGACCTCGCCGATCGCCATCACCGCGTCCGCCGACACCGACTGGATCGCATCGACCTGGGCGGCGATCTCCTCGGTCGCCCGGGCGGTCTCGCCGGCCAGCGCCTTGACCTCGGAGGCGACCACCGCGAAGCCGCGTCCCGCCTCCCCGGCCCGCGCCGCTTCGATGGTCGCGTTGAGGGCGAGCAGATTGGTCTGTCCGGCGACCGCCCGGATCAGCCCGACCACCGCGCCGATCCGATCGGCCAGCCGGGCGAATTCGCCGAGGGTCGCCACCGTCCGCTCGGTCTTGGCGACCGCGTCGCGGGCGACCTCGGTCGAAGCCCGGGTCCGTTCGGCGATCGCCGCGACCGACACGGCCAGTTCTTCGGTGGCGCCGCCGGCCGACGTGATGTCGCTCTCGGCGCTCTCCACCGCGGTACGTGCTTCGCCGGCCCGGTCCGTCGCGTCCGAGGCAGAACGATCGAGCCCGCCGGCCGCCGCGGCGAGATGATCGGCGGTGCCGCGGATCCGCTCCAGCGCCGTCGCCGCCGCCGCTTCGAAGGCCCGTGCCGAGACGGCGATCGCTTCGGCCCGCCGGCTGCGCACGTCGGCCTCTTCGACCAGCGTCTGCGACAGGCGATCGCGTTCCGCCCCGCGATCCCGGAACACCACCAGCGACCGCGCCATGCCGCCGATCTCGTCGGCTCTCTCGGTGTCGCCGACGACGACGCCGTGGTCGCCTTCGACCACCCGTTCCATCGCCTGACGCAACCGGCCGAGCGGCCTCAGGATCGACCGGGCGGTCAACGCGGCGAGCAGCGCCGCACCGAGGAACAGCGCCGAGACGATCGCCGTGATCGTCCGGGCGATCGTCGCCCGGGTCGCGTCGAGATCGGCGTCGGCCGCCACCAGTCCGGCCCGCGCGTTCGCCTCCACCGCCTCGATCGGCTCCGCCAGGAGATCCAGCCGGTCGACCAGCCGGTCGCGCCGGACGATGCCCTCGCCGGTTTCCTTCACCCAGGCGTCGACGTCGGTCGCATAGGCCCGGAGATCCCGCTCGAGCTTCTCCGCCACTTCCGGCTCGAGCCCGGCCCGGCCGATCGTCCGCTGCATGCGCCCGACCGACATCTCGATGCCGCCGATCGTCTCTTGCTCGCGGGTCGCGCCGAACTGCCAGACGAACGACTGGAGCGTGGCGAATGCATGCGCCAGCCGGTAGGCGTCCTCGCCGCCGCCCCCCAGCATCGCCGCCTTGATCGGCGCCGCCATCGCCGCGGAGCCGGCGACGATCCGTCCGGTGAGCCCGCCGTCGAGCGTGAAGCCGATCGTCTCGTGGGTGGCGATCACCGGTCCGATCGCGCCGCGCGTCTCGCCGATCAGCCGCTCGATCTCGCCGAGCCGTTCGGCGACCGTCGCCGCCGCCGGCATCGCCTTCAGTCGGGCGAGATCGGCCGCGGCCGCCTCGGCCTCGGCGTTCAGCCGGTCGGCGACCAGTTTGTTGTGGTCCGCCGCCAGCGCGAAGACGCTGCCGCGCAGCCGGGCGACGTCGTTTCGGAAATCGCGGACCTGCGTCGACAGGGCTTCGAACGCCTCGCGGCGATGAGTCGCCGCTTCGAGCGACCGGCTGCCGACCCAGGCCACCGATGCGACCGCGGCCGGTCCGATCACCGCGACGACGGCGAGCGCCCACAGGCGTGATTTGACCGAGAGACGAGCACCGAGGGCGGCGACGGCGCGAGAGACGAGCATGAAGACCTCGACGAACGGAAACTGCCGAGCGGCGGCACGACCGCCGACGAGGATCCCACGAGGTCTTGAACGAAAGCCTACCGGTGTCCGCCGTAATTCGCGCCATGCCCGAAACCGCGGCAACACGCCTCACCGGAACGAGCCCGAAATCGCCCCCCGTCCGCCGGGGCCGAGCCGCCATCGTCGACGACCCGTCGGAGGGCTCGCTCGGGCGTTTCGTGGGCTCGAGGAAGAAAGTACTCTGAAAACACTGACGCCGCGGGGATCCGCGGCGTCAACGATCATTCGACCCTGAACGACGAGCTTCAGTGCAACGTCGCACCCTCCTTCAGTCGATTGATCTCGTCCTTCAATTGCAACTTGCGACGTTTCATCTCGGCGATGGCGAGAGAATCCGTACTCGGGTGCGCTACGGCATCCCGGATCTTGTCCTCCAGAGCAGCGTGCCGACGTTCGAGTTCCGCAAGATGCGATTCGATGGACATTGCTCATGCCTCCTTCATGGGACGCAACAATCGGAGTTTGTCATAAAATGGTGACCGCGCAATGGGTATTGTGCCGGTTCCGACCGTCTCCGACGCACGCTTCGGTGAGCGCACCGACCAGGGTGAACGAAGTGTTGCGACGGGTTCTCCGGCGTTTCCACGCGGGATCCGTGAAACTCCGCTCGCGTCGAGGTGACGAGTCCCAATCGCCTTCGTGATGGTCTATCGTCTTCCTTCGCGGTCGCTTCGTTCCGGTTCGGAGCGGCGGGCCGTGCGACGCCCTCCCGGGAGCGGGCGGCCGGGAAGGCGATCCCGGATTCGGCCCACGTCTCGTTCTCATTCGATCCGGCAGTCTCATGACCGAAATGACCGAAGATCTCGACCAAGACGAAATTCGGGCCGAACTGGTCCGCCTGCGCCAGGAACACCGCGATCTCGACTTCGCCATCGATGCGCTGGTAGAAACCGGGCGGGGCGACCACCTGACCCTGCAGCGATTGAAGAAGAAGAAACTGGCGATCAAGGACCGCATCGCCCACCTGGAAGACAAGCTCGTTCCCGACATCATCGCCTGACGACGACTTGCGACCGCTCCGCGCTTCACCTATACCGCGCCGGTTCCCGCTCCTTCGTCCGTCGATCATTCCGGAGGGCCCGATGGTCTCCCCGACGACCCCCGCGACCCCGCCGGTCGCGATCATCATGGGCAGTCAGTCCGACTGGGAAACCATGCGGCACGCCGCCGAGACGCTCGACGCGCTCGGCGTCGCCCACGACGACCGCATCGTCTCCGCCCACCGCACCCCCGAGCGTCTCTACGATTTCGCCCGAGCGGCCAAGGCCTCCGGCTTCCGGGTGATCGTCGCCGGGGCCGGCGGCGCCGCCCATCTGCCGGGCATGACCGCCGCGTTGACCTCACTGCCGGTGTTCGGCGTGCCGGTCGAGAGCCGGGCGCTGAAGGGCCGCGACAGCCTGCTGTCGATCGTCCAGATGCCCGCCGGCATCCCGGTCGGCACCCTGGCGATCGGCAAGGCCGGCGCGATCAACGCCGCCCTGCTCGCCGCCGCGGTGCTCGCCCTCGGCGACGACGACCTCGCCCGCCGGCTCGAGGCGTGGCGCCGGACGCAGACCGAGGCGGTCGCCGAACGGCCGGTCGACCATGTCTGAGGCGCTCCGCCCCGTCCGCACCGTCGGCATCCTCGGCGGCGGCCAGCTCGGCCGCATGCTGGCGCTCGCCGCCGCCCGGCTCGGCCTGTCGACCCACGTCTATTGCCCCGACCCGGCGAGCCCGGCCTTCGAGGTCGCCCGCACTCATACCGTCGCCGCCTACGACGACGCGGCGGCGCTCGCCGCCTTCGCCGCGTCGGTCGACGTCGTCACCTACGAATTCGAGAACGTCCCTGCCGCGACCACCGCGGTTCTGGCACCGCTGGTCCCGGTCCGCCCCGGCACCCGCTCGCTCGAAGTCTCCCAGGACCGCCTCTCGGAGAAGACCTTCCTCGCCGGTCTCGGCATCGCCACCGCGCCGTTCCGCGCCGTCGACGACCGCACCGGGCTCGACGCCGCGCTCGCCGAGGTCGGCACCCCGTCGATCCTCAAGACCCGCCGTTTCGGCTACGACGGCAAGGGACAGGCGAAGATCCGCGACCTCTCCGAGGCCGGCCCGGCATTCGCCGCGATGGCCGGCGCGCCGGCGATCCTCGAGGGCTTCGTCCCCTTCGTCCGCGAGATATCGATCCTCGTCGCCCGCGGCCTCGACGGCACCATCGTCGCCTGGGATCCGCCGGAGAACGAACACCGCGACCACATTCTGAAGTATTCGCGGGTTCCCGCCCGGATCCGTCCGGAGACCGCCGTCGAGGCGGAGCGGATCGGGGTCACGGTCGCAGAGGCGCTCGGACACGTCGGGGTGCTGGCGGTCGAACTGTTCGTCGTCGCCGAAGACGGCGAGGAACGGCTGATCGCCAACGAGATCGCACCGCGGGTCCACAACTCCGGTCACTGGACCGAGACCGCCTGCCTCGTCTCGCAGTTCGAGATGCACGTGCGCGCCGTCGCCGGCCTGCCGCTGATCCCGCCGGGCCGCCACTCCGACGTGGTGATGGAGAACCTGATCGGCGCCGAGGCCGACGCGCCCGCGGCGATCCTCGCCGAACCCGCCGCCTCGCTCCACCTCTACGGCAAGACCGAGAGCCGGCCCGGCCGCAAGATGGGTCACGTCAACCGCCTGACGCCCCGCCGGGCGCCGCGCTCCTGAGCCGACCGGCGCGCCGAGGCCACGTTCCGGGCTTTTTCGCCATGGCGGTTTTCGGGAGTGTGGACATCGTCCGTCGATTCTGCTACCCAACCGGCACTTCGCGAGGGGTGCCGTATGCACCACTCGGTCGTGTCGTTCCATGGATCCGACGCTGAAGACCGGGCCGACCGGTTTCTCGACGTCCTTGGACGCCTCACCGGGCGCGATTTCGGACACCATACGACAGGGATCAAACGCGTGCAGGTTCTCGTCCGCGACAACAACGTCGATCAGGCCCTCAAGGCGCTCAAGAAGAAGATGCAGCGTGAGGGTATCTTCCGCGAGATGAAGCTCCGCGGACACTACGAGAAGCCCTCCGAGAAGAAGGCGCGCGAGAAGGCCGAGGCCGTCCGTCGCGCCCGCAAGCTCGCCCGCAAGCGGGCGCAGCGCGAGGGGATCATGCCGGGTCGGGTCGCTGCCGGCGCCAAGCGCTGAGCCGCATCGACACCGGGATCGCCGATCCCGTTCCGCGACGAAACCGTGGCGTGCCCGCCGCGCCACGGACTGGTCGAGCCGGAGGCGCGGTGCAGCCACGCTCCGGCTCCGTCGACGGCGGTGATCCGGAGTTCGAGAGATGACCTTCGCCTGCCGCCGCATCCCCTTCGCCGGTCGGAACGGCATTCTACGGGTCTCTTTCGGCCTCGGTCTGGCGCTCGCCGCCGCCGGCTGCGTCGAGACGGGCACCACGGCCCTGCCCGGCCCGGGCATCGATCCCGCCGCCGGTTCGGCCGCCAACATATCCTCGCTCTCCGAAGTGATCCGCGCCAATCCGCGCGACGCCGCCGCCTACAACGTGCGCGGCACCGCCTTCGCGCGCGGTGGCGATCAGCGCTCGGCCCTCTCCGACTTCGACGCCGCGCTGAAGCTCGACCCCAACTTCCATCAGGCCTGGGCCAACAAGGGTCTGGTGCTGCGTCAGATGGGCCGGCTCGATCAGTCGATCGCCGCCTACAGCCGCGCTCTCGAGATCTCGCCGCGCTACGCCTTCGCGCTGGTCGGCCGTGGCAACGTCTACCGCCAGATGGGCCAGACCGATCGGGCGATCGCCGACTTCTCCGAAGCGATCCGGATCGAGCCCGGCAACGCCGCCGCCCATCACGACCGCGGCCTCGTCCGTCAGTCGATGGGCGACAAGGCCGGCGCCATGGCCGACTATTCGTCGGCGATCGAGCGCGACGCCTCCGCCGCCGAGCCGTTCAACGCCCGTGGCCTGCTCAAGGCCGCCGCCGGCGACTTCAAGGGCGCCCTCGACGACTTCAACGGCGCCCTCAACAACGACCTCAACTATTCCGAGGCCTGGATCAACCGCGGCGTCGTCGAAGAGCAGCTCGGCGACCGCAAGGACGCGCTCGCCTCCTGCCAGCGCGGTCTCTCCGGCGATCCCGCCTCGCAGATCGGCCGCGACTGCGTCCGCCGCCTGACCGCGCACAACTGACGGAAGCGACAGTATAGCCGGCTCGTTGCAGTTGTAGTTCTACGCGGGACGTCTCGGCATCTCGGCAGAAAGACATGCCGGAAACGTGAGCCGAGATCTTGTCTCCGCCACGATTGTTCCACATCCTCGCCCCGTCGGGTCGTTCCGTCCCGCTCGTGCGCATCGCTTCGGCGTGCGACGCGCGATGGTCCGTCCGAATTCCGGTTTCACGAGAACTCCGAGAGGTTCCCATGTTGAAGATCATCGCTTCCCTGGCCATCGTCGTGGTCCTCGCCGGCTGCAACTCCGACAGCCAGTCCGACCGCGCGCTCGGCGGGGCGGCCCTCGGTGCCGGCGCCGGCGCTCTGATCGGTGGCGCGGCCGGTGGCTGGCGCGGTGCGGCGGTCGGTGCCGCGGTCGGCGGCGTCGGTGGTGCCGCGGTCGGTGCCGCCACCACCCCGAAGAACTGCGTCTATCGCGACGAGTACGGCCGCCGCTATCGCGACGTCTGCCGTTGATCGGCACCGGGCTCGTCCGCCTCGACGGATGAACGAAAGAGGCCCCGCGGATCGCTCCGCGGGGCCTCTCGTCGTTCGGGAGGCCGGCCGGACCTCGGATCCGACCGGCTCCGCGCTCCACTCAGGCGAGCGCCTTGACCACCGACTCGGTGACCTTCTTGGCGTCGCCGAACAGCATCATCGTGTTGTCGCGGAAGAACAGTTCGTTCTCGACGCCGGCATAGCCCGAGGCCATCGACCGCTTGATGAACAGAACCGTCTTCGCCTTCTCGACGTCGAGGATCGGCATGCCGAAGATCGGCGACTGCGGGTCGGTCTTCGCCGCCGGGTTGGTCACGTCGTTGGCGCCGATGACGTAGGCGACGTCGGCCTGCCCGAACTCCGAGTTGATGTCCTCGAGCTCGAAGACCTCGTCGTAGGGCACGTTGGCTTCCGCCAAGAGCACGTTCATGTGGCCGGGCATGCGGCCCGCCACCGGATGGATGGCGTAGGAGACCTCCACGCCTTCCTTCTTCAGGATGTCGGCCATCTCGCGGACCGCGTGCTGGGCCTGCGCGACCGCCATGCCGTAGCCCGGCACGATGATCACCTTGGCGGCGTTCTTCATGATGAACGCCGCGTCCTCGGCCGAACCGGACTTGACCGGCCGCGCCTCCTTGGCACCGCCCGCCGCCGCCGTCGTCTCGCCGCCGAAGCCGCCGAGGATGACGGAGATGAACGACCGGTTCATGCCCTTGCACATGATGTAGGAGAGGATCGCACCCGACGAGCCGACCAGTGCGCCGGTGATGATCAGCGCGGTGTTGCCGAGGGTGAAGCCGATGCCGGCCGCCGCCCACCCCGAATAGGAGTTGAGCATCGACACCACCACCGGCATGTCGGCGCCGCCGATCGGGACGATGATCAGGCCACCGAGCACCAGCGACACGAGCACGATCAGCCAGAACACGAAGTGGCTCTCGGTCGCCACCAGGACGACGATCAGCAGGATCAGCGCAACGGCCAGCGCGAGGTTGATCGCATGGCGCATCGGCAGCAGGATCGGCTTGCCCGACATGTTGCCGTTGAGCTTGGCGAAGGCGATCACCGACCCGGTGAAGGTGATGGCACCGATCGCCACGCCGATCGACATCTCGATCAACGCCTGGGCGTGGACCTGACCGACGTCGCCGATGCCGAAGGCCTGCGGCGCGTAGAGGGCGCCGGCCGCCACGAACACCGCGGCGAGGCCGACGAGGCTGTGGAAGGCCGCGACCAGCTGCGGCATCGCGGTCATCGCGATCTTACGGGCGGTGTAGGCACCGATGCCGCCGCCGATGCCGAGGCCGGCGAGGATCAGCACCGCCGATCCGAACGACGGCCGCGCCGCGATCAGCGTGACCACCACGGCGATCGCCATGCCGATCATGCCGAACAGGTTGCCCTGCCGCGACGACGCCGGGCTCGACAGCCCGCGCAGGGACAGGATGAACAGCACGCCGGCGACGAGATAGAGAGAAGCGGTGAAACTGGCAGACATGGTCACCGCTCCTTCTTCTTGTACATGGCGAGCATGCGGTTGGTGACCAGGAAGCCACCGAAGATGTTGACGCTGGCCATCACCAGAGCCAGGAAGCCGAAGATCTTGGCGGAGGTGGTCCCGCTCTCCATCATCGGCACCGAGACGGCGAGCAGCGCGCCGACCACGATCACCGAGGAGATGGCGTTGGTGACGCTCATCAGCGGCGTGTGGAGCGCCGGGGTCACCGACCACACCACGTAGTAGCCGACGAAGATCGCCAGCACGAAGATCGACAGGCGGAAGACGAAGGGATCGATGACCCCTCCGGAGATCGAATGCGCCGCCGCACCCGCCGCGGTGGCGAGCTGGTCGACGTAGGCCTGGGCCGCCTGAGCGGCGGAAGCGGCGTCCTGAGCGGCGATCTGCGCGGCCTTGGCCGCCGCGGTCGCCTTCTCGAGCGCCTGATCCGGAGTGATGTTGGGCATTGGGCTGTTCCCCTTCGGGACGATCAGGAGGCGAGCGCCGGGTGAACCACGGCACCGTCCTTGGTGAGGAGCGTCGCGGTGACGAGCTGGTCGTCCCACTGGGGCGCCAGGGTCTTCGTCGCCTTGTCGACGAGCGTCTCCAGGAAGGCGTAGAGGTTCTTGGCGTAGAGCGAGGAGGCCGAAGCCGGGATCTTGCCCGCCAGATTGGCGTAGCCGACGATCTTCACGCCGCCGACGTCGGCGATCGCGTCGAGTTCGGCCCCGACGACGTTGCCGCCGCGCTCGATCGCCAGATCGACCAGCACCGAACCGGGCTTCATCGAAGCGACCATCTCCGCCGAGACGAGCTTGGGCGCGTCACGACCGGGGATCAGCGCCGTGGTGATCACCACGTCCTGCTTCTTGATGTGCTCGGCGACCAGTGCCGCCTGCTTCTTCTGGTATTCGGCCGACATCGGCTTGGCGTAGCCCGCCGCCGTCTCCGCCTGCTTGAACTCCTCGTCCTCCACCGCGACGAACTTCGCCCCGAGGGATTCGACCTGTTCCTTGGCCGCCGGACGCACGTCGGTCGCCGTCACCACGGCACCGAGACGCCGGGCGGTGGCGATCGCCTGCAGACCGGCGACGCCGGCGCCCATGACGAAGACGCGCGCCGCCGGCACCGTGCCGGCCG
>CALFRR010000228.1 GCA_937919435.1 uncultured Alphaproteobacteria bacterium | reverse complement strand
TTCCGATCTATGCCGAGCGGCACGTCGACCGGATCGCTCCACACCAGATCACCGGGCGCCAGGGTGACGCTCGGCCGGCCGGAGAAGGTCACCGAACGATTGGTCCCCGGCAGCAGCGTCGCCGAGGACGCCTGCAGGCCGACGTGGACCCCGTCGAAGGAGACCGGCTGTTTGCCGAGTGAGTTGGACAGACGGATCCGCATCCGTTCGCCCCAGATGCTCGGCCGGACCACCAGACGGAAGGTCTGGTCGGTCGCGCCCTTCGTCGCATCCGGAACGGCGAAGTCCATGCGCGGCTGCGCGGTCGGGCTGCCGACCGGATAGGGACCCTGGTCGGCGGCGGCCCAGGTCGTGGCCCAGTGGCCGATTTCGGTGGCCACGGCGGGCGGCGACAGAAGACAGAGACCGACGGCGGCGGCCAGCACGACGGCGTGGCAAGTGCGGGGGATCAAGATCTTCACCTCTCCAGGCAGAGTTCGCGTTCGCCCCGGAGCGGCAATATCGAAGGTCCGACCGACCACCGGAACGGCGGCGGCTTCGTTCCCATCCCTTGCGGCTCCGTCTTCGTGGGACGGCCCGACGATCGTCGGCGCCCCGTCCCGATGCGGGCTTCGCGGGCGATGATGGTGAAGTTGCTGATAGGGGTCCAATCCCTATCGCCTGTCACGTGATGCACCTATTCTATCACCAGCCGCCGTGACGCCGGCGTCGACCCTCTCCTCGGGAACCGCGCATGTTCGAGTTGCATCACCTGAAGTGCTTCGTCGCCCTGTACTCCGAGCTGAACTTCCATCGCGCGGCGACCCGCCTGAACATGACGCAGCCCTCCCTCAGTCGGCAGATCAAACTGCTCGAGCACCGGCTTGGGGTCGAACTCTTCGAGAGAAGCAAGCACTCGGTCAGACCGACTGCGGCCGGACGCATCTTCTGGCGTGAAGCGGTGGGGTTGCTGGAGCACGTGCGCCAGAGCGAATTGGTGGCGATCCGCGCCGCACGCGGCGACGTCGGCTCGGTGATGCTCGGCTTCGTCGCCAGCGCCGTCTACGACCTCGTCGCGTCGGTCGTGCGGACCCTGTCCGAAACCCATCCCGACATCGAGGTGTCGCTCAGGGAGGCCAACTCGCTCGAACAGATTCAGGGGCTGAATACCGGCAGCATCGATCTCGGCATCGTGCGCATGGACTTCCGGCAGCCCGGGCTGTGCGTCGAGAAGCTCGTCGACGAGCCGTTCGTCCTGGCGCTGCCGGCCGATCACCCGCTCTGCGGCCGTGATCGCATCGACCTCACGGCGCTGAACGGTCTACCCTACGTGCTGTTCGGCGCTTCCGGCTGGCGACCGTTTCACGAGATGCTGGTCGGCTTTTTCCGCGCCCGTGGCGTGGCGCCGAAGGTCGTTCAATACATGAACTCGACGCTTTCGGTCCTCGCCCTGGTGCGCGCCGGAATCGGCGTGTCGCTGGTGCCGGCCGGCGCGACTTCCCTGCGACTGGACGGGATCGTCTACCGCCGCGTGGACGGATGCGCCGACCTGCACAGCGAGATCTTCGTCACTTGGCGGGCCGACAACGATAATCCCGCGCTTCCCGCGACACTCGCACTGGTTCGCGAGGTCGCTCGGAGTTCCGTCTCCCCATCGCCGGCTCCGATCGCCGAGACGCGCGGCGCCAGACCGGCCTGAGCGTCATTCGAACTCCCGCCCTCTCGCCCGGGGATCCCTGCACTGCGCCACGCATCGGCATACCCCTTGCGATCATCTTGCAGATACTTGAATCAGGCTTTGAATGTCTCGCCTCGGAGAGTCTCCGAAAAGGCGGCGATACTCGCGACTGAACTGCGACGGGCTCTCGTATCCGACCTCGAAAGCTGCGGTCGAAGCGTCTTTGTTCTCAGTGAACATCAGGCGCCGCGCTTCACTGAGCCGCATCTTCTTCTGGAATTGAAGCGGACTCAGAGCCGTCACCGCTCGGAAATTGCTGTGAAAGGCCGAAACGCTCAAGCCCGCCTTGGCCGCGAGATCGTCGATGCTCAATCGGCTCCGGTAGTTCTGTCGCAGCCAATCGACGGCCCGAGCGATCTTGTGGGCGTGGCTTTCCGACGAAAGCATCTGTGCCAACCGCACACCCTGCTCGCCGACCAGCAGGCGATAATAGATCTCCCGCTTGATCAGCGGGGCGAGAACCGGAATGTCGTCGGGCGTGGCGAGCAGCGAAACGAGACGAATGACGGGCTCCTGGACCGACAGGGTCAATCGTCCCACGGCAATTCCGAGTTGGTCGGGTCTGTCGTGCTTCGACAACGTCGGGTGGTCGAGAACCAGCTGCGCGATCGCCTGAAGATCCAAGAGAAGGTTCACCCCGAAATAGGGGTGAGACGGAGACGCCTCGATGATCCGCGCCGTGATCGGCAGATCCACGGCCGACAGGAGAAAGCTGCCCTTGTCGTAGACATAGGTTTCGTCGCCGAGCAGAACACGTTTGGCACCCTGGCCGATCAGGCAAATGCTCGGCCCGAGCAGGTAGCTCGTATTTTCCGTGGGCGCATCCCACCGATGCAAGGTCAGTCCGGGGACCGCCGTTTCGACCGTATTGGCGTCTGTCGTCCACCGTCCGATCAGTTCGGCGAGGTCCTGCGACCGAGTCGGCAGGTCTCCACTCGCTCTTTCGTCCGTTCCTGTCATCGTCGCCTCTTCCACGTCAACGCCGATCCTTCCGCGGACGTCGAGCGTCATCGGTTCCAAGTATCGGGCCATGATCTCGGCCTTGGCAATCTGTGGAGGTGCATCCCAGTAGGATCGGGCAAGAACCTCGGAGTTTTGGTATATCGCCGCCAGATTGTGGCGCCCAACCTCGACCCGAGTTGGTCGATGTACGACTCTGCAGTCGCCCGCCCCGTGCGGCGACGCCAGCGTACCGGGTGTCACAATGAAATTCGAATTTTCCAATCCGACGAAGATCATATTCGGCGCGGGCTCGCTCGCGAGGCTGGGCGATGCCGCCTTGCGCCACGGAAGCCGCGCCCTCTTGGTGACGGGCGGAGGCAGCGTCAAACGCAGCGGCACGTTCGATCGCGCCGTGAAGAGCCTGACCGACGCGGGCCTCGCCGTCATCAATCCGTCCTGGATGCGATTTGCCGCCCGCTCGAATCCCCGCAAGTTCGTGCAGTTTGCCGAGCGCATCTTCGGCCTCCGGGCCGGCTCGCCCGACGATCTCGACTGCGCTCTTGCCGGCATCGATCGCTTCGAGGCCTTCCTCGGGTCGATCGGTTGCCCGACACGTTTCTCCGACCTCGGCATCGATGGCTCGAAGTTCGAGCTCTATGCCACGGAGACTCTGCGCATCGTGAACGACGGGCGCGGGCGCTTGCCCGCCCTTCCAGCCATGACCAAGGACGACATCGTCATGGTGTTGCGCTCGGCCGCGTAGCCTGCACGCGAGGGTCGGACGAGCGGCACTGAAAAATCCGGCTGCGGCCTTCTCCGAGAGACGGGTGCCCGATCACGTCGTGCAACACGGCGGTTGGGGTGGACCCGGCCGAGCCCGACGGGCCCATGGCCTCCGTTCCCGGGTTCACTCACCGCCGGCACCCGTCGGTTCGTTCGGCCTGAGACGCGGCGACATGGACGCTCCTCTCCCGTTCGGATCGGGTGATGCTCCCCACACCGGACGTGGCTCGGCCGCGGTTCATCGACAGCGTGCAGCGGAAGCGATCATTTTTCGTGGTCCGGATGCGGAACGCTCGTCGTTCTCCCGCCGTCGAGCTCATCAAACGATCGCGAAAAGGAACCGCTTCGCCTTCGGTCGTGCCCAGCCGATCGGGGAGCCGGAAACGCGCGGCAGTCTCGAGCGCCGCCAATTGTAGGATTGGGCAAGAAACACGCAGAAACGATCTAATCGTCCGCTCCCTGCACACATTAAGATCAACTCGCCCTGGAAGCTGATCGTATTTGCCGAGTTGGCCCCATCCGGCTTCCATTCCAACAAGAAAGCCGAGGCAACCAAATGAACGAAGGTGTCACCAGAAAGCAACTTCTGAGATTGTCTGTTGCAGGAGCTGCCGTTTCTGTCGCCGGCATCGCCTCCACCGTCACGGCGGCGAGCGCGCAGAGGAGCGGCAAGTTGCAACTGACACAGGAATGGGACAAGGTCTTTCCCAAGAGCGCCAAGGTCGACCACCAGAAGGTCACCTTCCGGACCCGCTATGGCATCACCCTGGCCGGCGACCTCTATCTTCCGAAGGATCGCGCCAACCGCCGCCTCGCAGCGCTGGTCGTCGTCGGCCCGTTCGGTGCCGTGAAGGAACAGGCCTCCGGTCTCTACGCCCAGACCATGGCCGAACGCGGCTTCCTGACGCTGGCTTTCGATCCGTCCTTCACGGGTGAAAGCGGCGGTGAACCACGAAACATCGCTTCGCCGGACATCAATTCCGAAGATGTCAGCGCCGCCGTCGACCATCTCGGCCTGCATGGATCCGTCGACCGGTCGCGGATCGGCGTCATCGGCATCTGCGGCTTCGGCGGCATCGCGCTGAACGCCGTCGCCGCCGACAAGCGGGTCAAGGCGGTCGTCGCCAGCACGATGTACGACATGTCTCGGGTCATGTCGAAAGGCTACAACGACAGCGTCACGCTCGAACAGCGCACGAAGGCGCTGGAGCAACTCGGCCAGCAGCGCTGGGCCGACGCCGAAAAGGGCGAACCGGCCTATCAGGCGGCCTACAACAACCTCAAGGGCGGCGAAGCGCAATTCCTGGTCGACTATCACGACTACTACATGACGCCGCGCGGATATCATAAGCGTGCGGTCAACTCGGGCAATTCCTGGTCACAGACGACGCCGCTGTCGTTCATGAACATGCCGATCTTGACCTATATCACGGAGATCGCGCCGCGTCCGGTCCTGCTGATCCACGGTGAAAAGGCGCATTCTCGCTACTTCAGCGAAACCGCCTTCGCGAACGCGGCCGAGCCGAAGGAGCTGATGATCATCCCCGGCGCCAGTCACACCGACCTCTACGACCGCCCGGACGTGATCCCGTTCGACAAGATCCAATCCTTCTTCCAGCAGCATCTGGTCTGACGTCCGGCAGCATCCGGTGTGATGAAGCAAGGGCCGCCCGCGTCTCGCGCGGACGGCCCTTTTCCACGACGGTCTGGAGACTGACGCGCACCCCGTTTTCCTGCCGGTCATGAGTTTGGCCCGGCGGTGACGTGGTCCAGATTGGACCGTCTTGCGAACACCGACGGCGCGAGGCCGACGATGGCTGTCGCGGGACCGAACCGAAAGATGTCGATCGGCGCTGTCCTGCTCATCCTCTTTCCCGAAGCGGCAGTGGCATCGTCCAGCTCGACCGGCGAAACGCGCGGTCGAGCTCAGGCGGCGTATTTCCGCAGCGAGGCCAGTGGGACGTGCAACTCCTCCATCTGCGCGAACGCGGCGAGGAGATGTTCGACGGTGACGCGGACGCGCGGCGCCATCAACGCTCGGTGCGGGTATTGCAGCGTCATTTCGAAGCCGCCGGGATGGTGGCTGTCGGCGAGCAACACCTTCAGTCGGCCGGCGCCGAGGTGGCGCCAGACATGGTGGACGCCGACCTCGGTGATGCCGGCGCCGTCGACCGCAGCCTGGGTCAGCGCCTCCGGCGACGACAGTGTCAGCGCCGCCGCCTCGCTGTCGAGGGTGGAGATACTGCCGTCCGCGGCCCGGAAATTCCACGGTGAGACGCGCCCGCCGAGAAACCGCCGGGTCAGCAGTCGGTGGCGGGCCAGATCCTCCGGCGCGCGCGGCGTGCCCGACCGCTCGAGGTAGGTGGGCGAGGCGACCAGCACCATGTTCATCCGGCAGATCGTGCGGGCGACCAGTGAAGAATCGGCGATCCGGCCGCCGCGCAAGCCCAGGTCGTAACGATCGTGGACCAGGTCGACGAGCCGATCGTCGAAGTCGACCTCGACCGACAGCCCCGGATATTTCGCGAGCAGCCCCGGCAGCACCGGGGTCAACTGGTCGCGACCGAAGCCGACGCTGGTGGAGATGCGGACTCGGCCGGTCGGCTCGGCGCGATGGGCGATCACCGCCTCGGTGGCGAGATCGAGCGCCTCGAGCCCGATCCGTGCCCGGCGCAGGAAGGTTTCGCCCTCTTCGGTCAGATGCAGGGTCCGCGTCGTCCGGTTCATCAGCCTGACCCCGAGCGATTTCTCGAGGCCGGCGATGTTCTTGCTCACCGCCGCCGAGGAGATCCCGAGAGCGCGGGCGCCGCCGGCGAAGCTGCCGGCATCGGCGACGTGGATGAACGACAGGATGGCGCGCACGCGCTGCGAGGAATCCATCGGCCTCTCTCCGCGAGATCGATCGGACGATCCCGTCATTATCAACTTCAAGTTATCAAATCACGAACCCGAAGGCGCATTCCAGGCAGCAATCCCTAGGATCTAAAACCGTCGTCAACGGGATGCAGAGGAGTCTTCCAGATGCTGAATTTCCAGTTCTCCAATCCGACGCGGATCGTCTTCGGCGAGGGAACCATCGCCGAGCTCGGCGGTCTCGTCGACGCCGATGCCCGGATTCTCGTCCTCTACGGCGGCCGGAGCGCCGAGAAGAACGGAACGCTCGCCGAGGTGCGCACCGCGCTCGCCGGCCACACCGTCTTCGAGTTCGGTGGGGTCGAACCCAATCCGAGCTTCGAGACGCTGATGCGGGCGTTCGCGCTGGTCCGCGCCGAGAAGATCGACTTCCTTCTGGCGGTCGGCGGCGGATCGGTGATCGACGGCGCCAAGTTCGTGGCCGCGGCCGCGAAGTACGCCGGCGACGCCTGGGACATTCTGGCGACGATGGGCGCCTGCGTCCGCGACGCGCTGCCGCTCGGCGCGGTTCTGACCCTCGCCGCGACCGGCTCGGAGATGAACTTCAACGCCGTGGTGACCCGCAAGGCGACCCGGACCAAGGCGTTCTTCGCCTCGCCGCTGGTGTTCCCGAAGTTCTCGATCCTCGATCCGACTCGGACCTACACGCTGCCGGCGCGCCAGTTGGCGAACGGTGTCGTCGAAGCCTTCACCCACGTGATGGAGCAGTATCTGACCCATCCGGTCGGTGCTCTGGTTCAGGATCGCTTCGCCGAGGGCCTCCTGCAGACGCTGATCGAGGTCGGCCCGAAGGTGGTCCACGAGCCGGCCGACTACACCAGCCGCGCCAATCTGATGTGGGCGGCGACCATGGCGCTCAACGGTCTGATCGGCGCCGGCGTCCCGCAGGACTGGGCGACCCATCTGATCGGTCACGAGCTGACCGCGATCCACGGCCTCGACCACGGCCAGACCCTGGCGGTCCTGCTGCCGTCGATGCTCCGCATCCGCCGCGAGGCCAAGAAGGAGAAGCTGCTGCAGTACGCCGCCCGCGTCTGGCAGATCACCTCCGGAACCGACGAGGAGCGGATCGATCTGGCGATCGAGAAGACCCGCGGCTTCTTCGAGGGGCTCGGTGTCGCCACGCGGCTGTCCGGTTACGGCATCGGCGCCGATGCGATCGACGGCCTGATCGAGCGGCTGCGCGAGCACGGCATGACCGGCCTCGGCGAGCGCGGCGACGTGACGCTCGAGGTCAGCCGCGCCGTCTACGAAGCGAGCCTCTGAAGCCCCTCTCCGCCCTGATCCGCGGTCGCCGAGACCACGCCGCCTCCGGCCTTCGAAGCCCATCGAGGGCCGGAGGAAGTGCCCACCCGAACGAGGATCCGACTTGCCGCGCCCCGCCTATTTCGTCTTCGATTCCACCATCCTGAATTTCGACGGCATGAAGCCATATCTCGCCGAGGTCGACGCGACCGTGGCGGCCTTCGGCGGTGAGCGCCTGGTGCTCGGAGGACGGCTCTTCCCGGTAGAAGGCACCGCCCCGAAAGGTGTCTTCGTCGTCCTCCGCTTCCCCGACCTCGCCACGGCGAACGCCTGGTACGAGTCGCCCGCCTACCGGGCGATCCTCGGCCACCGCCTCGCCGCGGCGCAGACCGATGCCTGGGTTGTCGAAGGCTGGGCGCCCGCCGCAGAATGACCGACGCCCGCCCCACGAACCTCTCGATCCCCCGAAGGAGTTCACGGCGATGAAGACGCTGGTGATCGTTTCCCATCCCTATTTCGCTCGATCCACCGCCACCCGGGCGCTGCAGGCCGCGGCCGAAGGCCTCGACGACGTCGAGGTGCGCAACCTCGACGTCCTCTATGGCACCGAGGTCGGCGCGTTCGACATCGCCGCAGAGCAGAAGGCGGCCGACGCCGCCGACCGGATCGTGTTCGTCTTCCCGATCCACTGGTTCAATCTGCCGCCGATGCTCAAGGCGTACCTCAACGAGGTCTGGACGTACGGCTGGGCCTTCGGCCCCCGGGGCACCGCCCTGAAGGGCAAGGAGATGCAGGTGGTGGTCACCGCCGGGGCGACCGAGCACACCTATTCGGACACAGGCATCATCCGAAGCACCATCGACGAAGTGCTGACGCCGATGAAGGCGAGTGCCCTCTATGTCGGCATGACCTGGCTGAAGCCGCTCGCCTTCTTCGGTGCGATGGGAGTCGGCGAGGAGGCACTGGCCGACTATCGGGCGCGCTTCACCGAAACGCTGGCGTCGCCGCTCGCCAGCTGAAACAATCGTCGGACGATCGAACATGCGACGAGTGCGGAAGATGCTCATCGGTCTCACGGCGCTCGCCGCGGTTATGGTCCTCGGCGCCGTCCTCTATCTGCAGCTGCCGAAGTTCGGTGCCTATCCGGTCGGGGAACGGCTGGCGCGCATTGAACACTCACCCAACTACGACTCCATCGTCGGCGAGTTCCGCAACCTCGTGCCGACGCAGGTGCTGGTCGCCGACGGCGGTCCGATCTCGATCGTCTTCAAGGGTCTTCTCGACCGGCCTGCGAATCTGCGACCGACGGCGCCTCTGTCGCCGGTCGCGACCGACCTCGGATCACTCGATCCGTACCGTGACGCGATCGTCTGGCTCGGGCACTCGTCGTTCTTCGCGACCTTCGGCGGCAAACGGATCCTGGTCGATCCGGTGTTCGCGACCTCCGCCTCGCCGGTCCCCGGCACCAACCGCGCCTTCGATGGCACCACCGTCGTCCGCGTCGAGGATCTGCCGGCGATCGATCTGGTGCTGATCACCCACGACCATTGGGATCACCTCGACCACGCCAGCCTTGATGCGCTGCGGAGCCGGGTCGGCCGTGTGGTCGCACCGCTCGGCGTCGGTGCTCATCTCGAACGTTGGGGATACGCCCCCGATCGGATCGTCGAGGCCGACTGGTTCGACATGGCGGTCGACGAAGACGGGTTGCGGATCCATCTGGTGCCGGTACGTCATTTCTCGGGGCGGCTCTTGACCCGCAACAAGACCCTGTGGGGCGGCCATGTCTTGGAATCGGCGAGCCACCGGGTGCTGCTCAGTGGCGATACCGGCTACGGCTCGCATTTCAGCGAGATCGGTCGGCGGTTCGGGTCCTTCGATCTGGTCGCGCTCGACATGGGCCAGTACGACCCGCGCTGGCCGTCGGTCCACATGACCCCGGAAGAGGCGGCCCAGGCGGCCGACGACCTCGGCGCACGCGCCATGATGCCGGCCCACATCGGTCGCTTCGCCCTCGCCCGCCACGCCTGGACCGAGCCGTTCGAGCGGATCGTCGCCGCCTCGGCGGATCGGGCGAGCTTCCGGTTGATCACGCCGGAGATCGGCGAGGTGGTCCGTCTCGACGTGGCCATGCCGAATGCGCGGCCGTGGTGGCGGACGGCGCCGCCGGAAACACGATGACCACCCGCGAAGGCGCATCGGCGATGCCAGGGAAGGGTCTTTCGATGGACAAGAACGAGTTCGACGATCTCCTGTGGTTCCTGGCGGTCGCCGAGCACCGCAGCTTCACCCGCGCCGCCGCTCGGCTCGGGATCGCCCAGTCGACCCTCAGTCACACCATCCGGCGGCTCGAAACTCGCCTCGGCATCCGCCTGCTGACCCGCACCACCCGCAACGTCGGTCTGACCGAGGCCGGCGGGCGGCTGATGCGCTCGCTGGCGCCGCGGGTCGCCGAGATCGAGGCGGAGCTGTCGCAGCTCATGGAACTGCGCGACAAGCCGGCCGGAAAGGTGCGGATCACCCTCTCCGACCACGCCCTCGATACCGTCGTCTGGCCGAAGCTTCGACCGATCCTCGCCGACTACCCCGACATCGATCTCGAGCTCGACATCGACAACGGCTTCGTCAACATCGTCGAGAGCGGCTTCGACGCCGGCGTCCGGCTCGGCGAGAGCATTCAGCAGGACATGATCGCGGTCCGCATCGGTCCCGACTGGCGCCTGGTGGCGGTCGCCTCACCCGCCTATCTGGCGAAGCGTGGCGTTCCCGAGATCCCCGAGGATCTCCTCGGGCACAATTGCATCAGGCAACGTCAGGAAGCCTCCGGCGGCCTCTACGTCTGGGAGTTCACCCGCGACGGCCGAGAGATCCGGGTGCGGGTCGACGGCAACCTGACCTTCAACACCTCCTACGCGATGATCGACGCGGCGGTGAGCGGCCTCGGCATCGCCTTCCTGCCGGAGGACATCGTCGCCGACCGCATCGCGTCGGGCGCCCTCAGGCTGCTCCTCGACGAATGGTCGACGCCGTTCCCCGGCTACTACATCTACTATCCGACCCGGCGGCAGAATTCGCCGGCGTTCAGGGTGGTCGTCGACGCGCTCCGTCTGGCCCCAGTGTGATCGACCGGCGAACATTCATGGCGCCGGTCGATGAGTGTCTGCCGATCCTGCGGCTGTTTCGATGGGATCGACCCGCTTAGGATCGAACACCTGCGGCGGCGAGGGTTCCGCGTTTCGACATCGAGAGGAGACGATCCCATGTTGGCCACGGTCATGCACGCCCCCGGCGACGTCCGTTACGAGAGCGTCCCGGATCCGGAGATCGTCCATCCGACCGATGCGATCATCAAACTGTTCGCGACCTGTATCTGCGGCTCGGATCTCTGGCCCTATCGTGGACTGCAGCCGCTGAACGGGCCGATGCACATGGGCCACGAGTATTGCGGCATGGTGGTCGAGGTCGGCAGCGCGGTCAGGATGGTGCGGCCGGGCCAGTTCGTGGTCGGCTCGTTCTGCCTCTCCGACAACACCTGTCCGCATTGCCGGATCGGCTTCCAGTCGTCCTGCGAGCAACGCGAGTTCATGTCGGGGGCGCAGGCGCCCTTCGCCCGGGTTCCGCTCGCCGACGGCACCCTGGTCGCCACCGCGGAAGTTCCGCCGGACGATCTCGTCCCGAGCCTGCTCGCCACCTCCGACGTGCTCGGCACCGGTTGGTACGCGGCGGACGCGGCCCGGGTCCGGCCGGGGTCGACGGTGGCGGTGGTCGGCGACGGCGCGGTCGGTCTGATGGGCGTCCTCGCCGCCAAGCAGATGGGCGCCGAACGGATCATCGCGATGAGCCGCCACAAGAGCCGCCAGGATCTGGCGCTCGAGTACGGCGCCACCGACATCGTCGCCGAACGTGGCGCCGAGGGGGTGAAGCGGATCCGGGAACTGACCCGGAACGTCGGCGCCGACTCGGTGCTCGAATGCGTCGGCACCCAGGAATCGATGGATCAGGCGATCCGCTGCGCCCGGCCCGGCGCGATGGTCGGCTACGTCGGTGTTCCCCACGCCGTGCAACTCGACGGCCAGGGGATGTTCTTCGCTCAGGTCGGAACCATGGGCGGTCCGGCCCCGGTCCGCCGTTTCCTTCCGCATCTGATGGAGCTGGTCCTCTCGCGCAAGATCGACCCCGGCAAGGTGTTCGATCAGGTGCTGCCGCTCGAAGACGTCGCCGAAGGCTATCGGGCGATGGACCAACGCCGCGCCATCAAGACCCTGCTGCGGGTTTCCGCCTGAACGAAAGGACCTCGACCATGAAGATCGATCGCAACGGATCTCAGCCGCCCTATGCGGGTCCTTCCGACTGGTTCACCGGCCGGGTCCGGATCGATCCGCTGTTCCAGCCGGAGGCGGGGGCGCGTGCCGCCGGCGCGGTGGTGACCTTCGAGCCGGGCGCCCGCACCGCATGGCACACCCATCCGCTCGGCCAAGTGCTGATCGTCACCGCCGGCGTCGGCCTCGCCCAGCGCCTCGGCGGTCCGGTCGAGACCATCCGTCCGGGCGACGTGGTGCGCTTCGAGCCCGGCGAGAAGCACTGGCACGGTGCCGGCCCGACCTCTGCGATGACCCATATCGCCATTCAGGAGGCCCTCGACGGCAAGGTCGTCGACTGGCTCGAGCACGTCTCCGACGAGGACTACGGCGGCTGACGGACCACGACCCGTCGCCGAGGAGCGTGAGGGACGGCAATCAGATCCTTGACCGCTCCGGCGACCTCCTCGATCGGCACGTTCAGATCGACCCGGTGCTGGTAGAAGAGATCGATCGCCTCGATGCCGAGCCGCTTCAGGCTGGCATCGGCGACCGAATTGATGTGCTCGGGACGGCTGTTCATGCCGGTGCCGGGAAAGCCATCGCGCTGCGTCTAACCGCCGGCCGCGAAGCTCCTCGAACAGCCGAACCAAGGTCAGCCGCTCACGCGCAGATGCTGCCGCGTTCGCCGCGGGCAACCCGTCCAGCTCGCCCTTCCACGGCCCGAGCTTCGGCAGCGGCTGGTTCCCTCGACTGTAGGCGAAGATCGTCTCACCGGAACGCAGCACCTTCCGGACCGTGTTCCGGGCGACGTGCAGTTCGCGGGCGATTGTGAATCCGCGCCGAGGTTTGCCCCGCTGCCCCACATGATTTCAATGGTTTGTGGCGCAGATCGGCCCGCAGACCCCGCGCTGATTCACAGCCCATCAACCCGTCGAATTCGAGCAGAACGCTGGAGACCGGCGAGCCGAGGGTCACTGTGAACCGGCGCCGAGGTTTGACCCCACTGCCTCACACGATTTCAATAGCTTGCGGCGCCGATCGGCCCGCGGACCCCGCGCCGATTCACAGCCGAGGTCGGTCGCGGCGTCAGGCGTCCGATGGTCGGCGACCACGATGGCCGGATCGCGCGCGGTAAGCTTGTCGAGCGTCGCGACCCAGGCGGCGCGGCTTTCCTTGCTCTGGGTGTTGAGCAGATTCGAATTGGTGGGGCGACCTCTCGTTGTCACGGACGAGGATAGCGCCTCGGGAACGAGGTGCTCACGAGTTAGTGGCGGCCTGCAGTTCCTCGGCGAGGCGTTTGACGGTCGGCGCCAGGCTCTCAAGCCGGCCGTCGGCGAAATAGACCGTCGCGCCGTTGATGGAACACGCGACGCGCAGGCCGTCGCCGATCGTGAAGCTCGAGGCGATGCCGCAGGTGCCGACGTTGCACTCGTCGACATCGGTCGCGACGTTGGTCCGCCGCGCCCGCTCCAGTTCGGCCAGGATCTGCTCCTCGCCGAGGCGATAGCCCGGCGGGATCCGGCCCAGATAGGATTTCCACTGCTTGGGCGGCAGGTGCGCGAGCAGGACCTTGCCGACGGCGGTCTTGTAGGCGGTGTTGCGCAGACCGGGATAGGAATTGATGCGTAATTGCCGATCGCCGAAGACGCGATCGATCAGAACGATGTCGAAGCCGTCGAGCACCGCGAGGTGAATGGTGTCGCCGGTCTCCTGGGCGTGACGCATCAAGATCGGTCGCAGCGCGTCGAGAAAATTCAGGCTGCGTTTCTTCGTCTCGCCGAGTTCGAGCAATCGGTATCCGAGGCGGTAGTGCTTGCCGGCCAGGCTCAGATAATTGTGCTCGACCAGCGTCGACAGCAGCCGATGCGCGGTGCTGCGCGAGAGATCGGCCGCCTCGGTGAGCCCGGCCAGGGTGTCGTGGCCGGTCGCCACCAGATCGATCAGCCGAAACGCCTTGTCCAAGACCTGACTCATCCCTCGTCCCTTCTCGCGCCGACCGCGTGGGCACTTTCGCCTCGCGTGTTTCGCGAAATTGGCCCACGTCGCCGTGCGAAGCAACAAAATCCCATATAATGGGATATTAATCTCATATATTGACACCAAATGCCTTGCACGTGTCTAATGGCTCCATCCTGAGCGCGCCTATTCAGTGGGCATCCTCAGGGCGACCTTTCGAGTGACCCTCACGTCCGACCGGCCGGGGTGCGTCTCGCGCGCGCCTTTCCGGATCGCGGAGAATCGTCATGACCGCCGCCGACCCCACTCTGGAATCGTTGATCGGCGTACCGCGTTCCGAGCCGATGCGGGTCGGGCGGATCGTCGTCGGCGTCGCCGTCGCCACCTTGGTGGTGTTCATGGTGCGCGCCTTCGCACTCGGCGAGATCGAGTGGTCCTGGGTGGCGCGCTATCTCACCGCCTACGCGATCCTCGTCGGCTTCGCCAACACCCTGATCATGACCGCCGGGGCGATGGCGCTCGGCATCGCGCTCGGGCTCGCCGCGGCGTTGATGGGGCTCTCGGAGGATCCGACCACCCGCGCCGTCGCCAAGGGCTACGTCTGGTTCTTCCGCGGCATCCCGATCTATCTCCAGCTGCTGCTGTGGTTCAATCTGGCGCTGGTGTTTCCGACGCTCGGCATTCCCGGCCTCGCCGAGGTCAGGACCGTCGACGCGATGACGCCGTTCCTCGCCGCCCTGCTCGGCCTCGGCGTCTGCCAGGGCGCCTATACGGCGGAAGTGATCCGCGCCGGCATCCTCTCCGGCGATGTCGGTCAGATCGAGGCGGCGCGCGCCGTCGGCATGCGCCGCGGACAGGTCATGCGCCACATCGTGCTGCCGCAGACGCTGCGTATCATCGCTCCGCCGATCGGCAACGAAGTGATCGGCATGCTGAAGCACTCCTCGATCGCCGCCGTCATCGGCTACCAGGAGGTGATGCACACCGCGTCGATGCTCCACTTCGTCAACAATCGCGTCATCGAGATGCTGATCGTCTGCTCGATCTGGTACCTCGTAACGGTGACGCTGCTGACGATCGGCCAGTCGCTGGTCGAGCGCCGCCTCGGCCGCTCGCTCGGCCGCCGCACCGCGGCGGCTCCGGTGGCCGAGGAAGGAGCCGGCGCATGACCGCCGCCATCCGCGCCCGCGGCATCCGCAAGTCCTTCGGCCCGGTCGAGGTGTTGCGCGGCATCGATCTCGACGTCGCCGAAGGCGAGGTGCTCGGCCTGATCGGTCCGTCCGGCAGCGGCAAGAGCACGCTCCTGCGCTGCCTCAACAGTCTCGACGACATCGACGACGGCGACCTCCGGGTGAACGGCGAGATCGTCGGACACGTCTGGGAGAAGGGCCGCCTCCGCCGCATGGATGATCGGCGGCTCGCCGAACAGCGGCGCGGCACCGGCATGGTGTTCCAACGCTTCAATCTGTTCGCCCACATGACGGTGCTCGAGAACGTCGTCTGCGGGCCGGTGCGGGTCCTCGGGCGCGATCGCAGAGCGGCGTGCGAAGCCGGCCGCGCCCATCTCGCGCGGGTCGGTCTCGCCGACTTCTGCGAACGCTATCCGGCCGAACTCTCCGGTGGCCAGCAGCAGCGCGTGGCGATCGCCCGCGCCATCGCCATGGATCCGAAGATCCTGCTCTTCGACGAGCCGACCTCGGCGCTCGATCCCGAACTCGTCGACGAAGTGCTCACCACCATGCGCGATCTCGCCGTCCAGGGGCGGACGATGGTGGTGGTGACCCACGAACTCGCCTTCGCCCGCGACGTCTGCGACCGCATCGCCTTTCTCGACGGCGGCCGCGTCGTCGAGACCGGGCCGGCGCCCGCCTTCTTCGCCGTGATCAGCCCCCACCGAGTGGTCCAGTTTGATTGTTAGTTCAGAGCCGGCCTCGGCGCCAGGGCGGGCGTCGAAGCTGGTCGGGGTTGCGCAGGCGCCCGCCCTGGCGCCGTTGGAATGAAGACTTCGGGCGCAGGCGGTTTGTAGCCGAGCGAGCCGTGGGGCCGTTCGGTGTTGTAGTGGCGTCGCCAGCTTTCGACGACGATCTTCGCCTCGGCCAGGGAGTAGAAGATTTCCCCGTCGAGCAACTCGTCTCGCAGGCGTGCGTTGAAGCTCTCGACGAAGCCGTTCTCCCAGGGGCTGCCGGGCGCGATGTAGGCCGTCTTCGCTCCGACTGCGGTGATCCAGTCTCTGACGATCTTGGCGATGAACTCCGGCCCGTTGTCCGAGCGAACGTGCTCCGGCACGCCGCGAAGGATGAACAGGTCCGACAGCACGTCGACGACATCGACCGCCTTCAGCCGCCGGGCGATGCGGATCGCCAGGCACTCGTGGGTGAACTCGTCCACGACGTTCAATATGCGGTACTTTCGCCCCTCGTGGGTTCGGTCTTCGACGAGCCGAAGGCCGGCGAAGCCAATTCGTACGACCAGACGTGGTTCGGCCGCTCGGCCCGCGGGCGGATGCACGATCCGTCGGCGAGCCAGAGCCGGCCGCGTTTGGGTTGCTTCGA
>CALFRR010000227.1 GCA_937919435.1 uncultured Alphaproteobacteria bacterium | reverse complement strand
GTGCCCTGATCGATTGCTCCGATATACGTCGACATGTTTCCTCTCCGACTGATGTTCTTATGTTGTCTTCAGGCTCGTCTGGTCGAATGAACTTGGCGGAGGTGGTCTCCCCCTGGCTGGGTGCGGCCCTGCGGCCACACCGGAGGTGGATCCTGCCCGCGAGGAGGCGCGGGCGGGGGCGGAACGGAGATCGCGGACGGTGTCTCGCGCGGTCCACGATCTCTGAACCCGGGCGGCCGGCGCCCTCCCGCGTCGACCGCCGGCCCGTCACGGCACGTGCGGGTCGGGCACGGCCGCCGGGATGCTCCGGGCGGCACGGAAGGCGACACCGAGGCCGAGCGCGTCGGCGACGATCACCTGGTCTGCCTCGACCGGAGCTTTGACTTCGACTCCCCGGAGGAGCCGGACGCAATCGAAGATCGATTCCTTCGGCACCGCCCGTTCCGACACCACCGGCAGATAGGCGAGGCTGCCGCCGGAGATGCGGACGGTGGTGGTGACCATGCGCTTCGGCGCCACCACTTCCTCGGCCGCGTAGGCCTGTCCCTTGTCGCAGGTGAAGCCGCGCATCTCGACGACACGATCGCCTTCGACGACCACTTCGCCGCCGCAGCCGACCGGACAACCGATGCACTGGATGAGTTGGGTTCGACGGCTCACGACACTTCCTCCTCGTCCAGCGCCCCTTCGATCGGATCGGGATGATCGTCGAGCGTCAACACGAACTCGATCCGGGAGGCCTTGGCGAACCGGTTCACCGGAATGTCGGCGACGATCATCTCGCTCGGCTTGACCACGCGGAGCTTACGGTCCCAGACGATCCCGTCCTCGGTCTTCAGGGCGATGATCGACGGGCCCATCGGCACCTTCGAGCGGAAGAAGAAGCGGATCGCGTTCTTTCCCTTCTCGAGCGGCGACAGCCGCTGGGGCACCACCTGGCGCAGCCCTTCGCCGGCGATCACGGTGCGCTCGTGGGTCGCCTCGCCCAGCGTGCCCTTGGCGAACAGCGCCGCCGAGCGGCCGGCGATCTCCGCCTCGACGGACACGAGGTCGACGAGGTCGTGGACGTGCAGCACGTTGCCGGCGGCGAAGAAGCCGGGCTTCGAGGTCTGGCGGAACTGGTCGACGACCGCACCCGAAGTGATCCGGTCGGTGGAGACGCCGATGGCGCGGCCGAGTTCGTTCTCGGGGATCAGGCCGACCGACAGCAGCACGCAGTCGCAGGGCAGGTCGAACTCGGTGCCCGGCAGCGGTCTGAGGTCCTCGCCGACCCGGGCGACGGTCACGCCGGTGACCCGGTCGTGGCCGTGGACGGAGACGACGGAGTGCGACAGGTAGAGCGGGATGCCGAAGTCTTCCAGGCACTGGACGATGTTGCGGGTCAGCCCGTTCGAATAGGGCATGATCTCGAACACCGCACGCACCTTGGCGCCTTCCAGCGTCATCCGGCGGGCCATGATCAGACCGATGTCGCCGGAGCCGACGATCACCACGTCGCGGCCGGGCAGATAGCCCTCCATGTTGACCATGCGCTGGGCGGCACCGGCGGTGAACACGCCGGCCGGGCGGCTGCCGGGGATGCGGATGGCGCCGCGGGTGCGCTCGCGGCAGCCCATCGAATGGACCACCGACTTCGCCCGCACCTCGCGCAGGCCGAACTTCGGACCCATGCAGGTGACCCTGCCGCCGTCCTCCGCCGCCAGCACGATGCAGTCGAGCCAGACGTCGATGTCGGTCTTGCCCACCAGTTCGATGTAGCGGTGGGCGTAGCCCGGACCGGTCAGTTCCTCCTTGAAGCGCCGGAGGCCGAAGCCGTTGTGGATGCACTGTTGGAGGATGCCGCCGAGTTCGCGGTCGCGTTCGATGATCAGGACCTTCTCGGCCCCGGCCTGCTTGGCACCGAGCGCCGCGGCCAGACCGGCCGGGCCTCCGCCGATGCAGACCACGTCGTAAACGTACTCAGACATGGGCGAGTTCCTCGCTTTCGAGCCGGCTGCGTTCGAAGAACAGCCACGACCCGGCGGAGTCCTTGCGGACCGCGGTGATCGGGATGCCCAGTTCGCGGGCGAGGATCGCGGTGACCCGCGGACCGCAGAAGCCGCCCTGACAACGGCCGGCACCGGCGCGCACGCGCCGCTTGACGCCGTCGATGGTCCGAGCGCCGCAGGGCGCCAGGATCGCCGCGACGATCTCGGCTTCGGTGATCGTCTCGCAGCGGCAGATCACCCGTGCGTAGAGCGGATCGGTCTCCACCAGCTTCGCCTGTTCGGCGCGGGAGAGCTCGTGGAACTTCGGCCGGTGGGGGTTGACCGGGACGAAGGTCGGGTCGGCGACCAGCTTCAGGCCGGCCTCTGCCAGGATCTCGGCGACCGCCTCGCCGATCGCCGGGGCCGAGGTGAGGCCGGGCGACTGGATGCCGGCGGCGTGGACGAGGCCCTTCACGACCGGCGATTCGCCGATCACGAAGTCCTTGCCGGCGACCGCGCGCAGGCCGGCGAACTCGGTGATCGCCTCCGACAGCGGCAGATCGGGGACGATCTTGCGGGCGCCGGAGATGATCTCGTCGAAGCCGGTGGCGGTGGTCTCGAGGTCGTCGGCCTGATCGACCTCGACGGCGTTCGGGCCGACGAAGACGTTGCCGTGGACGGTCGGCGACACCAGGATGCCCTTCGACACCTTCGACGGGGTCGGGAACAGGACCGACCTGGCGAGGTGGGTCACCGAGCGGTCGAACAGGATGTATTCGCCGCGGCGCGGGTGGATGACGATGCTGTCGTCGCCGGCGAGTTTCGCGATGTCGCCGGAGCGGACGCCGGCGGCGTTGACGACGAAGCGGGTGGCGATCCGACCCTTCGGGGTGTGGACCGCGACCACCCGGCCGTTCTCGGTGTCGATCGCGGTCACCGGAGCTTCGGTGAGCAGGGTGACGCCGTTTCGGATCGCGTTTTCGGCGAACCCGACGGTCGCCAGGAACGGGCAGACCACGGCGGCGGTCGGCGCCCACAGGGCGCCGTGGACTTCGGGCGAGATGTGGGCCTCGTGGGCCATCAGCCGGTCGCGGTTCCAGACCTCGAGCCCGGCGACGCCGTTGTCGCGGCCGCGCTTCAGGAGGGACTCGCAATGGGCGAGATCGTCCTCGGAACGCGCCACCACCAGCGATCCGATTTCGCGCCGCGGAATCCCGAGACCCTCGGCGATGTCCTTGTAGAGTGCGGCGCCGCGTACGTTCAGCTTGGCCTTCCAGGTTCCCGGATCGGCATCGAAACCGGCGTGCAGAATGCCGCTGTTGGCCTTCGGCGTCCCGGTCGCCTCGCCGGGGTCCCCCTCGAGCCGGACCACCGACCATTTGTACCGCGACAGCTCG
>CALFRR010000226.1 GCA_937919435.1 uncultured Alphaproteobacteria bacterium | reverse complement strand
TGTCGATGGTGCGGTCGTCGACATAGACCTGATCGTCGTAGGCGGCGTCCATCAGGGCGTTGCGGCTCTTGACCACGCCGGGACGCTGGGCGAGCGAATAGAGGATCAGGAACTCGGTGACGGTCAGGGTCACCGGCTCGCCCTTCCAGGTGCAGGTGTGGCGCTCCTGGTCCATCGACAGGTGGCCGCGATCGAGCAGACGGGCCGCGTCGGTCGGCTTCGGCGCGCCTTCGCCCTTCGGGATCGCCCGGCGCAGCACCGCCTTGACCCGCTCGACCAGCAGACGCTGCGAGAACGGCTTCCGGATGAAGTCGTCGGCGCCCATCTTGAGGCCGAAGAGTTCGTCGATCTCGTCGTCCTTGGAGGTCAGGAAGATCACCGGCAGTTCGGATTTCTGACGAAGCCGGCGCAGCAGCTCCATCCCGTCCATCCGCGGCATCTTGATGTCGAAGATCGCCAGGTCCGGCGGGCTCGCCTTGAGACCGTCGAGCGCGGAGGCGCCGTCGGTGTAGGTCTGAACCCGATAGCCTTCCGATTCCAGAGCGATCGAGACGGAAGTCAGGATGTTGCGGTCGTCGTCGACGAGGGCGATGGTGGGCATCGGGAAGCGTCTTTCGTGGTCTGGCGGGATCGTTCGCGCCTTGGAGCACCGCGAATGCGCGGAAATCATGGCGCGAATCATAACCGAGCGATCGTCCGGCCGCCAGAAGCGGGACGCGCGCCCGACACGCGGGAGACAGCAGCGATGCCCGAGACCACCGATTTCTCGCCCGTCGCCACCGCTCGCCGTCTGGCGCGCGAGGTTCGGGCCGCCGCCCTGTCGACCCTGCAACGGCGCGACGGGATGCCGTTCGGTTCGCTGGTCAGCGTCTCCACCGACGTCGACGGCACCCCGATCCTGCTGCTCTCCGGGCTCGCCGCCCATTCCCGCAACCTCGCCGCCGACTCCCGCGCCTCGCTGCTGTTCGTCGACCGGATCGCCGCCGACCCGCAGACCGCGCCGCGGATCACCCTGGTCGGCCGGATCGAGCCGATCGCCGACGACGCCCGGGCGCGACGGCGGCACCTCGCCCGCCATCCCGACGCCGCCCTCTACGCCGGGTTCGCCGACTTCGCCTTCCACCGCCTGGCGGTCGAGGACGGTCACCTCGTCGCCGGTTTCGGCCGGGCGATGCGGGTCGCCGCCGAGGCTTTCCTGCTCGATCGGGAGGCGGCGGAGCGCTTCGCCGAGGCGGAAGCGGAGATCCTGGCGGAGGCCGCCGGAGATCCCGCCTGGATCGCCGCACTCGCCGCACGGGCCGGCGGCGCCGGTGCCGGCTGGTCGCCGATCGGCGCCGACCCCGAAGGCCTCGACCTCGGCCGGGTCGGCGAGACCGGCCCGGTTCTGCTGCGGATCGCCCTGCCGGAACCGGTCGATCGGCCGGACCGTCTGCTCGCCGCGCTCGACGACTGGCGGCGACCGGGGCAGCGCCAAGAAAAGCCTTAAAACGATTTGATCGAATACATGGCGTATCAGACTTTCGACAGCCTTGTTCTCGGGCGGGAACTCATTGTAACTTGCGTTGCCTGCGACATTCGGACGCGCCGCGACGGCAACGGCGGAACCACCGCCGTCCACCGTCACGACGGGTTCGATCTTCGCGGCGATCCGGTGAGGCAAGACCGGTCTCGACGTCGATGGCCGCCGACCCGTCCGATGTGACCGACGGGGAGGACGGCGAACACAGATCCCGAGGGCAGCACGTCCTCGGGAACCCTTACGTATTCGTCCATACAACATTGGACGTAGACTTCCGCCGAGCACGCAGCGCCCCGGATTCGACCGGAAAATCCATGGAACTCAGTAGGAAAGGAGCCCGTCCGCAGCCCGATCGTTCCTTTTTGTTCCCATTCCTGAACGATCCGCACGGACCCTCCTAAGGTCTAACGCAGATTGATCGGCGATACGCCCGTCGATATCGTCCGCAACCCGGAAAGCCGGTTCGAGCCCGCGAAACGGGCCGAAAACGGCCGCTCGACGGACGGGCGCAGAGGTCCTCGCAGACTTCCGCGCCCTTTCCCGGACGGTCGGCGGCGACCCGGACCGGAGGGACCACGCGACGGTCCGAGTGCAGACCAACCGACGGCAACAGAACCGATCCGCACGAGTGCTTCCGTTTCTCGACTTCCTGAACCCGAAGAGAGTTCACGGGACGAGAGTTCGACACGCAATTGGAGAACGCCCGATGTCATCAGCTCCCACCAAGAATGCCAAGTTGATCGCCTGGGTCGAGGAGGTCGCAGCCCTGACGAAGCCCGATCGCATCCACTGGTGCGACGGTTCGCAGGCCGAATACGACCGCCTCTGCCAGGAACTGGTCGACGGCGGGACGTTCACCAAGCTCAACCCGGCGAAGCGGCCGAACTGCTTCCTGGCCCGCTCCAACCCCTCCGACGTCGCCCGCGTCGAAGACCGCACCTACATCTGCTCGGCGACCAAGGACGAAGCCGGCCCGACCAACAACTGGGCCGACCCGGCGGAGATGCGCAAGACGCTCGCCGGCCTGTTCGACGGCTGCATGAAGGGGCGTACGATGTACGTCATCCCCTTCTCGATGGGTCCGCTCGGCTCGAAGATCGCCCACATCGGCGTCGAACTCTCCGACTCGGCCTATGTCGCGGTCCACATGCGGATCATGACCCGGATGGGTCAGAAGGTGCTCGACGTGCTCGGCGACGGCGCCTTCGTGCCGTGCGTCCATTCGGTCGGCGCGCCGCTCGCCGCCGGTCAGAAGGACGTCGCCTGGCCGTGCAACGACACCAAGTACATCGTCCACTATCCGGAGACCCGCGAGATCTGGTCGTTCGGCTCGGGCTACGGCGGCAACGCGCTGCTCGGCAAGAAGTGCTTCGCGCTGCGCATCGCCTCGGTGATGGCGCGTGACGAAGGGTGGCTGGCCGAGCACATGCTGATCCTCGGCGTGAAGAACCCGGCGGGCGAGAAGACCTACGTCGGCGCCGCCTTCCCGTCGGCCTGCGGCAAGACCAACTTCGCCATGCTGATCCCGCCGAAGTCCTACGAGGGCTGGGAGATCACCACGATCGGCGACGACATCGCCTGGATCAAGCCGGACGCCAACGGCGTTCTGCACGCGATCAACCCGGAGAACGGCCTGTTCGGCGTCGCCCCGGGCACCAACGAGAAGTCCAACCCGAACGCGCTCGCCACCCTCCACGCCAACTCGATCTTCACCAACGTCGCGCTGACCGACGACGGCGACGTCTGGTGGGAAGGCCTGACCGACGAGGCTCCGGCCCATCTGATCGACTGGACCGGCAAGGACTGGACCCCGGGCTGCGGCCGCGCCGCGGCGCATCCGAACAGCCGCTTCACCGCGCCGGCGGCGCAGGTGCCGTCGATCGACTCGGCCTGGGAAGACCCGGCCGGCGTGCCGATCTCGGCGTTCATCGTCGGCGGCCGCGTGTCGAAGGCGTTCCCGCTGGTGTTCCAGTCGTTCGACTGGGCGCACGGCGTCTATCTCGCCGCGACCATGGGTTCGGAAGCCACCGCGGCGGCCGTCGGCCAGGCCGCGATGCGTCGCGATCCCTTCGCCATGCTGCCGTTCTGCGGCTACAACATGGGCGACTACTGGGCGCAC
>CALFRR010000225.1 GCA_937919435.1 uncultured Alphaproteobacteria bacterium | reverse complement strand
AGACCGAGCGGAGCTTCTCGCCGGCGAGGATCCGGTCGCGAGCGGCGGCCTCGCGCGCGCCGAGCGCGTCGGCGGCGTCGGCGACGGCCCGTACCATCGCCTTGGGGATCACCACGACGCCGTCGATGTCGGCGAAGACGACGTCGCCGGGCGAGACCGCGACCCCGGCGATGTGGATCGTCACCTGCGCCGCCTTCGGCTCCATCTTGCCGGAGACCGACACCGGCGAGCGGGCGCGACCGTAGAGCGGATAGCCGAGCGCGCGGACCTGGGCGATGTCGCGCACCGTGCCGTCGACGATCGTCGCCGCGGCGCCGTGGGTCTTGGCGCCGGTCGACATCAGTTCGCCCGAGCAGGAGCCCTCGGCGCAGTTCGCCGACACGACCAGGACGCCGCCCTTCGGTACCGCGTCGATGGCGCCGTGATAGACGTCCTGAGGCTGGTTCTTCCGCTGACTCGGCTCGAACTGGACGGTCACCGCCGGGCCGCAGACCACGGCACCGGGGGCGAGTTCGCCCTGGATCGAGATGCCGGCGAGAAACCCGCGGCCGCCGAGCGATTCCAGGCTGTCGTGGACGTCGCCGGAGTACCAGCGCTTCAGGCGTTCGATCGCGTCCCAATCGGTGTCGGAATAGTCCCATGCGGACATGCGCATCCTCCGTCGGCTCGTCTCTCGGACACGGCTTCGCGGCGCGCGGAACCGAAGGTTCCGCACCGAACCGGGTCCGGACGGCGTGGGTTGGTCGTTTCTCGAGAAAAAGAGGACCGGGGCGTCGAGGTCCCGGTCAGGTCGGCGTCAGGGGGCGCCGTTGGAGGATCTACCGTCGCCTCACCACGCGGTGAAGCCACCGTCGACGACGACGTTGGAGCCGGTCATGTAGGTGGAGGCATCGGAGGCGAGGAACTGGATCACCCCATTATACTCGTCGATCTCCGCCTGACGGCGCATCGGTACGCGCTCCAGGAAGGCGTCGATGAACTCCTTGTCGAAGTTCGCCGTCTTGACCCCGCCGAAGGAGACGATGTTCACCCGGACGCCCTTCTCGGCCCAGTAGGTGCCGAGGTAGCGGGTCAGGTTGAGCAGCGCCGACTTCGAGGCGGCGTAGGAGATCGCCTTCTTGAAGGGCTTGCCGTCGCGCTTCTCGCGGTAGGCGTAGAGAGCCTGATTGGGCGAGACGAGGCCGTACATCGAGCCGACGTTGATGATCGAGCCGCGGCCGGCGGCGGCCATCTTCGAACCGACCACCTGGCAGCAGAGCATCACGCCGGTCAGGTTGGTGTCGATGATCTCGTCCCAGAACTCCTTCGGATAGACCTCGAAGGGGGCGTTCTGTTCGGCCGAGCCGGAGGGCTTGGAATCGATGCCGGCGTTGTTGACGAGGACCTCGGGCAGGCCCCAGTCGGCGGTCAGTTGCTCGGTCGCCCGCTCGAGCGCCGCCTTGTCGGTGACGCTCGCCACATAGACCCGGATGCGGTCGGTCAGGCCGGGGAACTTGGCCTCGAGGTCTTCCTTGGAGATCGGCCGGCGGCTGTAGATGGCGACCTTGGCACCCGCCTCGGCGAGCGACTTCGAGAACTGCGTGCCGAGTTGGCCGAGACCGCCGGTCACGATGCAGACCCGGTTCTCGACGCTGAAGACGTCTTTCTTCATGGTGTTTCCTCCGTAATGATCGGGCACGACGCCGCTGTCAGCCGGCGATCGCCGCGGCGACACCGCGGAAGCCCTGGTTGAGGAACATGATGTCGTTGCCCATGATGATCATGTCGACGCCCTTCTCGGCGAGGCGCTTGGCATTCTCCTTGTCCGGAGGGATGCAGGGCGCCATCACCTTCAGGCCGCGGGCGTGACACTTCTCGATCAGCTCGTCGAGCTTGTCGTTCACTTCCGGGTTCGACATCGAGTAGTCGATCGAGATGCGCCGGGAGATCGAATAGTCGGCCGGGCCGAAATTGATCACGTCGAGACCTTCGACCTCGAGGATTTCGTCGATGTTGTCGAAGAACTCGTAGCTCTCGGCCATCGGGATGACGAGCGTGTTGGCGTTCTCGCTCTCCATGTAGGTCGACCACTGGAAGTTCGGGCCGGCGAAACCGGCGGCGCGGACCGAGGCGTCACCGCCGCGCCGTCCGATCGGCGGGAACTTGGCGGCACGGACGATCCGGCGCGCCTCTTCAGCGCTGCCGACCTGCGGGATGATGACGCCGGCGGCGCCGATCTCGAGGGTCTTGCGGATGTCCCACTCGTTGGTGCCACGGACCCGCACCAGAGGCGCGATGCCGGCGAGGCGGGCGGCGAGAACCAACTTCTCCATGTGGGAATCGATGTTGACGGGCGTGTGCTCGGCATCGATGAACGCGAAGTCCAGACCCCAATTGCCGGCGATCTCGACCGCGGCGGTCGAACCGGCATAGAGCGTCACGCCGTAGGTCGGACGCCCGGCTCTGAGTTTCTCGTTGAGGATTCCGCGTTGAACGTTGCTGTCGGCCATCGGCCTTCTCCCTCGTGTCGCCGGTGGCGCGCCGGCGTCTCCAACCCACGCGGCCGTTCGGCGACGGGCACGCCCGTCACGACCGGTGGTAGACCTCTCGTCATGGACACGTATCGCCTCGGCACGTCATCGGCGGCCTTGCGGTTCGACCTCGGATCGGTCATTGTGCATTCGTCTAGTCGGATTTTGGTTCCGCTATACGGAACTATCTTCTAGAATATGAATTGGGGTTTGTCAATCGGACCGGCTGGATCTGGATTCGAATCCCCGGATGAGGCAAGGCTGGGAGCGTTCACCTGACGGCGGGCGAAGCGACATGACGATGGACGTGGAAGAGATCGAAGAGGACGAGCCGGTGGCGGCCGGTGGCGTCCGCAAGGAACGCGGTCAGGACCGCGGTTCGCTGAAGTCGATGCAGAAGCTGATGGCGGTCCTCGACTGCTTCTCCGTCTACGAGCAGTCGTTGACGCTGGCGGAGATCGCCTCGCGCTGCGACATCCCGAAGACGACGGCGCATCGGCTGGTCACCAGCCTGCGCGAGGTCAAGCTGATCGAGCAGGACCGCGAACGCGACCGCTACCGGATGGGCATCCGCCTGTTCGAGCTCGGATCGATCGTTCTGGCCAACCTCGACATCTTCTCGCGGTCCCGGCACGTGGTGCAGCGGCTGATCTCCGCCACCGGCGAGGATTCGCACCTCTGCGTGTTCGACGGCACCAACATGATCTCGGTCGAGCACATCGAGCCGGGCAGCGGGCGGGTCAACTGGACCACCACCCTGTCGATCTCGCCGTCCTACTGCACCGGCGTCGGCAAGGCGGTGCTCGCCTACCAGGATCCGCCGGTGATCGCCAAGATCATCCGTGGCGGGCTCCGGCCGTTCTCGCCGACCACGATCACCGATCCCGACAAGCTGGTCGACGATCTCCGGGCGACCCGCGAGCGCGGCTATTCGATCGACGACGGCGAGCATCAGCCGCAGATCCGCTGCATCGCCGCGCCGATCCAGAACGTCACCGGCCGCACCTATGCGGCGATCTCGGCGTCCGGACCGCGCGAGCGGATGACGACGGAGAAGCTCCTGTCGGTGCTGCCGCTGGTCAAGGCGGCGGCGGAGGAGATCTCCCGTCTGTCGGGCTGGACACCGCGCCCGTGAACGCCCTCCCCTCGCCCATGGCGAGGGGCCGGACGGCCGGTCACGCCGGCTCGATCGCCTCGACCGGGACGTCGAAGACGTAACCGTGGCCGCGCTCGGTGCGGATGAACCGCGGATGGGTCGGGGTCGGCTCGATCTTGCGGCGCAGGCGCAGGACCAGAACGTCGATCGTCCGGTCGAAGACGTCGTCGGAGATCCGGTGGGTCAGTTCGAGCAGATGCTCGCGGCTCAGCACCCGACCGGCGGCGCCGGCCAGTGCGGCGAGGAGGTCGAACTCGGCGACGGTCAGCGCCACCTGGGCGCCGTCCGCTCCGATCAATCGGCGCCGATCGAGGTCGATCTCGTAGCCGGCGAAGCGCAGTCCGCGACGGATCGTCGGCGTCGGCGCGGCCGGAGCGGCGGCGGTGGGCGGCGGCGCCTCGCGGCCGCGACGGCGCAGCACCGCCTTGATCCGGGCGAGCAGTTCGCGGGTGTTGAACGGCTTCACCACATAGTCGTCGGCGCCGATCTCCAACCCGATGATCCGGTCGAGGTCGCCGCCGCGGCCGGACAGGATGATGATCGGCACGTCGCTGGTCGAGCGCACCGTCGCGGCGACCGCCAGACCGTCGCGGTCGGGAAGCCTGAGATCGAGCACCACCAGATCGACCCGGCCGGAGAGCGCCGAGAACAGCGCCGCGGCATCGGCACAGGCGATCGGCTCGTAGCCCTCGGTGGCGACGAGATCGCAGACGGCGTCGCGGACCGACGCATCGTCGTCGACGATCGCGATCCGGTCGCGTCGGCCGAGACCGGGTTCCAGGTTCAAGATCGTTCCCCCGCCGATGGTTCTTCGCTGTTCCGTCGCTCCGCATTCCGAGGGCGACGGTTTCGTGAACAATGTTACAGGGTTCGGCGTCGGCGCGAAATCCGCCGTTCACACGAGGCGTCGACAGTTCGACGGTGCTCCCCGGCAGGTCCGCGGGGCATGGTTCGTCGCAGCACCCCGACCGCCACCGGCACCCTCGAAGGGCCGAGACGAAGGACGGCGGGGAAGGAGGAAACGATGTCACTCTCCACCCGTCGTCAAGCTCTCGCCGCCACCGCCTTCCTCGCGCTCGCCTTCGGAACGGCCGGCGCCAAGGCGCAGGATCTGGTCGTCTACTGCGGCGTCCAGGAGGAATGGTGCCAGGCGATGATGAACGCCTTCACCAAGGAGACCGGCATCAAGGTCGCCATGACGCGCAAGAGCGCCGGCGAGACCTATGCCCAGATCAAGGCCGAATCGGCCAACCCGAAGGGCGATCTGTGGTGGGGCGGTACCGGCGACGCCTTCCTCCAGGCGGCCGAGGACAACCTGCTCGCCGAATACAAGTCGCCGAAGCTCGGCGAGCTGCATCCCTGGGCGCAGCGTCAGGCCACCGATTCGGGCTACCGCGTCGTCGGCATCTACGCCGGCGGCCTCGGCTTCGCGGTCAACACCGAGATCCTCGCCCAGAAGAAGGTCAAGGAACCGGCCTGCTGGGCCGATCTGGTGAAGCCCGAGTACAAGGGCGAGATCCAGATCGCCAATCCGAACTCGTCGGGCACCGCCTATGCCGCGATCGCCACGCTGGTCCAGATCTTCGGCGAGAACCCGGCCTACGACTACCTGAAGCAGCTGCACGGCAACATCGCCCAGTACACCAAGTCGGGCGCGGCGCCGGTGATCGCGGTGGCCCGCGGCGAAGCCTCGATCGGCGTGATCTTCATGCACGACGCCGTGGTGCAGACCGAAGCCGGCTTCCCGGTCAAGACGATCGCGCCGTGCGAGGGTACCGGCTACGAGATCGGCTCGATGGCGATCATCAAGGGCGGCCCGAACCCGGAGCTCGCCAAGAAATTCTATGAATTCGCTCTGACGGTGAAGGGTCAGATGACCGCCGACACCGCTCACAGCTATCAGGTGCAGTCGAACGTCGCCACGCCGCTGTCGAAGTTCGCGCCGCGCCTGGAGAAGATCAAGCTGATCGACTACGACTTCAAGAAGTTCGGCGCCACCGCCGAGCGCAAGCGGCTGCTCGCCCGTTGGGACAGCGAGATCGGCAGCCTGCGCTGATCGACGCGGAAGACACCGTCGGACCTCCCCGGGCCTCGCCCGGGGAGGATCCTTCTCCCTCGGCCTCGGGCTCGGAGACGGCGCGATGTTCCGCTCTCATGCCATCTGGTTGGTGATCGGTTGGATCGGGTGGGCCATCCTGCCCTGGTACGCCTTTCCCACGACATACCCGCCGCTCCTCGGCGCCCTGCCCGCCTCAGGGCTCACCGCCGGCTTCGGCGGCGCGCCCTGGCTGCTGCCGTTCGGCCTCTGCCTCGCTCTGCCGGTGCCCTTCGTCGTCGCGCGCTCGCGCCACGTCGGGGCGGCGCTGGTCGTCGCCGGTGGCGGCGGTCTCGCCTGGATGGTGCTCGAGGGCTTCGCGCTCGGGCTCCGGGGCTGGAGCCATCCGTTCCTCGCCGATCTGTTCGGGCCGATCGGCACCGGTCAGGTCGGAATGGGCTGGGGCGGCGCGGCGACGGCGCTGGCGCTGCTGTTCTTCCTCACCCTCGGGCTGGCGGCCCGCGGCGCGATGAAGGGCGACCGCTTCACCACCGGCGCGATCGGATTCCTCGTCGCGACGATCCTGCTGTTCGTGTTCTGGCCGGTGACCACCGTCTTCTCCCAGGCGATGCTGCCCGACGACGGCCTCTCCGGGCCGGCGGCGCTGGTCGCCCGGCTGACCGCGCGGGACATCTGGTCGCTCGGCTGCTTCAACGGTCCGACGCGCTGCGGCGTGGTCTGGAACTCGATGCTGCTCGGCATCGCCTGCGGCCTGATCACCACCGTGCTCGGCCTCGCCTTCGCCCTGGTCGCCACCCGCACCGCCTTCCCGTTCAAGAAGATGATGCGGCTCTTGACGGTGCTGCCGATCATCACGCCGCCGTTCGTCATCGGCCTCGCGGTGATCCTGCTGTTCGGCCGCAACGGAACGGTGACGCTGTTCCTCACCCAGAACTTCGGACTGACCGGAACCCGATGGATCTACGGCCTTCCGGGGATCCTGCTCACCCAGGCGCTGGCCTTCACGCCGATCGCCTTCCTGATGCTGATCGGCGTCGTCCAGGGCATCGCCCCGTCGATGGAAGAAGCCGCGCAGACGCTGCGCGCCGGGCGCTGGCAGACCTTCCGGCGGGTGACCTGGCCTCTGATGCGGCCCGGGCTCGCCAACGCCTTCCTGGTCGGGTTCATCGAGAGCCTCGCCGACTTCGGCAACCCGCTGGTGATGGGCGGCGGCTACGAGGTGCTGTCGACCAAGATCTTCTACGCCGTGGTCGGCGCCCAGAACGATCCCGGACGGGCGGCGGCGCTCGGCATCGTGCTGCTGGCGCTGTGCGTCGCGGTGTTCATGATCCAGCGCCGCTGGGTCGGCTCGGGCTCCTACACCACGGTCGGCGGCAAGGGCTTCTCCGGCACGCCGGCGGAACTGCCGAAGCCGTTGAAGTGGCTGGTCTACGGAACCGCGGTTCCGTGGGCGGCCTTCACCTTCCTGCTCTACGGCCTGATCCTCTACGGCGGTTTCGTCGAGAACTGGGGCCGCAACAACGCCTTCACCCTGCGCCACTACGTCACCGCCTTCGGCCTCGACTGGGGCGTCGACGGACTGCTGTGGACCGGGCGGGTGTGGAATTCGCTGTTCACCACCCTCGAAGTCGCCGGCGTCGCGGCGCCGATCACCGCGGCGATGGGGCTGATCACCGCCTATCTGCTGGTGCGTCAGCGCTTCGCCGGTCAGGCGACCTTCGAGTTCATGACCATGCTGAGCTTCGCCATCCCCGGCACGGTGGTCGGCGTGAGCTACATCCTGGCCTTCAACCAGCCGCCGATCGAGTTCACCGGGACGGCGGCGATCCTGGTTGTCTGCTTCGTGTTCCGCAACATGCCGGTGGCGATCCGGGCCGGGGTGGCCTCGATGAGCCAGCTCGACAAGAACCTCGACGAATGCGCCCTGACGCTCGGGGCGACCAGCACCCAGACGATCCGCCGGGTGATCATGCCGCTGTTGCGGCCGGCGATCGTCGCTTCGCTGGTCTATGCCTTCGTCCGGGCGATCACCTCGGTCAGCGCGGTGATCTTCTTGGTCTCCGCCCGGCACGACATGGCGACGAGCTACATCGTCGGTCGGGTCGAGCTCGGCGAGTTCGGCCTCGCCATCGCCTACTCGTCGGCGCTGATCGTGCTGATGGGCCTCGTCATCCTCGTCATCCAGTGGCTGGTCGGAGAACGGCGCATCGCGCGGCCGTCGACCGGCGTCGCCAACGCCCGACCCAGGGAGGTCGCCGCATGACCAAGACCGGCAAGAAACCCGGCGGAGTCGAGTTCCGATCGGTCAGCCGCCGCTACGGCAAGGTGACCGCGGTCGATTCCATCTCGTTCCAGGTCGAACCGGGAACCCTCGTCACGCTGCTCGGCCCCTCCGGCTGCGGCAAGACGACGACGCTCCGGATGATCGCCGGCCTGGAGGCGGCCAGCGAAGGCACCATCCTGATCGGCGGGCGGGACGTCACCCTGCTGCCCGCCACCGATCGCGACGTCACCATGGTGTTCCAGAGCTACGCGTTGTTCCCGCACATGAACGTGCTCGACAACGTCGCCTTCGGGCTCGAGGTCTCCGGCGTGTCGCGGGCCCAGCGCGAGCAGCAGGCCCGCGAGGGACTCGCGATGGTCGGGCTCGACGGCTACGAGATGCGCCTGCCGAGCGAGTTGTCCGGCGGCCAGCAACAGCGTGTGGCGGTGGCCCGCGCCCTGGTGCTCGAACCGGAGGTGCTGCTGTTCGACGAACCGCTGTCCAACCTCGACGCCAAGCTCCGCCGCAAGATGCGCGACGACATCCGCGAGCTGCAGCTGAAGCTCGGACTGACCTCGGTCTACGTCACCCACGACCAGGAGGAGGCGCTCGCCGTCTCCGACAAGATCATCGTCATGAACAAGGCGGTGATCGCCCAGGAGGGCACCCCGGTCGATCTCTATCGCCGGCCGGTGTCGCGGTTCGTCGCCGACTTCATGGGCATCTCCAACCTGCTCGACGGACGGCTCGAGGCGCGCCGCGACGGGCGGGCCAGGGTGGTGTTCGGCGAAGCGGTGCTCGATCTCGCCGATCCGCCGCTGAAGGACGACGAGATCACCGTGGCGGTGCGGCCGCAGGCGATCCGGGTGCGGACCGAGGGCGGACCGGCGAGCCTGCCTGTGCGGGTGCGCAAGGCGACCTATCTCGGCTCGCATCTCGAATACGTCCTCGACAGTTCGGTCGGAGAGCTGTTCGCGGTCGATCCCGATCCACACGAGGCGGTGGCCGGTGGCGCGACCGCCTTCGCCCATTTCCGCGAGGAAGGGGTGGCGCTGGTGCCGCGCACCGGGGCGACCGCCGCCTGATGCGCCCATCGAGCGATCGCCGCCCGAGGCGGCGATACCGGAATTTTCCGCCGCGAAACTCACGACCGGGCCGGTTCGGTCCGGTCGCTTTTCGTTCTAGGATCGATCGCGGTGCGGTGACGACACGAACGAGGGCGGGCGATGCGGGCGATACGCGGTCTCCGGCGACGGCTGATGCTGATGGCGGCCGGCGTGATCGGGGTGATCCTGTTCGCCGAAGGGCTCGCCTGGGTCGGTCTCGCCCGGCTCGAACGATCGCTCGGCGAGGTCCAGTCGGGCATGCTCGCCGACGTCCGCCGGGTGATGACGCTCGCCGAGAGCGCCTCAGGCCTCTCCGCCTTCGCCCACCGGATCACCGAGATTCGCGACCGCGAGACCCTGGTCGTCGCCGAACGGGCGCTGGAGGGCCGGCTCGAGGAGTTCGCCGCGCTGGCGAGTGCCCTGCCGGTGCCGACCGACCGTCCGGCCCTGCCGGTCGGCGAACCGACCATCGTGCGGATGGCCGATCGGCTCGACGGCATCCTCCGGCATCTCTTTCTGGTCACCGCCGAGGCGATCGAGGCGCGGGAAGCCTCGGCCGCGGCGTCGACCCACGAGCTGGCCTTCGTCGATCCGCGCCAGCGCTATCTGCTCGCCGCGATCTCGGTCGCCGCCACCGACATGAGCGGGCTGGTCAAGGGCTACGCCTCGCTGGTCGAGCGCTCGGATCGGGCCCGGGCCGAGGTGATGGCCGAGGACCTGCTCCTCGGCAAGATCGCCGCCGGACTGCTCGGCGCGCTGGCGCTGATCGCGTCGCTGGGCTTCGCCAACGCCTTCCTGCGCGGTGTGGTCGCCGATCTGCTCGGCATCGCCGAGGCGATGCGGCGGCTCAGCGACGGCGATCTCGAGGCGACCGCCCCCGGGGGGAAACGTCTCGACGAGATCGGCGTCCTGGCCCGGGCCTTCGCGGTGTTCCGCACGCAGGCGCGGGAACGGGCGGAGATCGAGGGACGGCTCAGGCGGGCCGAACGGCTCGAGGCGATCGGCCGGCTGACCGGCGGCATCGCCCACGACTTCAACAATCTGCTGACCGCGGTCTCGACCAACCTGCAGCTGATCCACGACGCCGCCGAGCCGGGATCGGCGACCCGTGTGCGGGCGCTCAGGGCACTCGCCGCGGCGGAGAACGGCGCGGCGATGGTCAGCCACCTGCTCTCCTTCGGCCGCCGGCAGATGTTGGCGCCGATCGCCACCGACGTCGAAGCGTCGATCGCCACGGTGATCGATCTGGTGGAGGCGGGCATCGTCGGCGGGATCGTGCTCACCGCCCGCCGCAAGGCCCCGGGCGATGCGCCGCCGCCGGCGCTGGTCGATCCGGCGGGGCTCGAGACCGCCCTGATCAATCTGCTGTTCAACGCCCGCGACGCGGTGGCGCCGCGCGGCCGGATCGTCGTCGAGACCAGCCGGACCGCGGACGGTCTGGTCCGGATCGAGGTGATCGACGACGGCGCCGGGATGGACCCGGAAACCCTCGCCCGGGTGTTCGAGCCGTTCTTCACCACCAAGCCGTCGGGTGCCGGCTCCGGGCTCGGCCTGTCGATGGTCTGGGGCTTCGTGCGTCAGTCCGGCGGCCGGATCGACGTCGCGTCACGGCCCGGTCTCGGCACCACCGTGACCGTCGACCTTCCGGCGGCGGTGGGCGAGTTCCCGGCCGAGCCGTCGGCGAAGCCGATCCCCCGCACCGGCGCGGCCGGTCGGCGGCTGCGGATCCTGTTGGTCGAGGACGAGCCCGAGGTTCGGGCGACGATCGCCGATCTCCTCGCGACGCTCGGCCACACGGCGGTGGCGGTCGCGTCGAGCGGCGAAGCGCGCAGCGCGTTCGCGGCGGACGGCGCCTTCGATCTGGTGCTCACCGATCTGCGCCTGAAGGGCGGCGTCGACGGCGTCGATCTCGCCGAGATGCTGCGGGCGATCCGTCCGGAGATCCGGATTCTGGTGATGACCGGCCATCTCGGCGACACCACGATCGATCTGCCGGTGCTGGCGAAGCCGTTCGACGGGCCGACACTGGAAGAGGCGATGCGGCGGGCGGTCGACTGAGCGTCTGCTCTCGCAGCGGCCCGAACGGGCCTTCGCCGAGCCACCTCGCAAACGAAACCGCCCCGCACGAGGCGGGGCGGCGATCTATGGTCGGGAAGCCTCGGATTGCCCGCACCCGAACGAAGCGGGCGCGGCGGAGGCATCACTTGTAGAACAGCCCCGGCAGCCACAGCGAGATGATCGGCACGTAGGAGACCAGGAACAGCACCGTGATGTTGCAGATCAGGAAGGGCACGACGGCCCGGCTGATCTGCATCAGCGAGATGTTGGCGATGTTCGCCGCGACGTAGAGGCAGACCCCGACCGGCGGCGTGGTCAGACCGATCATCAGGTTCAGAACCGCGAAGATCGCGAAGTGGATCGGATCGACGCCGACCCCGGTGGCCACCGCCAGAAGCGGCGGGAACAGGATGATCAGCGCCGCGATCGTCTCCATGAAGGTGCCGACGATCAGCAACAGGATGTTGATCATCAGGATGATCAGGTACTTGTTGGTGGTCACCGACAGCATCGCGGCGGCGATGGTCTGCGGGATCTGTTCGGAGGTGAGGATCCAGCCGAAGACGTTGGCGCAGCCGACCAGCAGCACCAGCGAGCCGGAGCCGATCGCCGCATCGACCATCAGCTTCGGTACTTCGCGGATCTTGAAGCCCTTGTAGACGAAGATGCCGATGACGAAGGCGTAGAGCACCGCGATGATCGACGCCTCGGTCGGGGTGAAGACGCCGCCGACGATCCCGTAGAGGATGATCAGGGTCATCAGGATCGCCCAGAAGGCGCCCTTGCTGGTGTGCAGCAGGTGGCGGAAGCCGAGCCACTGACCCTTCGGATAACCGCGCTTCTTCGACAGGATGGCGACGGTGATCATCATGCCGATGCCCATAAGGACACCGGGGACGGCGCCGGCGAGGAACATCTTGCCGACCGACAGGCCGGTGAGCGTCCCGACGATGATCATCGGCACGCTCGGCGGGATGATCGGACCGACGGTGGCCGCCGACGCGGTCAGCGCCGCGGCGAACGGCGCGTCGTAGCCGGAGCGCTTCATCGCCGGGATCATCACCGCGCCGATCGAGGCGGTCTCGGCGACGGCGGTGCCCTGGATGCCGGCGAAGATCATCGAGCCGACGACGTTGGCCAGCCCGAGGCCGCCGCGGACGTGGCCGACCAGCGCGTTGCCGAAGCGGACGATCTGGTCGGTGATGCCACCGCCGTTCATCAGGTTACCGGCGAGCACGAAGCCCGGGATGCAGAGCAGCACGAAGCTGTCCATGCCGGCGAACATGTACTGCGGCACCACCGACAGATCGATGTCGGCGAACCACAGATAGACCACCGAGGCGGAGGCCAGAGCGATGCCGATCGGTGCACCGACGATCAGGACGAAGGCGAAGACGCCGAAGAGCGTTGCGACGAGCATCGATCATTCCCCTTCGGTGGTCTTGACCCGCGCGTAACCGAGCAGGCGGGCGATCGAGAAGAAGGTCAGCGAGATCGGAATGATCAGCATGACGACGTAGACGGCGACCATCGGGACGTCGAGCGAACGGGCCCGTTCGCCGACACTGCCGAGGACGTAGTCCCAGGCGCCGCGCATGATCGACAGAGAGAAGGCGACGACGATCAGGTCGACCAGTCGCTCGACGACGCGCCGAGCCTTCTCGGGCAACGGCGTGACGAACATGTCGACGTTGACCAGGTCGCCCTGCAGGAGCGCGATGCCGCAGCAGAAGGCGACCACCCAGACCAGGCAGAAGCGGGCGACCTCTTCCGTCCAGGCGGGTGACGGGAACCCGGGCAGACGGCCGAGCACCTGGATCACCACGACCCCGACGAGGATCGAGAATGCCACCAGAATGCCCCAGCGGCAGATGGTGACCGCGCCCTCCAGAAGGGCTTCGAAGGATTTTCGCATGTGTCGCGCCCCCGCGCGGGACATGGGGTGGGTCGAAGACGGGTCGCGGTCGATGCCGCGACCCGTCCGAGAGCGAGTGGGGAGCGCGAGCGGTCGCCCGCGCTCGGTCACCGTCACTTGGTGGCGACGATCTCGTCGTAGAGCGGCTTGATCTCGGCCGGCAGCGCGGTGGCGACGGCGTCGCGCGCCTTGGCGGCGAAGGCGGCCCGGTCGGACTCGACGAAGGTCATGCCCTTCGACTTCAGTTCGGCCTCGAGGTTCTTCTCGTCGGCGATGAACAGGCCGCGCTCGAATTCGCGGGTCGCCTTGGCGGCGTCGCGGATCGCCTGCTGCTGGTCTGCCGGCAGCTTGCCGAGCTTCTTCGAACCGCCGACGAGGTAGATCCAGGCGAGGACGTGGTCGGTGCGGTTCACGTACTTCTGGACTTCCTGGAAGCTCGCCGACTTGATCAGCGCCAGCGGGTTCTCCTGGCCGTCGATGGTGCCCGACTGCAGCGAGGTGAACACTTCCGAGAAGGCCATCGGGATCGGCTTGGCGCCGAGCGCTTCCCAGACCTTGACGAACAGCGGCACGTTGGGGACGCGCAGCTTGAGGCCGTTGAGCTCCTCCGGCTTGACGATCGGCCGGTTGGAGGTCAGCTCGCGCGGGCCGCGGGCGAAGTAGGTGAGCGGGATCAGGCCGGTCTTCTCGTCGATCGACTTGGCGATCTTCTCGCCGATCGGGCCGCCGACCACCTTGTCGAGGTGATCGATGTCGCGGATCGCGTAGGGAACCGCCAGCAGCGCCGCCGCCGGAGCCCAGTTCTGCAGCGATTCACCGGTGATGGTGAAGTCGACGGTGCCGAGCTGGATGCCCTTGATCAGGTCGGTTTCCTTGCCGAGCTGCTCGTTCGGGAAGACCTTGACCTCGACCGCGCCCTTGGTGCGCTGGGCCACTTCCTCGGCGAACTTCAGCGTGGCCTTGTGCCAGACGTTCTCTTCGTTGGCGAGGTGGCCGAGCTTCAGCACGGTCTTCGACTGGGCGATCGCCGGGGCACAGAGGCCGCCCGTCGCCAGGACGAGACCGGCGCCGGCCAGAGAGGTACCGAAGCGGCGGCGATTGATGTTGAACGTATCGGACATTCCGTTTCCTCCGTGAAACGTCTGAGGGCCCGCCGCCTCTCGGGGCGCTTCGGGCCGGTTCGTGGATCACTCGTATTCCTGTCGGGTGTCTCGCCTCCCGGTTTCCGTCGACGTCGAGCCGCACCCGGCCATGGTTCCTCGGGCGCGAACCGCATTCGCCGCCATCGGCACGGAAAGAGCCGGCCCGACCGACCCTCGGCCGTCGCGTCGCCTCAGATCGGGGCGGACGACGACCTCGATCGGGGGACATCGTACGAGATCGCCCGTGACCGGAGTCGGTCGGCCCTCGACGATCCCCGGAGCGAAATGTCGCACGGTTCGGCCGAAAAACCGAGAAACACGATCCGCTCGGCGGGATCGTCCGCGCACCGCACCGACTCGGCTGCCGGAGGCGCTCCGAAGCCGAACCGGCAGGATGTCGTCGCACCGGTGGATCGGCTCCGACCGGCGAAGGCCCACGATCTCCACCGACGCGGCGCGCGCGAGATCGGTTTTCTCGACGGCGGGGTGGATCACGTGACAAGCTCCGGGAACGTTTCGGATGGAACTCGTAGACTAGTCGACAAGTCGACATTAGCCGATCCGGCGCGACCGCCGCAAGGGCGCGGCCGGCTCGGATCCACACGAAACGGGGATTTCCGGAGGTACGACGCACGCTTCGCAGCGGTGTATCGATCAACCGGTCGCAAACGCTTCTCGAGAGCGCATGCGTCGCTCGCAGGCTCCCGACCTGCCCCAACGGCAGGATTCGGCTCAGCGCACGGTGCGGGCGCCGGCGAGCAGGATGTCGACCATGCGATCGGCAGAGGCCCGCCAGTTCGGATCGGGGATCATGTAGGCGAGACCGGCGAGCGCCCGCAGAAGGTCGAGCGGCGTGATCGCCAGATCGATCTCCCCGGCGACGGTGGCGGCGTCGACCAGAGCCTCGATCGCCGCACGGACTTCGATCCCGGCCTCGGCATAGATCGCCTGCGGGCCGCCGACGATCGAGTTCAGCGCTTCGGCCATGCCCTGTTTGGTCGCCATGTGGTCGACGAACAGCCGCAACCAGGCCCTCAGCGCCTCCACCGGCGGGCACTCGGCGGAGAGACGGCGGGCACTCTCGGCGAGACCGCGGGTCTCGTTGCGGTAGACCGCCTCGATCAGCGCGTCGCGGGTCGGGAAATGGCGATAGAGCGTACCGATGCCGACCCCCGCGGCGCGGGCGATCTCCTCGAGACCGGCGGTCGAGCCCTTTTCGGCGAAGGTGCGCTTGGCCGCTTCGAGCAGACGCATCCGATTGCGCTGCGCGTCGGCGCGCGGCCGCCGAGACGGCGTCGGAGAACGATCGTCGACCAAATGCGTGCCACCCCTTGATAAGCGGAGGGTGCCTCCGTATATCAAACCGGAGACGCCCTCCCCTTACCCCGAAAGACGTCGGTGGACAACCCGTCCGCCGCGGCCGGAGGAGCGTGTTCTCGAGTGGAGACAGGAATGACCAGACCCTTCGATGCGACTTCGACCACCGACGACGTCCTGGCCGGCGTCGATCTGACCGGCCGGCGAGTGCTGGTGACCGGTGTTTCCGCCGGCCTCGGCGTCGAGACCGCGCGGGTCCTCGCCGCGCACGGCGCTTCCGTCGTCGGTGCGGCGCGCGACCTCGCCAAGGCGGAGGGCGCGACCCGGGGCGTCCGCGAGGCGGCGGCCGCCGGCGGCGGCGCATTCGAGCTCGTCCGGCTCGACCTGGCCTCGCTCGCCAGCGTCAGGGCGGCCGCGGACCGGCTCGTCGCCGACGGGCGGCGCTTCGATCTGGTGATCGCCAACGCGGGCGTGATGGCGACGCCGTTCGGGAAGACCGAAGACGGTTTCGAGACCCAGTTCGGAACCAATCACCTCGGCCACTTCACCTTCGTCAACCGGATCGCGTCGCTGATCGTCGACGGCGGACGGCTGGTCGAACTCGCCTCCTCCGGCCATCGCTTCGCCGACGTCGACCTCGACGATCCGACCTTCGAGCGCACGCCCTACGATCCGTGGATCGCCTACGGCCGTTCGAAGACCGCCAACGTCCTGTTCGCGGTCGCGTTCGACCGGCGGCATCGCGGTCGCGGCGTGCGCGCCACGGCGGTGCATCCCGGCGGTATCCGGACCGAACTCGGTCGGCACATGGACGACGGAGCGCTGGAAGCCATGGTCGAGCGGATCAACGCCGATCTGGAGGCCGCCGGAGAAGCGCCGTTCAGCTTCAAGTCGATCCCGCAGGGAGCGGCGACTTCGGTCTGGGCCGGTGTGGTCGCCTCGGCCGACGACGTCGGCGGACGCTACTGCGAGAACTGCCACGTCTCGACGGTGAGCGAAGGGACGATCAACCCGATCGCCGAAGGCGTGCGCGCCTATGCGCTCGATCCGGTGCGGGCCGAGGCGCTGTGGGCGAAGAGCGAGGAGATGGTCGGCGAGCGCTTCTGAGCGACGCACGGGGAGCGATGCGCGCGGGCGACGTCGCTCCCCTCCCCCGTCACAGGTCGAGCGACCGCTTCCACAGCATGAAGTCGTACTGCTCCAGCCGATCCGCCTTGACCCGGCGCTCGCCGCCGGCGACCGCGATCACCGTCTCGAACAGGTCGGCGGCGACCCTCTCCAGCGGTTCGCCCTCGATCACCGGGCCGCAGTCGAAGTCGATCATGTCGGCCAGGCGGTGAGCGATCGCCGAGTTGGTCGAGATCTTCACCACCGGCACGATCGGATTGCCGGTCGGCGTACCGAGGCCGGTCGAGAAGATCACCAGATTGGCGCCCGCCGCGACCTGGCCGCTGACCGCCAGCACGTCGTTGCCGGGGGTGCAGGCGAGCGACAGGCCGGCATCCGGCATCGGTTCGGCATAGTCGAGCACCGCGGCGACCGGGGCGGTGCCGCCCTTCTTGGCGGCCCCGCACGATTTGATCGCGTCGGTGATCAGCCCATCCTGGATGTTGCCGAAGCTCGGATTGTCGGCGATCGTCGTACCGAAGAACTCGGCGACGGTCTCGTAGCGCCGCATCAGCTCGAGGAACCGGGTCTTCTTGTCGAGCGTGTCGCAACGGGCGAGGATCTCGCCTTCCGCCCCGCACAGCTCGGGGAACTCGGCGAGCACCGAACCGCCGCCGAGCGCGACCACCCAATCGGAGACGATGCCCATCGCCGGATTGGCGGAGATCCCGGAAAAGCCGTCGGAGCCGCCGCATTTGACGCCGATCTTGAGCTTCGACAGCGGGACCGGCCGGCGCACCGCCCGATCGGCGACGGCGAGCGCGGCGTGCGTCTCCTCGAGCGCCCGGCGCATCATCTTCTCTTCCGAGTCCCAATCCTGTTGGCGGTAGTAGAGCGCCGGCTTGGCGAAGGCCGGATTGCGCCGGTCGAGCGCCGCTCGGAACTCGTCGATCTGCGACTTTTCGCAGCCGAGCGAGAAGACGGTGATGCCGGCGACGTTGGGATGGTCGGCGTAGGCGGCGAGCACGTCGCACAGCGTCCGGCAGTCGGAGGCCGCGCCGCCGCAACCGCTGTCGACGCTCAGCGCGCGGATGCCGTCGACGTTCGGAAAGGGGCGCGGACGGGTCGGCGCCGCGGCGTCACCGCCGACCAGGCCACGGGCGAAGTCGTCGAAGCCGGCGTCGGCATAGCCGAGCACTCGGCCGAGCGTGGCGGCGAGCTTCGCCGCGTTGCGGTTCTCACAGAACACCAGGGGCAGCACCAGCCAGTGATTGGCGGTGCCGACCCGCCCGTCGTCGCGGACCACGCCCATGAAGGTGCGGTCGCGATGGCGGGCGACGTCCGGCGGCGTCCAGGCGCGGGGGGCGGTGTCGGTGAGGTCGACCGGGGCGGTGGCGTGGCGGATGTCGTCGGTGCCGACCGCGGCACCGCGGACGATCGGCCGGGTGGCGACGCCGACGACGGTGCCGTAGAGCGTGACCTCGCCGCCCTCCGGGACGTTCTCGGCGGCGAACTTGTGCTTGGCGCGGACGTCGGTGACGAGCGTGAAGCCGTCGTCCCCCCAGCGGACCGTCTCACCGGCCGACAGATCCTTCAGAGCGACGATCAGATTGTCGCTCGCTTCGATCCGCAAGATCTTCTGCACCGTCCGTCTCCCGTCGCCGCGGTCCGTCGCCCGAGCCCGAGCCCGAGCCCGAGCCCGAGCCCGAAGAGAAACGGGATTCCGTCCGAAATACCAGTGGCGGAGCGCCGCTGCGACGGCCGGGCAGCCCTGCGAACGCGCCGGATGCGGCACGGACCGACCGGCCGCGGGCGGCGTCCGTCTCGGGACGTCGCGCGGCCGGCGGTGCCGATCCGGCTCACGCGAAGCTCAGCTGGACCTTGGAATGTGCCTTGCGATCGGAGGCCATCTCGAAGGCGCGGATCGCGTCGGCGAGCGGAACCGTGGCGGTGATGATCGGGCGGACGTCGATGCGACGATCGCGGATCAGTCGGGCGGCGACGGCGAATTCCTCGTGGAAGCGGAAGGTGCCGCGCAGCGCGATCTCCTTGCCGACGATGGCGCCGATCGGCAGATCGACGTTGCCGCCGACACCGACCTGGACGATCGACCCGCGGGGACGGACCACCGGCAGGATGCTCGCCAGAACCGGACCGACGCCGGTGCATTCGAAGGCGACGTCGAAACGGCCCTTGTCGGCGGTGAACCGGGACGCGCCGAGGCCTTCGCCGGAGCCGACGTTGACCACGTCGGTGGCGCCCATCGCGGACGCCTTCTCGAGCGCGGCGTCGTGGAGATCGGTCGCCACCACGTCGAGGGCACCGGCATGGCGTGCGGCGGCGACCACCAGGGCGCCGATCGGTCCGGCGCCGGTGACCAGGACCCGCCGTCCGGAGAGGTCGCCGGCCTGACGGACCGCATGGAGCGCCACCGACAGCGGTTCGCAACAGGCGGCCTCGCCGAGGCTCACTTCGTCGCCGACCGGCTGACAGCGGAAGGCCTCGACCACGATCCGCTCGCGGAACGCGCCCTGGCTGTGGGGAAGCCGCATCGCCGAGCCCCAGAACCACATGTCGAGGCAGTGCTGCTGCTCGCCCGACAGACAGAACCGGCAGTGGCCGCAGGGCTTCGACGGGTTGAGCGCGACCCGCTCCCCGACCGCGAGCCCCTCGACGCCCGGACCGACCGCTTCGACCGTGCCGGCGACCTCGTGGCCGAGGACGATCGGTTCGCGGACGCGGACGACGCCGAAGCCGCCGTCGAGATAGTAGTGGAGATCGGACCCACAGATGCCGCCGGCGCCCATTCGGACCAGCACCTCGCCGGCACCGAGCGGCGCGACCGCCACCGGTTCGACGCGGAGATCCTTCCGGGTGTGGAGGACGCAGGCTCTCGCTTCCATGTCTAGGGTCCTTTCCTCGGGGGGCGGCGCGGGTGGGGCCGCCGTTTCGGTCATTATGCACATATAGCGATCAGACGCAGGCCGTCAGGCCCCCGTCGACGTATAGGACCTGACCGTTGACGAAATCCGACGCGCCGGAGGCGAGGAACACCGCGGCGCCGATCAACTCTTCGACCCGCCCCCAACGGCCGGCGGGCGTGCGCCGGCAGAGCCAGTCGGAGAAGGTTTCGTCCTCGACCAGCGCCCGGTTCATCTCGGTGGCGAAGTAGCCCGGCGCGATGCCGTTGACCTGCAGTCCGTATTTCGCCCATTCGGTGCACTGCGCCTTCGTGAACATCGCCACGCCGCCCTTGGTCGCGGCATAGGGCGCGATCGACGGCCGGGCGAGACTCGACTGGACCGAGCAGATGTTGACGATCTTGCCGCGGCCGCGGGCGATCATGCCGCGCGCGAAGGCCTGCGAGACATGGAAGACGCCGGACAGATTGACGCTCAGGATCTCGTCCCAGGTCTCGGCGGGGAAATCCTCGAGCGGCTTGCGCCGCTGGATCCCGGCGTTGTTGACGAGGACGTCGACCGGACCGATCCGCGATTCGACGTCGCGGGCCGCGGCGGCGACGCCGTCGTGGTCGGTCACGTCGAAGCGGGAGGTCTCGATCTCCAGCCCTTCGGCGCGGAGCCGGGCCGCGGCATCGGCGAGGCGCGCTTCGTCGGTGCCGTTCAGGACCACCGACGCACCGGCCTTCGCGAGACCCCGGGCGAGCGCGAAGCCGATGCCCCGTCCCGAACCGGTGACGAGCGCACGCCGCCCGCTGAGATCGAATATCGCCAGATCGGCCGTCATGGTCCCCTCCTCGGATGTGGCGCTGCGGCATCGCATCAGGCGAAGCGGCGCAGTCGCTCGGGCGGAACAGGGATAGACTCCACGGGCCGGGCGTGGCCAATATCGCTTCCTGATGTCAGTCATCATGCGTGGTGATGACGGATTTCCGAACGGGAGAGCGTGGGCTTGGAACTGCGGCTCATCAGATCCTTCGTGGTGCTCGCCGAAGAACTGCACTTCGGGCGCGCGGCGTCGCGGCTCGGAATCGTCCAGCCGGCGCTCAGCATGCAGATCAAGGCGCTGGAGCAGGAACTCGGGGTCTCGCTGTTCGTGCGCGACCGCCACCGGGTGGAGCTCAGCCCATCCGGCCGGCTGTTCCTCGCCGGTGCGCGGGCGACCCTCGATCAGGCGCGGCGCGCGGTCGACGAGGTCATGGCCGGCGAGCGCGGCGAGATCGGCCGCCTGCGGATCGGATTCGTCTCCTCGGTGCTGCCCTGGTACCTACCCGAGCTGCTGCGGCGGTTGAGGGGGCGTTATCCGGGCATCGACCTCGAGCTGAAGGACATGGCGACCCCGGAACAGTTGCGGGGCCTCACCGAAGGCCGGATCGACTTCGGTTTCGTCCGCATGCCGGTCGACGGACGCGGGGTCGAGATCGACGAAGTGATCGCGGAGCCGTTCGAGGTGGCGCTGCCGGACGGCCACCGCCTCGCCGGCAGAACGGAGATCCGACCGGCCGATCTCGCCGGAGAACCGCTGCTGCTCCTCGCCCGCCGTTTCGCGCCGGGCTTCCACGACGGGCTGACGACGGCACTGGCACGGGGTGGGCTGGTGCCCGACGTGGCCCGCGAGCTCGGCGAATTCACCACCATGCTGGCCCTGGTCGGGGCCGGCATGGGCATCGGCATCCTGCCGAAACCGACCATGCCGGCGACCCCGCCGGGGGTCGTGGCGCGGCCGCTGGCGCTCGGCGGGCATCTGTCGCGGGTCGGTCTCGCGGTCGCCGATCTCGGTCCGGCGGTCAACCGGACCTTCCAGCGCGAGGCGCTGGCGGTCGCCGCGCTCGGCCGGAGCGACACCGCGGCGATCGCGGCCGGGCACCGCGACGGTTCGGCGGCCGAAACGGACTGACGGCGCGAGGACGATCGACATGGGGGCGGCGAGCCGGCCGGCGTCAGCCCGGGTGCGCGCCGCAGTCGTCCGGCAGGCCCATGAACCTGGCGGTCGCACGGGCGAGGATCCGTTCGCCGTCGGCGAGACGACCGACGACCCGGTGCACCCGATGCCGGGTCTCCAGAACCTCCGCCGACACCGTCAGGTCGCGGTCGAGCGGCCCGGGGGCCAGGAACCGGACGGCGAGATCGACGGTGACCGCCGAGATGCCGCGCGCGAACAGCGCATTGGTCATCGCCGCGTCGAGCAGGGTGGCGATCAGGCCGCCGTGCATCCGGCCGTCCCAACCGCGGTCGCGGATCGACGGATGATAGAGGGCGGCGACGCCGCCGTCTTCGCCGAGGGCGAAGACCAGTCCGAGGCTCGCCGGATTGGTTTCGGGCGAGCCGCAGACACGGCAGCCGCGATGGCGGTCGGGCACCGCCACTGCGGTCCGCGGCGGCTCCGAAGTGACGGACATGCGCGGGCGATCAGTGGTGATGATCGTGACCGTGGCCGCCACAACAGCCGCCTTCTTCGCCGTGCCCGCCCTCACCGCCGCATCCGCAGCCGTTCTCGAAGGCGAAGGCCGGAAGCCGACCGGCCAGCAACGCGAGGACCGCGTCGCCGACGTCGGCCCGGTCGCCGGCGAAGTAGGGTTGGATGCCCGCTTCGAGGAAGCCGGCGAGCGGACGGGCGCCCATGCCGCCGGTGAGGATCGCCGACACGCCGCGCGAGGCGAGCGCCGCGACCGGCGCGAGGCAACCGCCGTGATCGTGATCGGGCGGCACGACGAGCGAAGTGCCGACGATGCGGTCACCATCGACCTCGACCAGCGTGAAGACGTCGCAATGGCCGAAGTGCGCGGAGATCGGTGCCGAGAGCCCGCCGGGGGCATCGGAGGGAATGGCGATCGACACGGTCACTGGGAATCTCCTTCTTCCGGAACATCCGGATTGGTCTTCGGGTCGCGATCGGCGCGACATCTCCGTCCGCCCGGGCCGGGCCCGCCGTGGCGCCGACATCCGCCGGGGGCGACCGTCACCGGCCCGCCTTCGATGCGAATCGCGGTGCCCTCGCAGAGTGCGGTCGCCACCGCGTTCCGCGCCTCGGCGAGGAGGCGGGAGAAGGTCGAACGCGAGATTCCCATCCGTTCCGCCGCCGTGGTCTGGTCGAGACCTTCGACGTCGGCGAGGCGCAGCGCCTCGAGGCCGTCGAGAGTCACGACCGTCTCGTCGAGGTCCCGGAGCGGGATCCCCTGCGGCTTGTACCAACGGAAACCGACATCGGTTCCGATCGTCCGGATCTTCCTCGGTCGCGCCATGCCCTCTCCATTTCGAGCATATGTGCATAATGCGAGTCCCGGGCGATCGCCGCAATGCGGTTCGGGCGGGGTGCGACACATCGCGCGGGCGGAAGGTTCGGCACGGAGGCCGAGGCCCACCGGGGAGCCGCCCGGCGGGTCGTCGGAGGGGGCTCTCACCAGGCGTGACCGCGGAACTCGCGGGCGTCGACCTTGCCGTCGTGATCGCGGTCCGCAGCGGCGAAGCGGGCCTCCGCCGCCTTGACGAACTCGCCGAGATCGACGCGGCCGTCGCCGTTCAGATCCATCGGAGCGAAGCGGGCGGCCTTGGCGTCCTGCATCGCCTGCATCCGCGCCGGGTTGCGGCCGGTCTGGGCGCCCATCCGCAGACCCATGTATTCTTCCTTGGTCAGGCGGCCGTCGTTGTCGGTATCCATGGCGGCGAAGACGCCTTCGGCATTGGCGCGCATCTCCTCCCTGGAGACGAAGCCGTCGCCGTTCTCGTCGATCCCGGCGAACCGCTGACGCCACGGCGCGTCCGGATCGTTCGCCCTCATTCCCTGGCCCATCCCCTGCCCCATGCCCTGGCCCATCCCCTGCCCCATTCCCTGGCCCGAGCCGCGTCCCCAGCCCTGCGCATCGGCGGCGTAGACACCGAAGGCGAAGAGAGCGGCGACGGCCGAGCCGGCGAAACGCGTGGCGGTGTTCATGGCGATTCCTCCGCGAGATGACGGCCGTGCCCGTCCGGACACGCGATCACAACGCATGTCCGCCTCGGCTCCGGGCGTCCGATTTCGATTTCGTTCGGCTCTCGGCGGCGGAAGGCCGCGTCACCTCCGAACGAGACGAACATACATTAGGGTTCTCTGTTTCACGCATTAACTCGCGGTAATGCGTGTTTCGCCGGAGTACCCGGTTCGCGGGAGGGCGGCCGAGGCCTTGCGGGCGTCCCGCGAACCGAGAATGCCGCATCGGTGCTCGACACGCGGCGCCATGCGGCCCCGCATGTCGGCATGCGGCGGGCGGAAACTTTATCGCATTCCGTCTCGAGACGAGTTCGGTCAGGATGTCTTCGCCGTTTCGGACCAAGAACAACTCGCGCACCTGCGACACTACGACACGGAACTGTCCGCCACAGGATCCGAATCCAGCGTCTTCGATCGGAACAATCGTCTCGCACGCATGCTGTTTTCGCGATTTCGTCACCCGCCGGCGGTCCGTCGTGCGGGTTTTTACGGCTAATTATTTCATTTCCAAACAACCAGAAAGCTTATTGCCGCATATATGTTTAAACGTATTGAGGAATTCCGAATATTAGGGATTCCTATTTTATGGCCCGACGGAGGGCCGTGTCGCGTGCGCCGCGTTCGAACGTGGTGCCGGAAACGGATGGACCGAAATGACTCAGATGAATCTCGATTGCCTCGGCGAAGCCTGCCCCGTGCCGCTGATCCGCACTCAGAACGCGCTCGCCGGCCTCGCCGTCGGCGACGTCCTGGTGGTCGAAATCGACCATTCCTGCGCGATGAAGAACATCCCGGAATGGGCGAACAAGGAAGGCCACAACTTCGAGATCGAAGAGGTCGCCGAAGGGCAGTGGGAAATCATCATCGAGAAGTCCCACTGAGCCGAAGCGCTTCGCGGCCGGAGGTTCCGTCCGGACCTCCGTTCCCGCGTGACCGGACCGCCGACGCCGCCGGATGAGCCGCGGCCGGCGTTCCGACCGGACGAGAGGGCCGCGACGATGCGGCCCGCCAGAAAACACGTGATCCCCGTGGGCCGGGGACCCCGCGACGATCGACGAGGAGCGACCCGCCGGCACGACCGGTCGGCGGGGCGGGATCTCGCGCGCCGCGGACCGGTCCCGACGGGGTGAGGAGGAGTCGCGCATGACCGACCAAGTCGCAGTGTCGCAAACCGGAGGCCCGTCGCTGCTGACGTCGATGCGTCGCAGCCAGACCTTCAAGGACGTCTTCGTCCAACCCTGGTCCTACGTGACCGGCGCCGTCCTGCTCGCCGTCTTCGCCGGCGCGCTGCTCGAATCGACCGGACGCCCGTGGGGCGTCACCTCGGCGCTCACCTTCTGGGGCGCCTGGGCCTGGGGGCTGGTCGGCGGCGATCCCCATTCCTGGGCCTATTTCAAAGACTTCGCCAAGGGCTTCAACGCCCCCGGCCTGACCATCCTGAACGACACCGGCAGCCTGATCGACATCGGCCTGATCTTCGGTGCGCTGACCGCGACGCTGCTCGCCAGCCAGTTCAAGATCAAGCAGATCAAGTCCGGCCGTCAGGCGGCCGCGGCGATCCTCGGTGGCCTGCTGATGGGCTTCGGCGCCCGCGTGTCGTTCGGTTGCAACATCGGCGCGCTGTTCTCCGGCATCCCGGCGATGTCGCTGCACGGCTGGGTGTTCATGGTGTTCATCTTCTTCGGGGCGATGATCGGATCGAAGCTGCTGGTCGGCTTCTTCATCGGCGCGCCGACGATCACCGCTCCGGTGCCCTCGGCGGCGACCGCGGCCCCGGCCCCGGCGACCGCCGGCACCACCGGCGGCATCAAGCGGATCCAGCGGGTGCGGGTCGAGAAGAAGGAGAACGTCGTCCAGTTCCCGATCGGCGTCGGCCTGCTCGTCGTTCTGGCGCTCGTCGGCTGGATCTACGGCGGGGTGATGAAGGCGCCGGTTCTGGCGATCTTCTGGGGCGTCGGCGTGGCGCTCGGCTTCATCCTGCAGCGCGCCCGGTTCTGCTTCACGGCGGCGCTGCGCGACCCGTGCCTGACCGGCGGTACCAGCCTGACCAAGGCCGTGGTGATCGCTCTGGCGGTGTCGACCGTCCTGGTCTCGGCGCTGCAGCTCGGCGCCTACGTCAAGACCGGCAGCCTCGAAGCGGCGGTGAAGATCGGTGGCCTCGCCCCGGTCGGCATCTGGACCGCGGTCGGCGCGACGATGTTCGGCATCGGCGCGGTGATCTCCGGCGGCTGCGCCTCGGGCACGCTGATGCGGGTCGGCGAAGGCTTCGTCCAGCAATGGCTGGTGCTGCCGTTCTTCTGCATCGGCAGCGCGCTCGGCGCCGCCACCTGGCCGATCTGGCGCGACCTGCTCGGCGTCGATCTCAAGGCGGTCGTCTATCTGCCGAATCTGGTCGGTGGCTTCTTCCCGGCGCTGATCGTCCAGTTCGTCCTGCTCGCCGCGGTCTGGCTGCTCGCCGACTGGTGGTCGAAGCGTCCCTCGAAGGTCTGAACGCGGCCGGCGGCGCTCGTGCGGGCGCCGCCCCCTTCCCTCACATGGACAGAAGATCGGATCCACGATGGCGATGGAAAAGGACCACCAGTATTACGACCTCGTGGTCGTCGGCGGCGGCCCGGGCGGGCTCACCGCGGCGATCTACGGCGGCCGGGCCCGCCTGAAGACCCTGTTGATCGAAAAGAGCCTGATCGGCGGTCTGGCCACCTACACCAACGAGATCTGCAACTTCCCCGGCTTTCCGGAGGGCATCGGCGGGCTCGAGCTGATGCGTCAGTTCGAGAAGCAGGCCAAGCACTTCGGCGTCGACTTCAAGATCAGCCCGGTCAAGGCGGTGTCGCTCGCCGGCGACGACAAGACGGTGGAGACCTTCCGCACCGTCTATCATGCCAAGGCGGTGGTGATCGCCACCGGCGGCAAGCCGCGGCTGCTCGGGGCACCCGGCGAGGAGCACTTCCTCTACGACAAGGGCATCTCGTTCTGCGCCACCTGCGATGCGGCTAGCTGCAAGGACAAGGTGGTGATGGTGATCGGCTCCGGCGACGCCGCGGTCGAGGAAGGGCTGTTCCTGACCAAGTTCGCCTCGAAGGTGATCATGTCGGTGATCCACGAGGAGGGCCACATGGACGCCAACGCGGTCGCCCAGCAGGACGCGATGCGCGAGCCGAAGATGGAGTTCCGCTGGAACACCGTGGTCGACCACTTCGAGGGCGACGAGCGGCTCAGCTGCGTCGTGCTGAAGGACACCCGCACCGGCGATCTGATTCCGGTCGACGTCGATCGCTGCTTCTACTTCATCGGCTATCTGCCGGCGACCGAGCTGTTCCGCGGCCAGATCACCCTCGATGAACGCGGCTACGTCCCGACCAACACGCGGATGCAGACCAACATCGAGGGCGTCTTCGCCGCCGGCGACGTCCGCCAGACCTGTCTCCGGCAGGTCGCCACCGCGGTCGGCGACGGGGCGATCGCCGGGTTCGAAGCGGAGCGCTACATCGCCGAGCTCGAGGTCTACGAGAAGCAGCTGATGCAGGCCGAGAAGCCCGGCATGATCTACGTCTATTCGCCGATCGACCAGCGTTCGCGCGACTTCCTGCCGACGGTGCGGGAGATCGAGCGGCGCTTCGCCGGCAAGGTCAAGCTGAGTCTGGTCGACACCTACAAGGGCGAATGTCTGGCGGCGCGACTCGGCGCGGTCGACAGTCCGTCGCTGGTCTTCACCCAGGACGGGCGGGTGGTCGGCAAGACCCGCCACCTCGACCCGGCGGCGATCGAGACGACGCTCGCAGAACTCGTCGAACACCGGGAGCCGGTGCTGGCGGAGTGATCCGAGCCGTATGAACGGCGGCAGACCCGGACGGAAACGGGCGGCGGAGGATCTCCGCCGCCCGTTTCGTTTCGTTCGACCCGGCGATCAGCCGACGGCGTCGAAGGCGGTGACCGGCGGCGCGGCCTCGGTGTACTTCTCGACGTTGCAGATCGCGGTGCCGGCGATCGTCGCCTGGGCGAAGCGCGACGACAGCGTCGAATCGAGGGTCAACAGGTTCGGCGAACCGTACTTGTCGAGCGCCCCCTTCTCACCGGGCTTGGCCGGATCGTACCAGGCACCCTCGTGCAGGCAGATGGTGCCCTGGAGGATGTCGGGGCTGACGATCGCGCCGGCGAGGACCTGACCGCGATCGTTGAACAGCCGGACGATGTCGCCGTCGGCGATGCCGCGGGCGGCCGCGTCCTTGTCATTGATCAGCACCGGCTCGCGGTCCTTGACGGTGTACTTCGCCCGGGTCGCGGTGTTGCACATCTGCGAATGCAGACGGAACGGGGGATGGGGCGAAATCAGCTGCAGCGGGTACTTGTCCGCATGCTTGCTGCCCTTCCATTCGACCGGCTCGAGCCAGGTCGGATGGGCCGGACAATCGTCGTAGCCGAGCTTGCCGACATAGGGCGAGGTGAACTCGATCAGACCGGAAGCGGTCGACACCGGCTTCAGCAGCGGATCCTCTCGGAAGTCGGCGAGATGGACGAAGTTCCCCTTGCCCATCGGGAACTCGACGATCCCCTCGCCCGCCCAGAACTCGTCGAACTCCGGCATCTTGACGGTCTTCGACTGCGCCTTGGCGGCATCGTAGAAGAACCTCACCCAGTCCATCTCGCTCCGGCCCTCGGTGAAGGCCTGTTTGTGGCCGAGCCGGTCGGAGAGTTCGGTCAGGATGTCGTAGTCGGTGCGCGACTTGTAGAGCGGATCGACCGCCGCGTGGGCCGCGGTGATCAGGTTCAGGGTCTGGCCGATGTCGTTGCGCTCGAGGTCGCTCGACGCCGGCAGGACGATGTCGGCGAAGCGCGCCGACGGGGTCCACCACGGCTCCTGGACGATCACCACCTCCGGCTTGCGGAAGGCTTCGATCACCCGGTTGGTGTCCTGGTGATGGGTGAACTGGTTGCCGCCCGAGGTGTAGACGAGGCGGATGTCCGGGTAGGTGATCTTGCGGCCCTTGCACTCGATCGTCTTGCCCGGATTGAGGTAGGCGTCCGACAGGCAGGCGATCGGGAACGGATCGGGGATCGGGTTGGTGCCGGGGGAGATGCCGCCGACGACCGGCATCGCCGCCCGCGGGAAACCGCCGTCGGCGTAGTGCAGACCGAAGGAGACGCCGCCGCCGGGCAGGCCGATCTGGCCGAGCAGCGCACCGAGGCAGACGATCGCCCAGGGCGCCTGTTCACCGTGGTGCTGGCGCTGAGTCGACCAGCCCGAGGCGATGGTGGTGCGGGTCTTGGCCATCTTGCGGGCGAGGCCGCGGATGGTGTCGGCGGGAATGCCGGTGATGCCGGAGGCCCACTCCGCCGACTTCGGCTGACCGTCCGTCTTGCCCGACAGGTAGGGCTCGAAGTCCTTGTAGCCCTTGGTGTAGGCGTCGACGAACTTGGGATCGTGCAGGTTCTCGGTGACCAGCGTGTGCATCAGACCGAGGGCCAGCGCGACGTCGGTGTTCGGCCGGATCGGCAGCCATTCGCAGCCGAGTTCCTTGATCGTCTCCGACTTCATCGGATCGATGGCGATCACCTCGATGCCGCGCTTCTTCACCTCGTACCAGGCGGCGGTCGCGTAGCGGCCGGACAGGATCCGGGTGGTGGAGAGCGGGTTGGCACCCCACAGCACGATCAGCTTGGTGTTGGCGTGGATCACCGGCCAGTCGCTCGCCGCGCTCGGGCTCGACCAGGCGACCGCCGGCAGGATTTCCGACACCGCCTGATTCGAGTAGTTGCCGAAGAAGGTCGAGGAACCGCCGAAGCCGTTGAGGAAGCGCTGGAGCAACGCCTCGGTGCGGTAGAAGTGGGCGTGATTCGAGGCCCAGGAGCTCTTGCCGCGATGCAGCGAGGCATTGCCGAACTTGGTCTTCACCCGCTGCATCTCTTCCGAGACGATCTTCAGCGCGTCGTCCCAGCTCACTTCGACGAAATCGCGGCTGCCGCGGTTCGTCCGGTCGCTCGCCTCGCGCTTGGCGAGGAAGTCCTTGCGGACCATCGGCGCCTTGACGCGGGCGCGGTTGTAGAGCCGGTCGGGCATGTCGCCGAGCAGGCTCCAGGGCGCGCCGTCCTGCTTCAGGGGCTCGACGCCGACGACCTGACCGCCCTTCTTGACCAGGAAGATCGGGCCGAGCGAGGTGTTGACCAGAACACGGCCGTCGGTGACCCCGCCGGGGCCCGAAGCCGCTCGGGCGAGGTGCGGCAGGACCGCGGCGCCGATGGCACCGGGGACCAGGCTGCGGATGAAGGTACTACGGGTGATCATCTCGGACTCCTTCGGTCGCCGGTCGGTTCGTTGTTCGCCCGCCGGCGTTCTCGGGCGTTTCGCGGAAGCTCGGCTCGGCGGATCGCCTGGGTTGGCGGTCGCCGATCCGATGGGATCGTCTCGATCGGCCGGTGCGACGCGGCCTCGCCGTCCTCCTCTGGTTCTGCTGCGGGGGGTGCCGCCGGCGTGTCCGCCACGGCTCGCGTGACCGTCCGGATCGGACGGTCGACGAAGATCGCTTCGACGCCGGCGTCGCGCGCCGCGGCCAGACCGGCGCGGCCGGCGACCATCAGCGCCGTCGCCCAGGCGTCGGCGACGACACAGCTCGCCGCCAGCGTGGTGACCGCCGCCGGGCCGGCCGCGACGGACCGGCCGGTGCGCGGATCGAGGGTGTGGCCGGCGCCGGTCGATCGATCGAAGCGGCGGTAGTCGCCGGAGGTCGCGACCGCCCGGTCGACGAGATCGACCCGACCGAGGAGATCGCGGCTGCCGACCGTCGGCGCTTCGACACCGACCGCCCAGGGCCGCCCGTCGGGGCGCGGCGCGCCGGCCCGCAGTTCGCCGTCGAGACCGACGAGGAAAGAGGGGATCCCGGCCTCGGCGACCAGACGCGCCAGTTCGTCGACCGCATACCCTTTCGCGATGCCGGCGAGATCGAGGGCGATCGGCGCGGTCCTGCGGACGCGGGACCCGTCGAGATCGAGCTCCAGGCACAGGTGGGCCGGGGTCCGGTCGCGGCGCGCCGCCGCGTCGACCGGCGCCCAACCTCGGGCGAAGCCGGCGGCGGCGACCTCGGCGGCGAGACCGAGATCGAAGGCGCCGCCGGATCGGCGGCCGACGTCGAGGCCGACGGCGAGAACCCGCGCGAGATCGGGTCCGACGTCGACCCAACGGCCGACCGGAACCCGATCGAAGCGGACCACTTCGGACTCCGCCCGGAACCGCGACAGGGCCGCCTCGATCGACCCGAGCCGTTCGGCGAGCCGACGGGCGAGGCCGTCCGCGTCGAGATCGGGCGAGGCGAAGAGTTTCGCGACGAAATGCGATCCCATCGCCGGGCCGGAGAGATCGAACCGCCGCAGCGGCGGTGGATCGCGCGGTGCCGCGGCGACGGGGCGCGGCTTCACCGGAGGCGTCGATTCGGGACCGCCGAAATCGGCGAGCAGCGCATCGACCCAAGCGGCGAAATCCGCCTCGGAGCGCCGATCGACCCGCCCGAGCGGCAGCAACCGGCGGCCCCCCCGCTCGGCGAGCGCGTGATCGACGGCTTCCGCGAAGGCGCAATAGGCCGAGGTGGTCCGGTCGCCGAAGCCGAGCACCGCATAGGCCGGGACGGTCGCCACACCGGCCAGTTCGGTCAGGAACAGGTCGGCGGAGGCCGGTGGGCCGCCGTTCCGCCAGGTGGCGGTCAGGACGAGCAGGCGCTCGGGTGCCGCATCGAGGCGGGCGATCTCGTTCATCGCGGCGATGGTGGCGGGCCGGCCGAGCCCGGCGAGGCGATCCGCCAGCCGCTCGGCGAAGCGCAGGGTGGTTCCCCGTTCGGTGCCGACCAGGATCACGGTGCCGCCGCGCGGTTTCACCTTCGCGCTGAGACGACCGATCGCCCGGCGCCGGCGCAGGTCGGCGACCAGACCGGAGAAGGAGGCGCAGAGGATCAGGGCGGCGCCGAGACCGAAGCCGCCGGCGAGCAGCGGACGCCCCCACCCGGCATGGAACCGCCGGAGGTCGAGAACCGCGCCGTGCAGGACCGGGCGTTCGCGGAAGGCGACGACGCGTCCGTCGACCGGGTCGACATCGGCGAAGGCGGTGGTCGTGGTCAGCCGCCAGACGTCTTCCGGATCGTCGGGCAGCGGCGCCACCAACTCTTCGAGTTCCGTTATAGGAAACGATCGCAGGATCTGGATTTCATTCGGCTTCAGGCGCTCGCCGGATGCTCGGGCGATACCGGCGGGCGGGCGAAGTCCATCGACCGACAGCGGCGACAGCGCGGAGGCGGCGAGGCCCAGGCCGGTCGCCGCCGAAATCGCCACCGGCACCGCGGCGACGATCCCTGCGAGGCGGTGGAGGCGCATGAGGCCGTCGCCGCGGCCGTCGCGACGCTTCACCAGAGCGAGACCGGCAGCGAGCAGGAGCAGCGTCGCGAAGGATCCGGCGGCGAGCATCAGACGTCCGCCGTCGCCGAGCGCGAGGCTGCGGTGCAGTTCGGTGGCGAGCGCGACGGCCTCGCCGGCGGTGCGGCGCGGACGGAGGTCGCCGGTCGCCGGATCGACCTCTGCCGTCCGCCGGGGGACGTCGAAGCGGGCGACGACGAGACCGTCGGGTGTCACGGTGAGGCGGTCGAGATGGCCGTGACGACCGAGACGTTCGACCATCGCGGCGACGGAGAGATCGCCGGGCGGCGCGGAAGGCGGTGCCCGCAGGATCGCGTCGAACGCGAGCACGATCCCGGTCAACGCGAGCACGACGACCAACGGCGCGGCGATCCAACCGAGGAGGCGATGGAACACGGCCATGCGCGTCGCCCTCCCCTCGTCGATCACAGGTCGAAACGGAAACGGGCGAGAAGACCGCGGCCGGTGGCTTCGCTGCCCGCGGCGGCGCGGGTGAGCGGCAGGACGACCTCGGCGGGCTCGTCGGCGATGTTCTCGGCGGCGGTGTCGACGCGCAGCTCGAGGCCGGCGTCGATCAGTGCGTCGGCGACCTCGACCGAGACGTCGAGCCCGCGGCCCGAGCCGACGCTCGCCCCGGTGATCCCGTCGAGCGGCGCGCTCTGCGGACCGACGCCGCGCATCCAGCGGGAGAGGTGCGGGTAGTACTGGACCTTCTCGCCGAACACCTGGACGGTGGCGACGTAGTGTCCCTTGGTGTCGGTGACGTAGACGGCGAGATAGGCGGCATTGCCGGAGTAGCGCTCCATCTGGCCGCGAAGGCGCAGTTTCGCGGCTTCGGCCGGCGCGACGCCGGGACCGATCAGCGCGAGCCCGAGCAACGCCGCGAACACGATCGTCCGCAGCGATTTCGTCCGCCCGGGGCGGCGGGGGATCACGACGCCACCACGTGCAGCCGACGACCGACCGCTTCGTCGTGGGCGAGGAGGAAGTCGACGATGGCTTCGGGATCGGCGAGGTCGAGCAGCGGCACGCCGAGCCCGCCGACCGGGGCATCGCTCGCCACCGCGACGATGTCGGACCCCGCCCGCCACAGGAGATCGTGACCGGTCGAGGGGCGATGCACCTCGATCTTCGGATGGGAGTGGGCGCGGAACCCTTCGATCAGCAGGATGTCGACCGGGCTCATCCGCGCGATCAGCGCGTCGACGTCGGGTTCGGAGGGTTCGCGGTGCTCGGCGAGCAGCGCCCAGCGTTCGCCGGAGACCACCATCACCTCGGCGGCGCCGGCCTCGCGATGGCGCCAGGTGTCCTTGCCCGGACGATCCATGTCGAAGCCGTGATGGGCGTGCTTCATCGTCGAGACGACGAGGCCGCGCTCCGTCAGGATGCGGATCAGTTTTTCCGAAAGGGTCGTCTTGCCCGCTCCCGAGCGGCCGACGAGACCGAAGACACGCATGAGAACTCTCCTTCGGAATGGCAGACGCCGGCCGGAGGGGATCCTCCGGCCGGCGGTCGGTCAGGCGTTCGTCGGGGTCGAGAAGACCATCACCTTCGGCGGCTCGGCCTTGAACTTCTCGACGTCGGCCATGCAGGTGTGCGCCGAGGTGCCCTGCGCGAGGCGCGAGGTCGGGATGTCCGGGGTGAGCACGTTGACGTCGCCGTAGCGGCACAGCGCGTTCGGCTCGCCGGCGACGATCGGGTCGTACCAACCGCCCTCCTGGAGCTGGATCACGCCGGGCCGGATGTCGTCGGTGACGACCGCACCGGCGAGACACTGACCGCGATCGTTGAACACCCGGACGACGTCACCGGACTTGATGCCGCGGGCGGCGGCGTCGGCGGTGTTGATCGTGCAGGGCTCGCGCTCGGCGACCGCGTAGAGCGAACGCACCTTGGTGCCGTTCAACTGCGAGTGCAGCCGGTAGTCCGGGTGGCTCGAGTTGACGTGCAGCGGGTACTTCTTCTCCTTGGCGCCGAGCCATTCGATCGGCTCCAGCCAGGTCGGATGGGGCGGACAATCGTCGTAACCGAACTTCTCGATGGTCTTGGAGAAGATCTCGATCTTGCCGGACGGCGTCGGCAGCGGATTGAGCAGCGGATCCTGGCGGAACTTGTCGTACTTCGTCCGACGCAGGTTCTTCTCCGGCGTGGCGAACTCGACGATGCCCTTCTTCCAGAACTCGTCGAAGTCCGGCATCGCGATCTTCTTGGTCTTCGCCTGCTCCATGGCGGCGGCGTAGACCTCCTTGACCCGGTCGAGTTCGGTCTTGCCTTCCGAATAGGCCGGCTCGAGACCGAGCTTCTCGGCGAGCATCTGGAAGATGGCGTAGTCGGACTTGGCCTCGTAAAGCGGCTCGATCACCTTGCGCACCGCGAAGAACGCCTTGCGGGTGACAACGCCGAGCCCTTCCATGTCCTCGCGCTCGAGGCTGGTGGCGGCCGGCAGGACGATGTCGGCGAAGCGGGCGGAGGCCGTCCACTGGAAGTCCTGAATGACGATCGTCTCGAACTTCTTCCAGGCGGCGATCTGACGGTTGCGGTCCTGGTGATGGTGCAGCGGGTTGCCGCCGACCCAGTAGGTCATCTTGACGTCGGGATAGACCCAGGTCTTGCCGTTGTGCTCGTAGGTCTTGCCCGGGTTCATCAGCATGTCGACGATGCGGGCGCAGGGGATGGTGTCGGTGCCCTTCTCCTTCGGCCAGGGCATCGTCTCCTTGCGCTTGCCGGCCTGCATGGTGCTCGACAGCGCCGGGCTGTCGGCCTGCGGGGCGCCGGCATTGTCGAGGTGGTAGCGCTGGCAGAAGCCACCGCCGGGCAGGCCGATCTGGCCGACCATCGCCGCCAGGGTGACGAAGGCCCAGGGGAACTGCTCGCCGTGCTGCTGGCGCTGCGGCGTCCAGCCGGAAACCAGCATGGTGCGGCCCTTGACCAGGCGGCGGGCGAGATCACGGATGGTGTCGGCGGGGATCTCGGTCTTCTCGGCCGCCCATTCGGCGGTCTTGGCCACGCCGTCCTTCTTGCCGGTGACGTAGTCGAAGAAGATCTCCCAACCGGTGGTGTATTCGGCGAGGAACTTCTTGTCGGCGAGGTTCTCGGTGATCAGCGTGTGGGCGATGCCGAGCGCCAGGGCGACGTCCGAATGCGGCCGGACCGGCAGCCATTCGGCGCCGAGGATCTTGCAGCCCTCGGTCTTCAGCGGATCGATGAAGATCGCCTTCTTGCCGGCCTTCTTCATCGCCTCGAACCAGCCGTACTCGCCGTGATCGGGCACGTTGGTCGAGATGTGGTTGTCCTTCAGCGGATCGGAGGCCCAGAAGACGATCAGATCGGTGTTCTCGAGGATCGTCTGGTGCGACGTCTGCGGGCCTTCGGCGTCGATCTGGCCGAGGACGTAGGGCATGATCGCTTCGATCGCCGCCTTCGAATAGTTCGACGACGAATTGACCGAGCCGCCCATCATGTTGAACAGCCGGCGCAGGCCGGTCTGCGAGTTGAACAGCCGGCCGAAGTGGCCCCAGCCGTAGGAGCCGGTGTAGATCGACCACGGACCGATCGCGGCGCAGCGCTTGATCTCGGCGGCGACCAGGTCGAGCGCCTTGTCCCAGGAGACGCGGACGAAGTCGTCGGCGCCGCGGGTCTCCGGCGATGCGCCCGGCCCCTTCTCCAGATAGGCGCGACGGACCATCGGATAGCGGATGCGCGAGGCCGAATAGGCGAGATCGACGGCCCCCTCGATGGTCGGAATCGGATGGGGATCCCCCTCCCACGGACGCACCCCGACGACACGCCCGGCGGCGACCTTCGCCCAGAAGGCGCCGAAGTTGGAGCAGCTCAGGATCTCGCCGTCGGCGGCGGCGGCGCCGGCGGCGCCGGCTCCCAGCAGTCCGGGAGTCAGGGCGGAGGTGACGGCGAGCGTGCCGGCCGCAGAGAGGAAGCGGCGGCGGGACAGGCCGGTGGTCGTGATGGCGGACATCTCTTCGGTCCTTCGGAGTACGGGAGACCGCGGCGCAACCGTCGCGGGGTTCGGGTCGGTGAGTTCGATCGGACCGGCGCGACCCCGACGCCGGCCCGCGTGCGGTCAGGCCGCGGTCGCGAAGTGCGGTTCGGCGTCGTCGAGCAGGCGGACCAGCAGCCGCGCCAACGGCGCGTAGAAGCCGCTGCGATCGGCGCGGGCCAAGGCGGCGGCGAAGCCGGGCGTCCAGTCGGCGAGACGCAGCCGGAGCGCCCGGATGGTGGCGTGCTCGTCGGCGTCGACGAGGCAGGTCTCCAGCCGGATCAGCTGTTCGAGCAGTGCGAGTTCGAGCGACAGGTGGTCGGCCGGCTCGACGAACCCTTCCGCCGGGCGCAGGCCGTGGGCGGCGAGGAGATCGCTCATCACCTCGACCGGCTCCTGGAACAGACGGCCGTCGCCGCGATGGGCGGATTCGATCGGCAGGGTCGACGAGTCGCCGCCGAGACCGAGAAACAGACCGCAGTAGGCGGCGTTCAGCCGCGAGGTGGCGGCTTCGGCGGTGCCGGCCGCGACGAGCGCGGCGAAGGCGGCGGCGAGATCGGCGGCGTGGCGGGGATCGTCGGCGAGCACGGCGAGCGCGTCGAAGCCGCCGGTCTCGAACAGGCGGGCGACGTCGCTCGTCTCGAGCGGCGCGCCGAAGACACCGGCCAGTTCGGCGAAACAGTCGGCCAGAGCGGCGGGATCGTAGCGGCGGGAGGTCATCGTCGGGTCTCCGGGAGAGGGACCCGGTGCGGGCACGGCGGATGCCCGCACCGGGGTTCGGACCGTCGGTCAGTGACCGCCGGCCACGTCCTGGGCGTGGTACTGGAGGTAGGCCTGGAGGAAGCGCACCTCCTCTTCCTCGAGCGCGGTGTTCGCCTTCATGTCGTTGACGATTCCGAGCCACTGGTTCGCCGGGTAATGGCTCGGCGGCGACGGCGAATGGCAGGCGCCACAGGCCGCGTCGAACATCTCCGAGCCGTAGTTCCAGAGCGCCTTCTGATCGGCGATCAGGGCGGTGCGCGGCATCCAGAGGTCGATCGACGCCTCTTTCCAGTCGATGTCGGTGTCGTCGTCGTGCTTCGTCGACTTCACCGTGGCGGTCTCGGCGAGGTCGGTGGAGACCGCGGCGAGGACGATGCGCTTGCCGGGCAGCGCCACGAACAGCCGCTCGGCGCCGGCCTGCTGCCAACCGTCGATCCGGACGCGGACCAGATCGCCCTTGCGCTCCAGCACCTTCACCGCGGCGGCGGGCAGCACGCGCCCTTCGCCGGCGCCACCTTCGGCGGCCTTCTCGGCATCACCCCAGGCGGGCGAGGTCTTCAGCACGTAGCCGGTGTCGGCCTTGCCGCCGTCACGCTTGGCGAGCGCTTCGAGGTCCTTCCACAGGGTCCGATAACCGCCCGAGGTGTCGGGGAGCTTGTGGGCGATGCCCTTGTGGCAGTCGATGCAGGTGCCGCCTTCCTTGGCCGCCTTCTGCATCTGCGCCTGCGCCTTCGGACGCTGGTGGGTGAAGTCCATCGCCTCGAACGAATGGCAGTTGCGGCACTCGCGGCTGTCGGAGGCCTTCATCCGCGCCCATTCGTGCTTGGCCAGTTCGAGCCGCTTCGCCTCGAACTTCTCGGGCGTGTCGATGGTGCCTGTCAGCTTGCCCCACAGCTCGCCGGAGGCCTGCACCTTGCGGATGATCTTGTGGGTCCAGTCCTTCGGCACGTGGCAGTCCGAGCAGATCGCACGGACGCCGGCCGGGTTCGAATAGTGGATCGACTTCTTGTATTCCTCATAGACCGTCGACCGCATCTCGTGGCAAGAAATGCAGAATTCCAGACTGTTGGTGGCCTCCATCGCCGTGTTGAAGCCACCCCATCCGATGACACCGATGGCGATACCGGCCAAACCGACGACACCGAGCGCCACCTGTTTCCTGAAGAGAACAGCTGCACGCGAGAATATATTGATCATTTACAACCCCGGCGACAGTGACGTCTGTTGGTTTGCGTATTGCCGGCAGTCTGACGGCATGTTGTAAACTCACGTTCGGCGAACCTTGAACGGCTCGTGCGCAAACATGAATGGATTGAGAACGGCGACATGCGGCCAGAAACGATCGTCCGACCGAGCGACCTGGTGATCGCCGTCGTCGACGACGAACCGATCGTGCAGGCCACGCTCGTCGACTATTTCGCCAAGGCGGGATTCGGCGTGCGCGCCGCCGACACCGCCGACGGGCTGCGCCGGCTGATGGCACGGGAGCGGGTCGACTTCGTGCTGCTCGACATCCGGCTGCCCGACGGCGACGGTCTGGCACTGATGCGCGACATCCGGGCCGAGAGCGACGTGCCGGTGATCCTGGTCACCGGTCAGACCGAGGAGGCCGACCGGATCATCGGCCTGGAACTCGGCGCCGACGACTACGTGACCAAGCCCTTCTCGCCGCGCGAGGTGCTGGCCCGGGTCAACACCGTGCTGCGGCGGACCCGCGTGCCGCCGGAAGCCGCCCGCAACCGGCGGACCCGCCGCTTCGCCGGCTGGTGTCTCGATCTCGAGGACCGCCGCCTGACCGCGCCGGACGGCTCGGTGGTCCGTCTGACCGCCGGCGAGTTCGAGATCCTCGCCGCCCTGGTGCGTCACCCCGGGCGGATCATGAGCCGCAACGATCTGCTCGACGTGATGAGCGGGCGGTCGGCCGATCCCAACGACCGGACCGTCGACGTGCTGGTCGGCCGGCTCCGGCGCAAGATCGAGCCGGATCCCGGCAATCCGCGGATGATCGTCACCGAGTACGGTCTCGGTTACGTCTTCGCCGAGAGAGTCGCCTGATCGCGACCGGAGAACCGCGCGAGATCGGCCTCGGCAGTCCCAGGAAACTCCGCGAAGTGGTGCGGTGCGGCGGCGGCCAACGCCTCGGCGGCGGCGGAGAGTTCGTCGGCTTCGCCGGTCGCCGCGGCGCGCTCGACGGCGGCTCCGAGATCGGCGAGCGCGGCGGCGCCGACATGGGCGGCGGCACCGCGCAGACGGTGGGCGAGTGCGCGCGCCAGATCGCGATCGCCGCGCCGCCCCGCCTCGACCGCCCGAGCGACGGTCTCGGGTTGCGACGACATGTAGAGGCGGACCAGCTTGCGCGCGCCCTCGACCCCGAGGTCGCGCGCCAGCTCACCGATCGCGCCGAAACTCTCGGGGGCGGCGTGATCGCGGCGCGGACGCAGGCCGATCGCTTCGGCGAGGGCGGCGAACAGATCGTGGCGGCGGAACGGCTTCTCGAGCCGCCCGTCGAACCCCGCATCGACGTCGCTCGCCGACGAGCCGCCGGCGGAGACCGCGAGGATCGGCACCACCGAGCGGGTCGCGTGCCCACAGGCGCGGATCCGGCGGCAGGCGGTGACGCCGTCCATGCCGGGCATCGCGAGATCCATCAGCACCACGTCGTAGTCGGTGGAAATCGCCGCCTCGAGCGCCGCCGCGCCGGTCTCCACCCAGTCGACCCGGTGGCCCGCCTGCTCCAACATGCTCCGCAGGATCAGCGCGTTGACCGGATTGTCTTCGGCGACCAGCAGGTGGAGGTCGGGAAGTTCTTCGATTTCCGGGGACGGAGCCGGTTCGGCGCCCTCGGCGAAGGCGACGGGAAAGCGGACGGTGAAGGTGGTGCCGCGGCCGACCTCGCTGTCCAGCCGGATGTCGCCGCCGAGCACCTCGAGCAGGCCGCGACAGACCGCCAGCCCGAGACCGGAGCCGCCGAACCGCCGGGCGACCGAGCCGTCGGCCTGGAGGAAGGGTTCGAAGATGTGGGCCCGGGCGTCCGGCGAGATGCCGATCCCGGTGTCGGCGACGGTGATCACCAGATGTCCGGGCGACGCCGCCTCCCGGGCGATCGACAGCCGAACGCCGCCGCGGGCGGTGAACTTGGCGGCATTGCCCAACAGATTGAGCAGGATCTGGCCGAGCTTGCCGGCATCGCCGACCAGCCGGTCGGGAACGTCCGCCGCCACGTCGACGGTGAACGACACGCCCTTCTGCTCGACGACCGGCCGAATCACCGCTTCGACCATGGCGATGCGATCGCCGAGCGAGAACGGCGCCGTCTCCGCCGAAACCCGGCCGCTCTCCAGCCGGGTGAAGTCGAGGATGTCGTCGAGGATGTCGGCGAGCAGGCGGCCGGACCGGTCGAGGGCGCCGACCCACACCCGTTGCTCGTCGTTCACCCGGCTCGCCGCGAGGAGCTGGGTGATGCCGAGGATGCCGTGCAGCGGGGTGCGGATCTCGTGGCTCATCGTCGCCAGGAACTGCGACTTGGCCCGCCCCACGCGCTCGGCGTGTTCGACCAGTTCGTCCCGGAGTTCGTCGATGCGCATCCGCAGACGGCGGGCTTCCAGCGCCTCGAGGCGGAACCCCTCGAGCGCTTCGGCGATCCGGCCGGGCTCGTCCTTCCACGGCGGAACGGTGACCGGCGTGTCGAAGTCGCCGGCTCTGAGACGGGTCAGCGCGTCGCCGATCCGCCGCATCGGATCCGACAGGCGGCGGCGGACGAAGCGCAGCGAACCGTAGCCGAGCACGATCACCAGCCCGAGGACCGCGGTGGCGGTCGCACCGATCGCGAAGGCGTCGGCACGGAGCTGCGCGGCGTGGGCGACCTCGAGGTCGAGCGCGTGACGACCGATGCCGAGAATCGAATCGTAGGCGGTGATGCAGTTGTCCGACCAGCCGGCGGCGTCGAAGGCGGGTCTACCGGAGCCGGAGAGCCCTTCGAGCGTCGCGGTCATCACCGCCTGGGCGGCTTCGGTGCGCTTCATTCCCTCGCTCACCAGCGGGGCGAAGCTCATCGCCGTCGGCAACTGTTCGGCGACGCGCCGCATCTGTGTCCACAGCGCATTGTGGCGCCGATGTCCTCGCGCCAACGGTCGCGCTCGCCGGGGGTGAGCGGCGTGTCGGTCTGCACCGCCGGGCGGAAGGCCGAGCACTGGCGGGAATAGCGGTCGCGAATGGTGAAGGACATCTGGCGGATCGCCACCAGTTCGCCGATCTCGGGCGAGAAGGCGCGCAACTCGCGACCGACCGATGTCGCCGTGTCGTCGATGGTCGCGGCGAGCCGGTAGACCGCCATCCGCCACGGTTCGGTGCGCGCCGCCTCGCGTTCGGCCCGCGGCAGCGCCGCCTCCGCGTCGACCCAGTGTCGCGCCGCCTCGAACTCCGCCGCGGCCGCCCTCAGCCGTTCGACGAGCCGGTCGGCGTCGGCCAACCCCGAACGACGCAATGCCTTCTCCGCGCCGCGATGCGCCGCCGCCATGGTGGCGAGGCCGCGATCGACGCCGGGCCGGGCATCGTCGTCGCGCAGCAGCGCGACCCCGACCGTCCCGATCTCCAGCCGGACTCCGGCGGTGGATCCGAACAGGGTCCGGTCGAGATCGACCAGATCGGCGACCCGGCCGGCGCGGACATTGGCGTTCCAGGCGTAGGCGGCGAAGCCGAGCGAGACCACGAAGATCACGCCGACCGCGATGCCCTGGACGGTGAGCACCCGGCGAGCCACGGAATCGCGAAACACGGCGCACCTCCTCGTCCGCTGCGACCGATGGCGAGGGACACCGCCCGCCGGCACGCGCGTCCCCCCGCATCGTGCGGCGAGGAGATCCTCGGGGTCCGAAGTGCCCCGGCGACCGGCAGAGGTCGCTCTAGCACGATGTCGACATCGTCGGCGACCGTCTCGGAAGCCCCCCATCCGCAGCCCGCTCCGCCCTCCGGACGGGCTTGCGTAGAAATCCGCAGATTATTGACTGTACGTCCGTGTAGTATTAGACGCGGAGACGGCTCGACGGGCACGATCGGTCGCCGCGGACGGACATCCCGGACCGGGCGACGATCACCGCCGAGCCCCAAGAACGAGTCCCGGTCGAACCGGGGGACCTCATCGAGGAGGACCGAATGTCCGACGACAAGAACAGATTCCGCGTGCTCGGCGGCGGCTTCGCCGCCTACACGTTCGACGCCATGGACCTCGTCCTGTTGGCGATGGCCTTCCAGCCGATCATGAACGATCTCGGCCTCACCCGTTCGGAAGCCGGCCTGCTGGCCACCGCGACGCTGGTCGGCGTCGGCTTCTCGAGCGTTCTGATGGGCTGGTACTCCGACAACTACGGGCGTCGCCGGGCGATGCTGTGGTCGCTGGTGTCGTTCAGCATCCTGACCGTCGCGATCGCCTTCGCCCAGAGCTGGCTGCAGATCCTGATCCTCCGATTCCTCGCCGGTCTGGGCCTCGGCGGCCTGTGGGGCGTCATCGCCGCCTACATCGCCGAAACCTGGCCGCCGAAGCAGCGCGGCCGCGCCGCCGCCTTCGTGATGAGCTCGTTCCCGGTCGGCGTCGGTCTCGCCTCCTTCTTCGCCGGCAAGATCATCCCGACCTTCGGCTGGCGGGCGCTGTTCCTGACCGGTGCGCTGGCGCTGGTGGTCGCGATCTACATCTTCTTCTTCGTCGAGGAATCCGCCGCCTGGAAGGCGCAGCGCGACGCCCGTCGGGCCGGAACCGCGGCTTCCGCCGAGAAGATCTCGGTCGCCGAGATCTTCCGGCCGGAGATGATCCGCAACACCCTCCTCGCCACCCTTGTGTCGGCGCTGGCGCTCTCCGCCTACTGGGGCACCACCACCTGGCTGCCGACCTATCTGGTCAAGGAACGCGGTCTGTCGGTCGCCGACATGGGCCTGTTCATGACCATCCTCAGCGTCGGCATGTTCTTCGGCTACAACCTGTTCGGCTGGCTCGCCGACGTGATCGGCAAGCGCAACGCGCTGATGCTGTCGCTGTTCGGCTCGGCGGTGATGCTCGCCGTCTACGCGTTGACCGAGAACCACACCACGCTCCTGTGGATGGGCCCGGCCTACGCCTTCTTCATGGCCTTCGTCGGCCTGATGGGCTCCTACTACGGCGAGCTCTTCCCGATCCGCATCCGCACCACCGGCTCCGGCTTCTGCTTCAACGTCGGACGCGGCATCTCGGCCTTCGCGCCGGTGGTCCTCGGCGGCCTCGCCACCACCTACAGCCTGCAGACGTCGATCCTGCTCTGCTCGATCCCCTTCCTGATCGCCGGCATCGCCACCGCCTTCCTGCCCTCGACGGAAGTCGCTCGGCCGGATGCGGTGACCGCCGAAGCGAAGTGAGCCGAGACGAAAGATCGACCTGCGGTCGCGGCGGGGGGACGGCGCCCCGAGGTGCCCTCCCCCCTCGCGACGGACGAAAAGGAACCAGGACCATGCGTCGTATCGTCGACCTCTCGATCTATTTCGAGAACGGCACTCTCGCCGACCCGCCGATCTACGAACCGAAGATCACCTATCGCACCAACCGTGAGACCGCGGACGAACTGCTGCCGTTCTTCCCCGGGCTGAAGAAGGAAGATCTGCCCGACGAAGAGGCCTGGGCGATCGAGTGGGTTCAGATGACCACCCACAACGGCACCCATCTCGACGCGCCCTACCACTTCCATTCGACGATGAACGGCGGCGAACGCGCCTGGACGATCGACGAAGTGCCGCTCGAGTGGTGCTGGCAGCCGGGCGTGAAACTCGACTTCCGCCACTTCGAGGACGGCTACGTGGCGACCGCCGCCGACGTCGAAGCCGAACTGAAGCGGATCGGCCACGAACTGAAGCCCCTGGAGATCGTCGTCGTCAACACCCGCGCCGGCGAGATCTACGGCCGCGAGGGCTACGTCGGCGCCGGCTGCGGGATGGGGCTCGAGGCGACCATGTATCTGCTCGAGCGGGGCGTCCGGGTGACCGGCACCGACGCCTGGAGCTGGGACGCGCCCTTCGTCCACACCGCCAAGAAATATGCCGAGACCCACGACGCCAAGCTGATCTGGGAAGGCCACAAGGCCGGACGCCACATCGGCTACTGCCACCTCGAGAAGCTCCATGCACTCGAGACGCTGCCCGCCGACGGCTTCGAGATCTCCTGCTTCCCGTGCAAGGTGCGCGGCGGGTCCGCCGGCTGGACGCGGGCGGTGGCGATCCTGCCCTGATCCCGCGATCCCTTCCGACGCGACCGCCCGGCGGTCACCGACAACAGAAAGAGAGAGCCATGGCGAGCACGATCGTCACCGTCGCCACCACCGGAGCGTGGCCGACCAAGGAACACAATCCGGCGATTCCGCTGACTCCGAAGGAGATCGCCGAGGACGTCTTCGAATGCTGGCAGGCCGGCGCGGCGATCGCCCATCTGCACATGCGCGACGACCAGGGGCGCGGCACGATGGACGCCGGTCGGTTCGCCGAGACGGTCGGACTGATCCGCGAGAAGTGCGACATCGTCCTCAACCTGACGACCTCGGGTGACCTCGAGGCGACCGACGAGACGCGGATGGCGCATCTCATCGCGTTGAAGCCGGAACTCGCCTCCTACGACGCCGGCACCATGAACTGGATGCACTCGTCGATCTTCATGAACCACCCGAAGTTCCTGGAGAAGCTCGGGCGGACGATGACCGAACTGGGCATCCGGCCGGAGATCGAGGTGTTCGACGCCGGGATGCTCTACAACGCCCAACACTACATGAAGCAGGGCGTGATCCAGTCGCCGGGCTACTTCCAGTTCGTCCTGGGAGCGGCCGGCGGCATGGCCGCGACGGTGGAGAACCTGGTGTTCCTGAAGAGCCTGCTGCCGGCCGGCTCCAAGTGGTCGGCGCTCGGCATCGGTGCCGGGCATCTGCCGATCATGTATGCGGCGATCGCCCTCGGCGGCAACATCCGGGTCGGCATGGAGGACAACGTCTTCTACGCCAAGGGCCGGTTGGCCAAGTCGAATGCCGAACTGGTCGCCCGCGCGGTTCGGCTGGTGCGCGAAGCGAACAACGAGGTCGCCGACCCGGCCGCGGCCCGCGAGAGCCTCACCCTCCGCTCGCTCTGACCGCAGAGGCGGACCGACCGCCTCTTTCCGACGTCGTTTCGCCGCCGGGCCGCGATCCTCCGATCGCGGCCCGATCGCGTTTCAAGGCGGTGACGGGGGCGTCAGGCGCCGGTGATGCCGGCGGTGATGAAGCGGACGAGATAGTCGTACTTCTCGTCGGGGTCGATCGCACGGCTCGAACCGCCGGACAGGCGCTCCAGGCGGGCGTCGAAGATGCTCATCACCAGCGAACTCACCGCGAAGAGATAGGCGCGGGCGATGTCGTCGTGCGACTTCTGCGGCAGGGCCTTGGCGAGGGCGGCGACGAAATGCTCGGCCATCGGGTCGTAGTAGTCCCGGATGATCCCGCGCTCTTCCTGCTCGGGGTCCGACGCCTCCCGCAGCACCAGAAGCGAATAGATTCGGCCCTCGTCCGACGACTGCACCTGCTGCGCGGGTCGAACGAAGGCTTCGATGATGTTCCGGACCGCATCCGGCGACGAATAATCCGTGATCTTTCGCAGAAGTTCGATGCGCGCTTCGAAGATGTCATGGAAATAATCGAAGACGGAACGATAGAGATTTTCCTTCGTTGAAAAGTGATAGACGATCAGGGACAGCTGGACGTCGGCGGCTTCGGCGATCTGCCGCATCGACACGCCATGATAGCCCTTGGCGCCGAACAATCGACCGGCCTCGACGACGATCCGGGTCTTTCGACTCGGTTCGTTCTGATCGGTTCCCCGGTCACGTGGCTTCGAAGATCTCTCGGATCTGGACATTGCTCGGCGACACCCCTCGAACCCGCGTCGCCGCAGGAGCTCTGCTCTTCGATTACCACTCGCGCGGGTCGACATGCAAATCGCCCGCCGCCCTGGCGGGGCCGGTCGGACGCGGCGCCGTGTCCCTCATGCCCCCCAGACGTTCTCGAGGATCCGCAGCCAGTTGCCGTGACAGAGCTTGTCGAGGTCGGTGCGGCTCCAGCCGCGGGCCGCCAGGGCATCCGGGATCGCCTGGAGCCTGGAGACGTCGGAGAGCACCGTCGGCACCGAGGTGCCGTCCCAGTCGGAGCCGAGGGCGACGCCGTCGATCCCGAGCTTCTCGACGAGATGGTCGACATGGGCGAGGACGCCGTCGATCGGCATGTCGAGGACCTTCCGCCCCTCCGGGTGGAGGAAGCTGGCGCCGAAGTTCACGCCGACCAGCCCCTTGCGCTCGGCGATCGCGTCGAGCTGGCGGTCGGTCAGATTGCGCGACTGGGCGCAGATCGCATGGACGTTGGAGTGGCTGGCGACCAGCGGCCGATCGGAGATCGCGGCGACGTCCCAGAAGCCCTTCTCGGTCAGATGGGCACAGTCGACCATGATCCCGAGCTCGTCGCAGGCCCGGACCAGGGCGCTACCGGCGTCGGTGAGCCCCGGACCGATGTCCGGCGACGACGGAAAGCGGAACGGCACGCCGCCGCCCCACGGACCCGGGCGGCTCCACACCGGCCCGAGCGAGCGCAGACCGGCGGCGTGGAGGAGATCGAGCGTCTTCAGCTCCGGATCGATCACCTCGGCGCCTTCGACATGGATCACCGGCGCGAGTGCTCCGGCGGCCCAGGCGGCGCGGATGTCGGCGACGCTGCGGGCGATGCGGACCGCGCCGGCGGATTCCCGTTCGATACGGGCGAGCATCGAGATCATCGCGATGGTCGCCTCGAGCGCGGTCGGACGGTCGACCTCGGAAGCGTCCTTCAGGTCGGGTCCGAGCTTCGGCGAGGGCGTCCAGACCGCGAACAGGCCGCCGGCCAGCCCACCCGCGCGGGCCCGCGGCAGATCGATGTGGCCTTCGCCGTCACCGTCGAGAAAGCGGCGCGGCGCGTCGGCTCGGCCGGAGCGGACCAGACGCAGCAGCGTGTCGTTGTGTCCGTCGAACACCGGGATGGGGGATCGGGCCGCGTCTTCGGTCATGTTCCGGGTCGCCTCGTGGAAGGGTGGGGCCGAGACCATAGGCGGCGTAGCGTCGCAGGTGCAATTCCCCCGAACGCAGAGCGCCGATGCGAGAACCGACGCGCCGGCGAGCCGAAGCGCTTCGGATGCCCGCGGCTCGCCGCTTCCGCAACGTCCACCGGTGCATTTCCATTGGACGGAGAGGACCTTCGGCATTTGAACGACCGTCGAGGTGTGCTTATGAATGGCTCGCCCGAGCCCCGCCCGCCCTCGGGACGTGCTCACCGTACGGCGGACCAACCGACGAACCGCCCCGAGGCGGTCGCGAGGATGTAACGAATGACTATCGATCGGCGCACCTTCCTCACCGGAGCCGCCGTGCTCCCCTTCGTCGGACTCACGACGCGCGACGCCTTCGCCGACACCGGCAAGGACGTCCTGGTGGTGGCGCTGCAGACCGACAACGTCACCAGCCTCGACCCGCACGAGGGTTTCGAAGCGGTCGGCGGCGAGATCAACTCGAACATCTATCAGAAGCTGGTCCGCGCTTCGGTCGAAGATCCGAACAAGCTCGACGGTGAGATCGCCCAGTCCTGGTCGATGAGCGACGACGGCAAGACCCTCACCCTCAAGATCAAGCCCGGCCTGAAGTTCGCCTCCGGCGGCCCGCTCACCGCCGAGGACTGCGCCTTCTCGCTGTCGCGCGCCGTCATCATGAACAAGAGCCCGGCGTTCATCATCAACCAGTTCGGCTTCACCAAGGACAACGTCGCCGAGCGGATCACCGCTCCGGACGCCGCCACCCTGATCCTGAAGCTCGAGAAGCCGACCGCCACCTCGTTCCTGCTCTACTGCCTGTCGGCCAACGTCGCGGCGGTGATCGAGAAGAAGGTGGTGATGGAGAAGGCCCAGGGCGACGACCTCGGTAACGGCTGGCTGCGCCAGAACTCCGCCGGTTCGGGGCCGTGGATGCTGCGCCAGTGGAAGCCGAGCGAGAGCGTCATCTTCGACGCCAACCCGCAGACCGGCCCGGTCAACGGCATCAAGCGGATCATCATCCGCCACATCGTCGATCCCTCGGCGCAGTTGATGATGTTGCAGAAGGGAGACGTCGACGTCGCCCGCAACCTCACCTCCGAGCAGCTGAAGCAGCTGGTGAACGACCCGAACTACACGCTGGTGCGCCGGGCCACCGCCTCGATCGTGGCGATGAGCATGAACCAGCGGGTGCCGCAGCTGACCAAGGTCGAAGTCCGTCAGGCGATCAAGTGGGCGATCGACTACGAGGGCATCCAGAAGAACATCACCCCGATGACCCACATCCTGCGCCAGTCGTTCCTGCCGGAGGGCTTCCCAGCGGCGCAGAAGGAAGGGCCGTTCAAGCGCGACGTCGCCAAGGCCAAGGCGCTGATGGCCGCCGCCGGACTCGCCGACGGCTTCGAGATCTCGATGGACCACTACTCGGCCCAGCCGAACTCGGACATCGCCCAGGCGGTCCAGGCCAACCTCGCCGACATCGGCATCAAGGTGAAGCTGGTCGCCTCGGAGAACCGGCAGGTGCTGACCAAGATGCGCGCCCGCCAGCACGAACTGGCGATCACCGCCTGGGGCTCGGACTACTTCGATCCGAACACCAACGCGGAAGCCTACTGCGTCAACACCGACAACTCCGACGACGCCCGCAACCGGACGCTGGCCTGGCGCAGCAACTGGAAGGACGACGAGATCTCCAAGTTGGCGCTCGACGCGCTCGAGGAGAAGGACTCCGACAAGCGCGCCGCGATCTATCAGAAGCTGCAGACGCTGCATCAGGAGCGGGCGCCGTTCGCCCCGATCCTGCAGACCGTCGCCTGGGCGGCCTGCCGCAAGAACGTCCTCGGCATCCGCCTCGGCGTGCTGCCGGACGGGCACTCCTATGCCAACGTGAAGAAGAGCTGATGCGCTTCCTGCGAGGGCTCCTCGGACTGACCGGCAGCGTGGTCGTCACGCTGTTCGGTCTGGTCGTCGTCACGTTCCTGATCGGGCACGTGATGCCGATCGATCCGGTGATCGCGATGGTGGGCGACAACGCCCCCCAGGAAGTGGTCGAGCGGGTCCGGCACGAGGAGATCGGAAGAGCACACGTCTGAACTCCAGTCACACTTGAATCTCG
>CALFRR010000224.1 GCA_937919435.1 uncultured Alphaproteobacteria bacterium | reverse complement strand
GATGACGCAGGCCGCGATAGCAGCCGAGGTCCATCAGACGCTTGATGTTCATCGCCACTTCACGGCGCAGATCGCCCTCGACCAGATAGTCGCGGTCGATCACTTCGCGGATCTGCAGCACCTCGGCGTCGCTCAGGTCCTGGACCCGGCGCTCGGCGGCGATGCCGACCTTGGTGATGATCTCCTCGGCCTTCTGCTGGCCGATGCCATGAATGTACTGCAGCGCGATCACCACGCGCTTGTTGGTCGGAATGTTGACGCCTGCGATGCGGGCCACGGCTTCTTCTCCAAGGCTTCCCGAGTGCATCGTCTCGATGCGCTCGACACTCGATCGTTCCAGACGATCCGCTCACGCCGAACACGACCGGCGGACGGACCCCGTGCGGGTACCGGCCCCGGTCGCCACACGATGCGACAGAGGCCGGTTGATACCCGTTCTCGCCACCGGACGCAACCGCCCGGCGGCAATTCTCGTTACCGTCAGACCGCCAGGATCGCGGCGATGTCCGCCGTGACCGCGTCGATCGACTTCATCCCGTCGACGGTCTTCAACTCGCCGGTCGAAGCGTAGTACTGCGACAGCGGCGCCGTCTTTTCCTGGTACTCGCCGAGACGCTTGCGGAAGCTCTCCGGATTGTCGTCGGCGCGCGGCGTGCCGCCGGCGGCGATCGTCTCGCGAACCCGGTTTTCCATCCGCGCGACCAGCGCTTCCGAATCGACCACCAGTTCGATCACCGCATCGAGCTTCAGGTGCTTCGACGCGAGCATCCCGGTCAGCGCCTCGGCCTGCGGCACGGTGCGCGGGAAGCCGTCGAGAATGAAGCCCTTCGCGCAGTCCGGCTGATCGATCCGGTCGGAGACGACGCCGATGACGATCTCGTCGGAGACCAGTCCACCCGCGTCCATCACCGCCTTGGCCTTCAATCCGACCTCGGTCCCCGCCTTGACGGCGGCACGCAGCATGTCCCCGGTCGACAGCTGCACGATGCCGTGCGTCTCGACCAACCGCTGCGCCTGGGTGCCTTTGCCGGCACCCGGCGGTCCGAGCAGAATGAGCCTCATCGACGTCCCCCTTTGAGCCTCGACCGTTTGATCAGGCCTTCGTATTGGTGAGCGAGCAGATGTCCCTGGATCTGAGACACCGTGTCCATCGTCACCGAGACCACGATCAGCAGTGACGTTCCGCCGAAATAGAACGGCACGCCGGTCCAGGAAATGAGGAATTCGGGTAATAGGCAGACCACCACGATGTACAGCGCCCCGACCACGGTGATCCGGGTCAGCACATAGTCGATGTACTCCGCCGTCCGTTCACCCGGACGGATGCCCGGAATGAAGCCGCCGTGCTTCTTCAGATTGTCGGCGGTGTCGGTCGGATTGAACACGATCGCCGTATAGAAGAAGCAGAAGAAGATCATCAGACCGGCGTAGAACAGCATGTACAGCGGCTGTCCGTGGCCGAGCCAGGCGGTGACCGTGGTCAGCCAGCCGGGACCCTGCCCCTGCTGGAAGTTGGCGATGGTCGCCGGCACCAGCAGCAGCGAAGAGGCGAAGATCGGCGGGATGACGCCCGAGGTGTTCAGCTTCAGCGGCAGGTGCGAGGACTGCCCCTGCATGATCTGATTGCCGACCTGGCGCTTCGGATACTGGATCAGCAGCCGCCGCTGGGCGCGCTCCATGAACACCACGAAGCCGACCACGAAGATCGCCACGACGATGATGCCGAGAATCGCGCCGGTCGAGATCGCGCCCTGCCGACCGAGTTCCAACGTGCCGGCGATGGCGTGCGGCAGGTTGGCGACGATGCCGGCGAAGATGATCAGCGAGGTGCCGTTGCCGATGCCGCGCGAGGTGATCTGCTCACCGAGCCACATCAGGAACATCGTGCCGCCGACCAGCGTGATGGTCGCGGTCAGGCGGAAGAACAGGCCGGGCGCCGTCACCACGCCGGTCGAGCCCTCGAGGCCGACGGCGATGCCCCAGGCCTGGAAGACCGCCAGCGCGACGGTCAGCAGCCGGGTGTACTGGTTCAGCTGCTTGCGGCCGGACTCGCCTTCCTTCTTCAACGCCTCCCAGGAGGGGATCACCGTGGTCATCAGCTGCACGATGATCGAGGCGGAGATGTAGGGCATGATGCCCAGCGCCAAGATCGCCATGCGGCCGACGGCACCGCCGGAGAACATGTTGAAGAGACCGATGATGCCGGTCTGGGCGTTCTGGAAGGCCTTCGCCATGGCCTCGGCATCGATGCCGGGCAGGGGCAAATACGTGCCCAGTCGATAGACGAGAAGCGCCCCCAGCGTGAACCAGATGCGCTTCTTCAGTTCCTGGGCCTTCCCGAAGGCACCCCAGTTGAGATTGGCCGCGAGCTGTTCGGCAGCGGAAGCCATGAGACGATCTCCGGTGTGTTCGGGTCTTCCGGTAGCGCGCGAAGGCGGCCGATCACTCGGCCGCTTCCGCCTTCTTCTTCTCGGCGACGACGACCTTGCCGCCGGCCTTCTCGACCGCCGCGATCGCCGGAGCGGAACCGCCCGCGATCTCGAAGGTGAGCGCCGACTTCGGTTCGCCGGGTCCGATCAGACGGACGCCGTCGAGCAGACGCTTGATCACGCCGGCGGCCTTCAGGGCCTCACCGGTGATCGGCGCCGACGCGTCGAGACGACCGGCATCGATCGCCACCTGAACGCGGACGATCGACACCTCGTTGTACTCGAGGCGGAAGATGTTGGTGAAGCCGCGCTTCGGCAGACGCCGATGCAGGGGCATCTGGCCGCCTTCGAAGCCCTTGATGGCGACGCCGGAACGGGCCTTCTGACCCTTGACGCCCTTGCCCGAGGTCTTGCCCAGGCCGGAACCGATGCCGCGGCCGAGGCGCTTGCCCTTCTTGGCGGCGCCGGGATTGTCTCTGATCTCGTTGAGCTTCATCGCTCTTTCCTCGGAGTTCGACCGCCTCCCCTCCTCGGGGCTGCGGGATCGGCGGCATCAGTTCTCGGCGACGACGCGGATCAGATGGGCGACCTTGGCGATCATGCCGCGAACCTCGGGAGTGTCCTCGAGGGTCGAAACGCGATGCCGCTTGTTGAGACCGAGACCGATGAGGGTCTTCTCCTGGATCGCCGGCCGGCGGATCGGGCTGCCGATCTGCTCGATCGTGATCGTCTTGCCCGGGGCAGTGTTCGACATGGGGCTTGGCCTTGCTCTGTTCAACACCGATCAGCCGCCGCGACCTTCACGAAGTCGCGACGCCGACCGACCGTCTCACGCGTCCGCCGAGGCGTCCGCGCCCTCGCCGCCACGACGGGCCTGGAGGGTCGAAACCTTGATACCGCGACGAGCGGCGACGGAACGCGGGCTGTCTTCGGCCTTCAAAGCATCGAAGGTCGCCCGCACCATGTTGTACGGGTTCGACGAGCCCATCGACTTGGCGACCACGTCCTGGACCCCGAGGGTCTCGAACACGGCGCGCATCGGACCGCCGGCGATGATGCCGGTACCGGCCGGGGCCGCCCGGACGATGACCCGGCCGGCGCCGTGATGGCCGACCACGTCGTGATGCAGGGTGCGGCCTTCGCGCAGCGACACCCGGACGAGGCCACGCTTGGCCGCTTCCGTGGCCTTGCGGATCGCTTCCGGCACTTCACGCGCCTTGCCGTGGCCGAAGCCGACCCGGCCCTTCTGGTCACCCACGACGACGAGGGCGGCGAAGCCGAAGCGCCGGCCGCCCTTCACCACCTTGGCGACGCGGTTGATGTGCACCAACCGGTCGACGAATTCGCTGTCGCGTTCTTCCCGCTCACGCGTTGCCATGTCGGTTCTTCCCTCGAGCGCGGCCGTCAGAGGCGCGCCATGTCCTGATCAGAAGTCGAGACCGCCCTCACGGGCGGCATCGGCGAGCGCCTTGACGCGGCCGTGATAGATGAAACGGCCGCGATCGAACACGACCTCCTTGACGCCGGCGGCGGTCGCCCGTTCGGCGACCAGCTTGCCGACCGCCGCAGCCGCGGCGACGTCCGCCCCGGTCTTCAGCGAGGTCTTCAGCGCCGGATCGAGCGTCGAGGCGGCAGCGAGCGTGCGGCCGGCCGCGTCGTCGATGATCTGGGCATAGATGTTCTTCGACGAGCGATGAACCGAGAGCCGCGGACGTCCGTTGGCCGCCGTCTTGACGGCACGGCGCACGCGAGCGGCACGGCGCTCCGTAGTGGTCTGTTGGGCCATGGCGCCAGCTCCTTACTTCTTCTTGCCTTCCTTGCGGAAGATCTTCTCAGAGGCGTACTTGACGCCCTTGCCCTTGTAGGGCTCGGGGCCGCGCCATTCGCGGATCTCGGCCGCCACCTGGCCGACCTGCTGCTTGTCGATACCGGAGACCAGGATCTGGTCCTGCTTGGCACCGGCCACCTGGATGGTGATGCCTTCCGGGATCGGGAACAGCACGTCGTGGCTGTAGCCGAGCGACAGGACCAGGGTCTTGCCGTTGAGCGCAGCCTTGTAGCCGACGCCGTTGATCTCGAGCTTCTTCTCGAAGCCCTTCGACACGCCGGTCACCAGATTGGCGATCATCGTGCGCGACATGCCCCAGAGCGAACGCGCGAGCTTGGTCTCGTCGCGCGGCTTCACGGCAATGCCGTCCGCCGACTGCTCGACGGCGACGAGATCGTGCACCACGAAGGACAGGGCGCCCTTCGGTCCCTTGACGTTGACGGCCTGCCCCGCGATGTCCGCGGTGACACCGGTGGGAACCGGCACGGCCTTCTTTCCGATTCGTGACATGGGTCTACCCGTCTCGTTGTCCGGCCTCAGAAGACCTTGCAGAGAACTTCGCCGCCGACGTTGGCATCACGGGCCGCATGATCGGCCATGACACCCTTCGGAGTCGAAAGGATGGTGACGCCGAGGCCGTTGGCGACGCGCGGAATGTTGCCCACCGACGTGTAGACACGCCGACCGGGCTTCGAAACGCGCGAGATCTCGCGGATCACCGGTTCACCGTCGAAGTACTTGAGCTCGATCTCGTACTCGGACTTGCCGCCGTCGAGTTCGACCTTCTCGTAGCCGCGGATGTAACCTTCCGTCTTCAGCACTTCGAGCAGGTTGCCGCGGAGCGAAGAGGCCGGGGTCGACACCTTCGACTTCTTCCGGAGCTGGGCGTTCCGGATACGCGTGATCATGTCGCCCAGAGGATCGGTCATGGTCATGTTCGTCTACCTCACCAGCTCGACTTGACCAGGCCGGGGATCACCCCCTGGTTGCCCAGTTCACGAAGCGCGACGCGCGACATCTTCAGCTTGCGGTAGAAGGCGCGCGGGCGGCCCGTCACTTCGCAGCGATTGCGGATGCGCACCTTCGCTCCGTTGCGCGGCAGTTCGGCGAGCTTGAACACCGCCTGCATGCGCTCCTCGGGCGAGGTCTCGCGGTTCATGATCAGCGCCTTCAGGTCGCTGCGCTTCTTGAGGTCGCGCGCGGTGAGGGCACGCCGCCGTTCGTTCTTCTCGATCGAGCTCTTCTTGGCCATGTCGGTCCTGATCCTCTGCCGTAACGGGTCACTGACGGAACGGGAACTGGAAGAGCCGAAGCAACTCCCGAGCTTCTTCGTCGGTCTTCGCCGTCGTACAGACGATGATGTCCATCCCCCAGATCTGATCAACCTTGTCGTAGTTGATCTCCGGGAAAACGATGTGCTCCTTCACGCCGACGGCGAAGTTGCCGCGGCCGTCGAAGCTCTTCGGGTTCAGACCACGGAAGTCCCGGACGCGCGGCAGCGCGATCGTGACGAAGCGGTCGAGGAACTCGTACATGCGCGCCTTGCGAAGGGTGACCTTCGCGCCGATCGGCATGTTCTCGCGGATCTTGAAGGTCGCGATCGCCTTGCGGGCCCGGGTCACGACCGGCTTCTGGCCGGCGATCTGGGCGAGGTCCGCAGCCGCGACCGAAGCCTTCTTGGAATCGGCGACGGCTTCGCCGACGCCCATGTTGATGACGATCTTGTCCAGCGACGGAACCTCGAAGGGGTTCTTGTAGCCGAACTTCTCGATCATCGCCGGCCGCACCACGTCCTCGTAGTGCTTCTTGAGGCGGGGCGACGCCAGGTTCACCTCAGCCATCGATCAGATCCCCCGAGCGCTTGGCGACGCGGACCTTGCGGCCGTCGTCCAGTTTCTTGAAGCCGACGCGGGTGGGCTTGCCGTCCTTGTCGGAGACCGCAAGGTTCGACAGATGGATCGGGGCCTCCTTGGAGACGATCCCGCCCTCGTTGACGCCCTGCGCCTTCTGATGGCGCTGAACCATGTTGACGCCACGGACGAGCGCACGCTCTTCCGTCGGAATCACCTGGATCACCTCGCCCGCCTTGCCCTTGTCGCGGCCGGCGAGCACGACGACCTTGTCGCCCTTCTTGATCTTGGCCGCCATCACAGCACCTCCGGCGCGAGCGACAGGATCTTCGTGTGGTTCTTGGCGCGCAGCTCGCGCGGAACCGGTCCGAAGATACGAGTACCGATCGGCTCCTTCTGATTGTTGATCAGAACGGCCGCGTTGCGGTCGAAACGGATCACCTGTCCGTCCGCCCGATGAACGTCCTTGGAGACGCGAACGACGACCGCCTTCATGACGTCGCCCTTCTTGACGCGGCCCCGCGGGATCGCTTCCTTCACCGAGACGACGATCACGTCGCCGACGGTGGCGTATTTCCTCTTCGAACCGCCGAGCACCTTGATGCACATCACGCGCTTGGCACCCGAATTGTCGGCGACGTCGAGGTTGGTCTGTACTTGGATCATGACCGACCGCCTTTCCTAGTTCCTGTCGCCGACCTCAGATCGCGCCGACCGGACCGAGAACCACCCAACGCTTGTTCTTCGACAGCGGACGGGCTTCCTCGATCGCGACCTGGTCACCGACCTTGTAGCGGTTCTCTTCGTCGTGGGCGTGGTACTTCTTCGAACGACGCACGGTCTTCTTCAGAAGCGGATGGGTGAAGCGACGCTCCACCTCGACCACGATGGTCTTGTCGTTCTTGTCGCTGACGACGACGCCCTGCAGCACGCGCTTCGGCATGGCCGTCTCCTTCAGTTTCCGCTCTTGGCGGTGATGACGGTCTGGATCCGCGCGATGTCGCGCCGGACTTGGCGCACTCGCGCCGTGTTCTCGAGCTGTCCGGTGGCCTTCTGGAAACGAAGGTTGAACTGCTCTTTCTTCAGCTTGACGAGCTCGTCGGAGAGTTCGTCGGCCGTCTTGGTGCGGATGTCGGCGATCTTCATCGGGTCAGCCCTCTCAGTCGGCGATGCGCTCGATGAAGCGCGTCTTGATCGGCAACTTGGCGGCCCCGAGACGCAGCGCTTCCTCGGCGATCTCCGGGCTGACGCCGTCGATCTCGAAGAGGATGCGCCCGGGATTGACGCGGACCGCCCAGAATTCCGGCGAGCCCTTGCCCTTACCCATGCGCACTTCGGTCGGCTTCGACGAAACCGGAACATCGGGGAACACGCGAATCCACACGCGACCCTGACGCTTCATCTGACGGGTGATCGCGCGGCGGGCCGCCTCGATCTGCCGGGCGGTGACCCGCTCCGGCTCCAACGCCTTCAGTCCGTAGGTTCCGAAATCCAGGGTGAAACCGGCCTTCGCCGCTCCCTTGATCCGACCCTTGAACTGCTTGCGGAACTTGGTGCGCATCGGCTGCAGCATCGTCGTTCTCTCTCAATTCAACCGTTGTGCAGCCGGCCTCAGGCCCGCTCGGTCTCGCGTTCCCGATCGCGACGTCCGCGGCCACGACGTTCACCGTCGCGCTCGCGATCGCGGCCCTCGGGCCGATGCGACCGATTGGTGTCGGGCTCCAGAGCCTTGCGCTCGGAGGCCGTCGGATCGTGCTCGAGGATCTCGCCCTTGAAGATCCAGACCTTGATGCCGCAGGTGCCGTAGGCGGTCACCGCGGTGGCGACACCGAAGTCGATGTCGGCACGCAGGGTGTGCAGCGGAACGCGGCCCTCGCGATACCACTCGAGACGGGCGATCTCGGCGCCGCCCAGACGCCCGGAGGCGTTGATGCGGATGCCTTCGGCGCCGAAGCGCATCGCCGACTGGACGGCGCGCTTCATGGCACGCCGGAAGGCGACGCGCCGCTCGAGCTGCTGGGCGATCGAAGCGGCCACCAGGGTCGCATCGGTCTCGGGCTTGCGGACCTCGACGATGTTGATGTGGACTTCGCTGTCGGTCAGCTTCGACACGCCCTTGCGGAGCTTGTCGATGTCGCCACCCTTCTTGCCGATGACCACGCCCGGACGAGCGGTGTGGACCGAAACCCGGCACTTCTTGTGCGGACGCTCGATCACCACCTTCGAAACGGCGGCCTGCTTCAACTCGGCGAGCAGATACTTGCGGATCGCGAGATCCTCATGGAGCAGCTTGCCGTAGTCGCCCTTGCCGGCGTACCAGCGCGAATCCCAGGTGCGGTTGATCCCGAGCCGGAGACCGATCGGATTGACCTTCTGTCCCATCAGGCGGACTCCACTTCGCGGACGACGATCGTGAGGTTGGAGAAGGGCTTCTCGACCCGACCCGCGCGACCGCGGGCCCGAGCGTGGAAGCGCTTCATCACCAGCGCCTTGCCGACATGGGCTTCGGCGACGACCAGGCTGTCGACGTCGAGCTCGTGGTTGTTCTCGGCGTTGGCGATGGCGCTCTCGAGCGTCTTCTTGACGGTGACGGCGATCCGCTTGCGCGAGAAGGTGAGGTCGGCGAGCGCGCGCGACACCTTCTTGCCCCGGATCAGAGCGGCGACGAGGTTGAGCTTCTGCGGGGAGATGCGGATCATCCGCGTCACCGCCTGAGCTTCGGTGTCCTTCAGCGCCCGTTCGGTCTTCGGCTTCGACATGGGGCTTACTTCCTCCTCGCCTTCTTGTCGGCCGCGTGACCGTAGTAGGTCCGGGTCGGCGAGAACTCGCCGAACTTCTGGCCGACCATATCCTCGGAGACGAGGACCGGGATGTGCTTCTGACCGTTGTACACGCCGAAGGTGAGGCCGACGAAGTGCGGCAGGATCGTGGAGCGACGGCTCCAGATCTTGATCACTTCACTGCGTCCCGAAGACCGAGCCTTCTCGGCCTTCTTCAGGAGGTACCCGTCGACGAACGGACCTTTCCAGACTGAACGAGCCATGGGTTACCTCACTTGCCCTTCTTGGCGTGGCGCGAACGGACGATGAATTTGCTCGTCGACTTGTTCGTGCGGGTCTTCTTGCCCTTGGTCGGCTTGCCCCACGGGGTCACCGGGTGGCGGCCGCCCGAGGTGCGGCCCTCGCCGCCGCCGTGCGGATGGTCGACCGGGTTCATGGTCACGCCGCGATTGTGCGGGCGACGGCCGAGCCAGCGAGAACGACCCGCCTTGCCGATCGAGGTGTTCATGTGGTCCGGGTTCGACACCGCGCCGATCGAGGCGAGGCAGGCGGCCAGGACCAGCCGCTGCTCACCGGAGCCGAGGCGGACGATGACATAGCCCTGATCGCGACCGACGATCTGAGCATAGGAGCCGGCGGAACGGGCGATCTGCCCACCCTTGCCGGGCTTCAGCTCGACGTTGTGCACGATCGTACCGACCGGGATGTTGCCGATCGGCATGGCATTGCCGGGCTTCACGTCGACGTTGGTGCCGGCGACGACGACGTCACCGACCGCCAGACGCTGCGGCGCCAGGATGTACGAGAACTCGCCGTCCTCGTAGCGCACCAGCGCGATGAACGCGGTGCGGTTCGGGTCGTACTCGAGCCGCTCGACCGTCGCCGGAACGTCGACCTTGCGACGCTTGAAGTCGACGATGCGATAGGTCCGCTTGTGACCACCACCCTTGAAGCGCGCCGTGACGCGACCGAGATTGTTGCGACCACCGGTGCCGGACAGACCCTCGGTGAGGGTCTTCAGCGGCTTGCCCTTCCAGAGGCCTTCGCGGTCGACGATGACCAGCTGACGGAGGCCGGGCGTGACCGGTTTGAAGGTCTTGAGCGCCATTTTCGTCTACCCTACCCTTGCCTCAGAGCCCGGTCGTGACGTCGATCCGATGGCCTTCGGCCAGCGTCACGATCGCCTTCTTGACGTCGTCCTGCTTGCCGACGAAGCCCTTGAAGCGCTTCACCTTGCCCTTGCGGACGAGCGTGTTGACGGCCTTCACCTTGACCTTGAACAGCGCCTCGACGGCGGCCTTGATCTCGGGCTTGGTCGCGGACCTGGCGACGTTGAACACCACCTTGTTCTGCTCGGCGGCGACGGTCGCCTTCTCGGTGATCACCGGCGAACGGATCACATCGAAATGAGAGAGCTTCACGGCCATGATCACGCCTCCGCCCGGAACCGAGCTTCGATCGCCGCGACCGCGTCCTTGGTGAGGACGAGGGTCTGGCGCCGCAGGATGTCGTAGACGTTCAGGCCCTGGACGGGCAGCACGTCGACGTTCGGGATGTTGCGGGCGGCGAGGCCGAAGTTCGCGTCGATCTCGGCACCGCCGATGACCAGCACGTTGGCGAAGCCGAGCTTCTCGAACTTGTCGAGCAGCGCCTTGGTCTTCGGCTCGGCGGCGACCGCCTGCTCGATGACCACCAGCGACTGCGCCGCGACCTTCGCCGACAGCGCATGGCGCAGGCCGAGGGCACGCACCTTCTTGGGCAGATCGTGCTCGTGCGAGCGGACGATCGGACCATGGGCGCGGCCACCACCACGGAAGATCGGCGCGCGGGCCGAACCGTGACGGGCGCTACCGGTGCCCTTCTGCTTGTACATCTTCTTGCCGGTGCGGGCGATCTCGGACCGCCCCTTGACCTTGTGGGTCCCGGCGCGGCGCTTGGCGAGCTGCCAATTGACGACGCGCTGGATCAGATCGGCCCGCGGCTCGAGACCGAAGATCTCGTCCGAGAGGGTGATCGTCCCGGCGTCGACGCCGTCGAGAGTCTTGACCTGGAGCTCCATCACTCGGCCCCCTTCTCAGCTGCGGCGGCCACCGGAGCGCGGAAGGCGCCGGGAAGCGGCAGGCCTTCCGGAGCGGCGCGCTTGACGGCGTCGCGGACGAGGATCCAGCCGCCCTTCGAACCGGGGACCGAACCTTCGACGAGGATCAGCCCGCGCTCGACGTCGGTACGCACCACCTTGAGGTTCTGGGTGGTGACGCGCTCGGCGCCGAGATGGCCGGCCATCTTCTTGTTCTTGAACGTGCGACCCGGGTCCTGACGGTTACCCGTGGAGCCCAGCGAACGATGGGAGACCGACACGCCGTGGGTGGCGCGCAGACCGCCGAAGTTCCAGCGCTTCATACCACCGGCGAAGCCCTTGCCGATCGAAGTGCCGGTGACGTCGACGTACTGACCGACGACGAAGTGGTCGGCGGTGATCTCGGCGCCCACCTCGATGAGCTTGTCGGGATCGACGCGGAACTCGACCAGCCGACGCTTCGGCTCGACCGAAGCGGTGGCGAAGTGCCCCCGCATCGCCTTGTTGGTGTTCTTCACCTTGGCGAGCCCGGCGCCGAGCTGAAGCGCGGTGTAGCCGTTCTTCTCTTCGGTCAGCTGGGCGACGACCTGGCAGCCGTCGAGGCGCAGGACCGTCACCGGAACCTGCTCGCCCGCATCCGTGTAGATGCGGGTCATACCCAACTTTTGTGCGATCACACCTGAACGCATGGCGTTCTCTCTCGTTCGGGGAGCGTCACGAAAGTGAAACGCTCCGGATCTAACAGAGGCTATGAGGACTTCATGTTCCTCAGAGCTTGATTTCGACGTCCACGCCGGCCGCCAGATCGAGCTTCATCAGCGCGTCGACCGTCTGGGGGGTCGGGTCGATGATGTCGAGGAGACGCTTGTGAGTCCGAATTTCGAACTGCTCGCGGCTCTTCTTGTCGACGTGCGGAGAGCGGTTGACCGTGAACTTCTCGATCCGCGTCGGCAGCGGAACCGGACCACGGACGGAAGCGCCGGTGCGCTTCGCCGTCGAGACGATCTCGCGCGTCGAGGCGTCGAGGACCCGATGGTCGAACGCCTTGAGGCGGATTCGGATGTTCTGACCGTTCATTTCTGAACCCTCGAAGGTTCGCATCGCGACCGGAGCGAGAGGACCCCGCTCCGTCGCCGATGTCCTTTACGCGATGATCTTGGCGACGACGCCCGCACCGACGGTGCGGCCACCTTCACGGATGGCGAAGCGGAGCTTCTCTTCCATCGCGATCGGCA
>CALFRR010000223.1 GCA_937919435.1 uncultured Alphaproteobacteria bacterium | reverse complement strand
GATCGCGGCGGTTGAGCGCCAGCGGCGCCGAACCGGCCGATCCGCGAGGAGGGTTCCCTTCCCTTTTCTCGTTCTCACCTCTTCACATTGAAACACGCGGATTTTGACGCTATATTGCGTCTATCAGATCGGCACCGGAAGGCAGAGCACATGGGCTTGGTTCAGTACGCCGAGGGCGGCTTCTTCGCTCCACGCAAGATCGCGACCGCGCTCCGGACGACGAGCGAGGATGTCGCTCGCACCGCCGGTCTCGGTCGGGACGCCGTTCAGCGTGTCGCCCGGATCCGCTCCGACAAGACCCAGCGGCGACTGCGCGAGATGGTCGAGGTTCTGAACAAGGTCGAACCGCGGTTCGGGTCGGCCCTGCTCGCCTATGCCTGGTATCGCTCCGAGCCGCTCGCCGGGTTCTCCGGGCAGACGGCGATGCAGCTCGTCCGAAGTGGGCGAGCCGACGAGGTGCTCGACTACGTCGACGCCGTGGACGCCGGCGTCCACGCCTGATGTCGATCTCCTACCGTGGCAAGCTCTACCGGGCTCTGAACCCGATCCACGCCCGCGAACCGCTTTCCGGTCGCGGGGCAGCCTTCTATGGCGGTCGGTTCAATCCGAAGGGTACACCGGCGCTCTACGCCTCGCTCTCTCCGATGACGGCCCTACGCGAGGCCAATCAGGTCGGCAACCTTCAGCCGACGACGCTGGTCGCCTACGATGCCGAGATCGAAGCGATCTTCGATGCGCGTGATCCCGCGGCGCTCGCCGACGAAGGAATCGATCCGGCGGCCCTCGCCGCGCCGACGTGGCGCGACGAGATGAAGACGACCGGCGAGGCCCGCACACAGGGCTTCGCCCGCCGCTTGATCGCAGCAGGTTTCCAGGGGCTGTTGGTACGAAGCTTCGCCGCAAGCATGGGCGAAGACGACCTCAACCTCGTACTATGGCGCTGGAGCGATGTTGCCCCTGCCCGTCTCGTCCTGATCGACGACGAAGGCAGGCTTTCCGGCGGCGTTCGCCGCTGAGGGCCAACGAGGCCCTCGACGACCCGCGACGCCGAGAGCAGGATCCGAGGGATTCCGCATCCGACATGAGCCGATGGGAGGGAGCGTCCGTGCAGCCCTGCCCGGCAGGTCGGGCAGGGCGAAAATCCAGCGGCGAACGACGGGCAGGGATCGCGATCGCGGCGGTTGAGCGCCGGCGGCGCCGAACCGGCCGATCCGCGAGGAGGGTTGCCTTCTCCCTCTTCCCTTCTCCCCTTCTTGATATGCCACCATAAAGGTGGCATTTTGGGGCATGGAAAAGCAGCGTCCGACCTACGATCTCGACGCGATCAAGGCCGCTCTCGGATCGGTCGCCACATTGGCGATGACTTCTACGGCCCTGCGCGACGCACTCGCTCTGGGGTTCGACAGAACAGGCGTCGTGGAGACCATCCGAGGGATCGATCGGCGCATGTTCTACAAGTCGATGACGACCTTCGCCGATCACCGCGTCTGGCAGGACGTCTATCACGTGCCGGTGCGGGACATGGTTCTCTATGTGAAGGTCCAGGCCGACGTCGTCACCGAGTTCACCGTCATGTCGTTCAAGGAGAAGGGATGATGGCAATCCTCGCCCAAGATCTGCCGGAGACCATGGTTTCTCCGGAAACGGGTCAACTCCTCCGCCGGGGTGTGCGACCCTTCGTCGTCTCCTACAGGGGACACAGCCGTACCGTCGAACTGGCGGGATACTACCCAGAAGAGGGTGACGACGGCATTCACGTCGGCGACGACATGGCCATCACCGACGCCGCGCTGCGGCTGTTGAAGGAAGAAGTCGAAGGGATCCCGTCGCCGACGACCATCAGGCGGGTCCGGAAGAAGCTGAAGCTCTCGCAACGCGAAGCCGGCAGCCTGCTCAAGGTCGGCGACAGCGCTTTCGACAAATACGAACGTGGTCTCGTCGAGCCCAGCGGGCCGACGAGCCAGTTGCTTCGTCTTCTCGATCGTCATCCTCAGCTGGTCGAGGAGTTGCGACGGAAGAGTTCCTGAACCGCTATTCAGCCCGCCGGACCGGCTCTTCCGGAGGGCCAGTCGTTTTGGCGCGGCGGTCGGTGATTGTTTCTATCGCGCGGATTGCAGCCAATCACCTCTCCGGCTGCATCGCGCCGAAAGGGGACACCGGCCTTACAGGCTGCATCGCATCGAGTGCAGCCGTAACCGCGTCGACCTCAATGGCCGTGCCGGTGGTGGAGATCGGGGTAGTGGACGTGGGCGTGGACCAAAGGCGCATGCTTGTGGAGATGCGTGTGCGGTTCGCTCACCGGTCCATCGTGGACGTGGTCGTGGTGTTCGTCGTGAGAATGTGGATGCTCGTGCTCGATCTCGTCGTGGGCATGGTCGTGTTCGTGGCGTTCGATCAGGTGCAGCCATAGACCGATCGCCATGAGGGCCGCGGCGAGACCGAGCCGAACCGTCACCGCCTCGCCGACAACGCCGACCGCCAGAAGCGCGCCGATGAAGGGGGCGAGCGAGAAATAGGCGCCGGTGCGGGCCGAGCCGAGATGGCGCAGCGCCCGAATGAAGAGCACGAGGCTGACGCCGACGGCGAAGAAGCCGAGCAGACCGGCGAGGGCGATCTGCATGGATGACGGCAAGACGCTGCCGCCCGTGAGCGCAAGGGCGACGTTCACCGATCCGGCGACGAGACCCTTCCAGATGGTGATGCGGACGGGGTCCGCCGCCGAGACCTTTCGGGTCAGGTTGTTGTCGATGCCCCAGGCGAGGCAAGCCCCGGCGACGAGGAGCCCGCCGACGTCGAGTGACACGCCCTCTCCCGTCCACGAGAGGACGACGGCGCCCGCCAAGATCGCCGCGGCACCGACTAGAAGCCGCCGATCGACGTTCTCGCGGAAGACGATCCAGGCGATCGCCATGGTCGCCAACCCTTCGAGATTGAGGAGGAGCGCGCCGCTCGACGCCGAAGTGCGGGCGAGCCCGGACATCAGCAGCACGGGCGCGACGATCCCGCCCGCGAAGATCGCCGCCGCCAGCCACGGCACGTCCGTTCGGGAGATCGTTGTCTCTTCGCTCGGGGCCCGCGCGATCAGCCGCCGGGCGATCTCTACCGCCGCGAGGCCAGCACCGGCTCCGAGATAGAGAAGCCCCGCAAGCAATAACGGCGATATCTCGACGACGAGAAGCTTCGTCAGCGGCGGCGTCGCCCCGAACAACACCGCCGAAGCGAGAGCCAACGGCACGCCGGGCCACAGGTGGGCGTGTTCGTCCGTGCTTCCGAACATGCCTCGAGCCTCCGAATTCTCCGCATCGCCGATCGGCCGTGCCGTAGCGACGACGAATCCTCATTCAGAATGCCCTCGAAAGGCAATCGTGAAACGCCCCGACCCGCCGAAAGCCCATGGATGCCTCCGGCGCAGGGTGGTCGGCTCGGCGTCTTGTTCACATCGTGTCTTCGAGGATCAACAAGGCCAGGAAGCCGACGAAGAAGAGGGCGGTTGCCCAAGGCGTGTCGCCGGCTTCGTGGGCTTCGACCAGAAGTTCCTCGGTGACGAGATAGAGCAACGCGACGAGGCCGAAGGCAAAGGCACCGGTGACCATCGCCTCCGGCGCGGAGGCAAGCGGAGATGCGAGGACGACGCCGACCGGCATCATCAGGGCCAACATCGACGTCGTCGCGGCGTTCCGGATCCGTCGCTCGGGCGCATCGCCCAACTCGGCCGCCACCGACAGCGCCAGAAACAGGACCTCGATCGTCAGGGCGATGGTCAGGAGAAGGCCGGCCTTTGCACCAGCTTGGAAGGCCATCCCGAGAACGACGCCGTCGATGAGCAGATCGGCGGCGATCAGCGATATGAGACCGACCTTGCCTTCGGTCCGCTCGCCGATCGACTTCAGCCCCAACATGGCGGCCACACCCAGTCCACCACCGATCACGATCGGCCAGAGAGCGCCTTCGTGCTTCAGATGGGGCAGGATCTCGACCGCAGCGGCCGAGAACACGATACCTGCGGCAAAGTGCTGGATGGCACTCACTACCGTATGGGAGGGGCGGTAGAGAAGCGTGAGGACGCCACCGAGGACGGCCGCGAGGATGGGTACGACGGTGTAGGAGAGCGCCATCGTCATGTTCGCTGCCTCGCGTCTCGAACATCGTGTCGAGCGTTGGAAATTTCGTGAAGTTTCAATTCGGAGTGGCGCCGTCCGTCTGGGGCTCGCAGACCAGAGATGGACGGGCCTTCGTCATCTCGTCAGGTGAACGGCCAATGCGGCGATGACGGCCAGAGCTCCGAACCATGCCACACCTCGAAGCAGGGCCATGCTCGCGGCGTATCGCTTGTGATCGGTCGACATCTCGCATCCATCCGGATCAATGGCTGAGGCTCACGATGTCTCGATAGGGGATCACCCCCACGAGGCGCTCGTCGTCATCGACGATCGGGATCGCGCGGAAGCTGTATCGCTTGAAGAGCCGCGAGGCCTCTTTCACGGGATCCCTCGCATTCAGCCACACCACGTTCGAGGACATGATCTCGTCGAGCTTCTGGTCGAGATCGGCCTGCAGAACCTCCTTGATGTCGACGACGCCGAGGAGCTTCCGGCTCTCGTCGAGCACGTAGATGTACATGACGACGTCGGCATCCCGAGCGAGATTGCGGAAGTCGCCGATCACCCGGCCGACGGTCGCCGTGGGCGGAAGCTCGATCGCGTGCGACGAGGAGAAGTGGATGATCTCCTCGTCGTGGTGTTCGATGATGTGACGGATCTTCTCGGCGTCCTCGGCATCGATGCCGGCGAGGATCTCGTCGACCTCCGAACTGGGCAAGACGGCGAGGATGTCGGCAGCCTGAGCCGGCGTCATGTCGTTGACGAGTGCCGCCGCCCGCTTCTTGTCGAGGGCGGAGATCAACTCGCGCTGCACGCGTGGCTCGACCTCTTCCAGCGTGTCGGAGGCCTGCTCCATCGGCAGTTCGTTGAAGATCGCCAGTCGCTCCGCCGGCTCGAGCTCCTCGAGGATGTCGGCGAGATCGACCGGATGAATCTCCGGCAGCTTCTCCTTCAGAACCGTCAGCTTCAGATCCCCCTTGAAGCTGGTCAGCGTATCGGGAAGCCGCTGAACATAGGTCCAGGGGATCGTGTTGTCGGTGCGAATGCGGTCGGCGAGCCCGCCGATGAGATCGGCGATGCGCCCGAGACCGATGCGCCGCAGGAACGCGGAGCGGCTGCAGTCGACTTCGGTCGCATAGAGCCTGCCGGCGCGAAGGGCCAGTTTGATGTCGTAGACGACTTCGACCTCGTCGTCGTCGCAGTCGAGGACCTTCTTGTCGAGGAGATGATCCTTGAGGCAGATCTGGGATGGTTCGGGCTCACCTTCGACCTCCGCGGGCGAGGATGCCTCGATCGTCAGACGCCGGCCGTCGAAATCCGACACCTTGTCCCACGGCACCAACAGAGCCTTGTGCCCGAACGGGCGCGAGACGACGAAGCTGCCGACCTCCGGCAGCTTGCCCGATTCGACGGCGATCAGATCGGAGATCTTTCCGATTTTCTTGCCTGCGATGAATGCCGGCTTGCCGATCAGTGCGCTGAGAAGGAAGGTCTGCTCGAGCTGGGTGTTCATGTCTCGGCTCCTCTCGGTCTCAGGACGCAGCCAGAACGGCGTAGAACTTGTAGGCGAGCAGGCCGACGAGCAGCAGCAGATAGATCCGCAGGCTCAACAGCGCGAAGCGCACCGCCGGCGACATCGCGATGCGCGGCTCGGCATATTTTGCGTTGATGTAGCGAATGCGCGCAAAAGCATCCGAGAAGAGGGCCCGAAGGAGATGGGGATAGGACATTGGGGTCTCCTCCCGTCGCTTAGTTGAAGACGTTCGGGAACAGGGCGCTGACGCCATAGCAGGTCGACAGCACGATGATGGCCGTGACGATCACGCCACCGATCCAGTTCTGAAGCGGAGTGTTGCAGTATTCCCCCATCGTGTGCCGGTCGTTGAGCAGGAGGATCAGGAACACCAGCGCCGCCGGCAGGAGCGTCACGGCGACGACCTGCACGAAGAGCGTGATCAGCACGAGCGGGGCACCCGGAATGAGGACGACCGCACCGGCCGTCGCCAGTGTCAGGAAGTAGTTGACGTAGAACCAGGGCGCTTCCTTGATCTTGGTATTGAGCGAATGCGCCCAACCGAAGATCTCGCCGAAGGCCCACGAACTGGCGAGCGAGATGCAGATCGCTCCGAGAAGGCCGGCGTCGAAGAGGCCGATCGCCATGAAGGCCCCGACGTATCTGTCGGTCTCCATCAGCTTCTGTGCGGCTTCCGCTGCGTCGCTGATTTCGACGCCCTTGAGGACCGTACCGGTCAGGACGACGATGAACAATGCCACGACGACGGTCAGGATCGCGCCGACCCAGGTGTCGGCCCGCCCCCAGGGGATGTCCTTTTCCTTCATCCCCTTGTCGACCACCGACGACTGTTGGAAGAACAGCATCCACGGCGCGATCGTCGTGCCGATGTTGGCCATCAGGAAGAAGAACAGGTCACCGTTGAAGCCACCCGGAAAATTCGGAACCAGCCCCGCACCGATCACTTCGGAAACCGGCGGGTGGACCATGATGGCGGCGGGAATGTAGATCAGGTTGAGCGCACAGAAGGCGAGCGCGATCTTCTCCCACGTCCAGTATCGACCGTTCAGGACCATCGTGAACATCAGGACGCAGACGGCGACGACGGTCAGCCAATCGGGAACGCCGAAGATCCTGAGCGCTGCCGTCATGCCGATGAACTCGGTCACCAGCGTCAACCAGTCGACCAGGATCAGGTCGAGCAGCGAGAACCAGCCCCAGAACGAGCCGAAGCCGTCGAAGATCGCTTCGGCATGCCCGCGTTTGGTGACGGCCCCCAGCCGGACCGTCATTTCCTGGACGTAATAGGCGACCGGAACCAGGATCAGCAGGAACCAGATCAGATTGTAGCCGTATTTCGCACCCGTGGCCGCATAGGTGGTGATGCCGCCGGCGTCGTTGTCCGCGATCATGACGACCAGCCCGGGGCCGGAGATCATGAAATACAGCGCCACGGCCTTCCAGATGCGGCGCAGCCGGTAATAAATCCGAGCGAAGAAGTCCATCGTGACCTCGCCTGTTCCGATGAAATCGAACGACTGGTTCGAGGAACCAGCTCTCTTTCGCAGCACTCGTGTCCGAGCGCCGTCAGGCGGCGATACTGAAAGGATCCTCGGAGGTTCCGCGCAGGCGAGTGTGTGGGCGCGTGAAACAGATGCGACGACGTCGCGCACGATGGACGTGAATGCACGCAACCGGACGAGCCGGTTCCGGCGTCCGAACCGAACGCGTCGTGGATCTCTCGTTCGTGCCGATGCGGGTTGCAGTCGCCATCGCCGTCACTCTCGATGCCCATGGTCGCCATGGCACTCGAGACGTGGTGACGGCTCATGGGAGCGTCGCGTCTCTCGAATGTCCGTGGCGGCTCATGGCCGTCATGTCTGTCGTCGGCGTCGCGAAAGGTCGCACGCCGGTGAGAATACTGCCCATGTCACTTTCTGTCGTTGTCGGATGACGGCATCGAGACACCGTTCGACGGCGAGGCCAATGCGCCCGTATCGCAGCGGAGTCAACCCGGGCCGGAACACTTTCTCACCAATTGAAATCCTCGATCGATACTGCGAGCGAGAAGCATTTACAAATTGGTGCGCTGCCCTGATTTCGGATGTTTTCGCAAACGACGGTCTGCTTTCCGCAGGACGGAAAGCAGAGCGGAACCGAAAACATTCTCGATGCGAACAACGTTCCGTGCACTTCGGTTGCGGTGCGTCATTTTAACTCGATCTCAATGAATATACGGCAAATTGCGGATACACCCTTGGAGGAACGCCCATGTCGATGTCGATCTCGTCCGCCGCGCCGGCCATGCCGCCGCGTACCACCGAAGCCGCCGAAGGTCCGGGCCGTGACCGGGCTCCCGACAACGACGCCGACGACATGAAGGCTGCTGCCCCGTCCAAGGCTCCCGCGCCTGCGGGAATGGGGACGATCGTCGACAAGACGGCGTGAGCATATCCGCCTGAGAATTCCAGAGAGGGCTTCTCCGGCCAGAGCCGGCGAGGCCCTCTCTCGTTCTCGACGCGCATCTGCGTTTCGACGACCGATCCGTCCGGGTGTGGAACATTCGGCGAGCGCTTCCGATCGGCTTCAGGTCATTGTCAGGATTCTCGCGTAAGGGGGCGAGACGGTGTCGGGATCGATCAATCACCTGCAGCCGACGCACACCTGAAGTTCGCGATCGAGGGCCTCATGAACCGGACCACCCGCATTGCCGTCGGCAGCATCTTCGTCGGCCTCGTCGTTCTGGTGCTCAAACTGATCGCGTGGTGGCTGACGGGATCGGTCGCTCTACTGTCCGACGGGCTCGAGAGCACGGTCAACGTGGCGACGGCGATCGCGGCGCTGATCGCCATTCGCGTGGCAGCGCAGCCGGCCGACGACAAGCACCCCTACGGTCACCACAAGGCGGAACTCTTCAGCGCCACGCTCGAAGGCGTGATGATTATCGTCGCGGCGATCCTCATCATGCGCGAAGCCTATGCCGGCTTCCTCGATCCCCACCCGCTCGACGCGCCGCTCGAAGGCCTGCTCGTCAACGGATTGGCCAGCGCGATCAATGCCGCGTGGTGTTGGGTCCTGGTTTCCCAGGGCCGCAGACTGCGCTCGCCGGCGCTCGTCGCCGACGGTCATCACCTGCTGTCCGACGTGATCTCGTCGGCCGGCGTGGCGATCGGCGTCCTTCTGGTCGTGGTGACCGGCTGGACGGTCCTCGACCCCGCCCTGGCGGCGCTCGTCGCCCTGAACATCCTGTGGTCGGGCTGGAAGGTGATGCGCGGTTCGCTCAGCGGCCTGATGGACGAGGCGGTCCCGGCGGAGACGCTCGTCCGCATCCACGCGATCATCGCCGACAACGCCGGCGGCGCGATCGAGGCGCACGAGCTTCGGACCCGGCACGCCGGAAAGGCCACCTTCCTCGACTTTCACCTCGTCGTTCCGGGGACCCTCTCGGTGAACGAGGCCCATGCGATCTGCGATCGGATCGAGGCGGCCCTCACCGCCGAGATCGAACACGCGATCGTCACCATCCACGTCGAGCCCGACGAGAACGCGCTGCACAAGGGTGTCTTGGTCCTATGACCGGTTTGCGGGGTACACCGTACGGCAACGGTGAACGACCATCGACCACGAGACGAGAGCTTCCGACGATGCCGAAAAAGCCCACGACCCGATCGGCGATCATGGTGGCTGCCGTGATATTCGGCTTGGCGGTGATTTCGGCTCTGGTGTTGCCGCCGCTGCGTTGACCTTCGGGCGGATTCGCCCGATCGAGGGGATCGAATGGAAAGGACGGACGTCATGAGCGAGGCTCATTCGAGCATGGAACATTCGGATCACGCCGCGCATGCCGCCGGACACAACAAGCAGATCGCCTTGGCGATCGCGGTGCTGGCTCTGTTTCTCGCGTTCTCCGAGACGCTCGGTAAGAGCGCCCAGACGGCCGCCCTCAGCAGCAACGTCGAAGCCTCCAATTTGTGGGCTTTCTTTCAAGCGAAAACCATTCGCATGACGACGCTGCAGACCGCCGCCGAGAGCCGCGCCATCGACCTCAGGACGATCGCGGACGCCGAGGCGAAGACGGCGACGGCCGCGCAGATCGACGCCTGGCGGAAGACCGCGGCCCGATACGACGACGATCAGGCCGGTGGCGAGGGGCGCAAGCAGCTCGCCGTTCGGGCGAAGGATGCCGAGCACAAGCACGATCTCGCCATGGAGCGCTATCACCACTACGAACTCGCTTCTGCCGCCTTCCAGATTGGCATCGTCCTCTGCTCGGCGGCCGTCATCACCGGCATGGTCTTCCTCGCCGTCGTCGCCGGCGGCCTCGGCCTGATCGGCGTCGCCTTCACCGCGATCGGCCTCCTTGCGCCGCAGGCCGTCCACCTCTTCTGAGGGCGATCCGGTCAGCCTGCCGACCAACTGGTGCGCCGGCATTTCCGTCTACGCGGATCGGGAACATCCATGACGGCTGTCGGAATAGAAGGCACCCGAGGCGCTCGTCCGTGGATTGACACGACCTGAGTCTTGGCATTTTCTTCTAAAATGTATCCGTAGGAAGAGCGTAATGCGTTCCAGCAGCGTTTGTGAACTCTCGCAAGGTCGATCGAGTGGGGGCGTCAAAAATCAGGCGCGGAAAGTTTTTGAAAAGTACTACGCCGATGATGCTTTTCTTCCGGAGATAGAGCCCGGAGAAGATTTTTCGAGATACCTGAATCTTGCCGCGAACACTTTCGACGAAAGAATGGTCAAATACGTTTTAGATTCGCTTGTGCAGAGTTTTTATCAGATCGGAGACGATAGGAAATTTGCAAAACTAGAGTTTGACGGAACTCTACTTGGATTTTGCGGTGTCTATCGTCAGTTGTCCATGCCTCGTCATTTCGGCTTCGCCGATTGGATGTGCGTCTCGCGCGACGGACCCAAGCACGCGTCACCCCTTCTGTTCAGGGCCATGATCAGTCTGGCGCGTTCCATGGGGATCACGCGCCTGATCATGGAAGTGACCGACAGCAGTCACGCCGTGACGAGCAGTCTCGATCGGCTTGGAATCGCGCGCATCGGGACGATACACGACGTGTACGGTCCAGGGCTTCACATTCACCAATACCTCTTCGAGATCTGAAGTCGTCGCGCAGCCGACGAGATCGCCTGCGCTTTGAACACTGTGGTGATTTCGTATGGCAGCGACCTTCGGTCTGCGCGGCTCAGTGATGCAGCGTTGCCGAAAATAGTTGCATGACGACGATGCCTGCAACGATCAGTGTTATTCCGATCATAGCCGCAGCGTCGAGAACCTGCCCGAAGAGCACGATGCCGACGGTCGCCGTCAGGACGATGCCGACTCCGGCCCAAATCGCATATGCAACGCCGAGCGGGATGCTCTTCAGTGCATAGGAAAGAAAGAAGAGCGACGCCAGATAGAAGACGAGCATCGCCACCGTCGGGGTGAGCCGGCTCATCTGTTGGGACTTTTGCAACAGGGTCGATCCTATGACCTCACTGACGATGGCAAGTGCCAAAGAACCGTATGCCGAGACGAGCGAATTCATCAGCACCCTCCGAGCGGAAATCGGCATTGTATAATTGTGGCTCAAGGCGGTCGAGGAGAAGAACGACGGAGCCCCGCAACATCAGCGTCATGTCATCGTCCATCCCATCGCCGACCGGTTCGCGCACTTCTTCCCGCGTCGTGAGATGGCGCTGCGCAACCCGACCAACTCCGAGCCGTCTGAACCGCGCGGCTTCACCGGAGGCGCGCGATCTGAAGCGTCCGCTTCGGGTCGCAGGGCGTCGGGCGAATGGCGCCGCGTTAACTGATCTGCACTAGAATTCAGTCGGGGGCGGGATGGAGGCCACGCCATGCCCGAACTCGCCAACGACTTCAGACCCACCGTTCCTTGGAATAAGGGCGTTCTCGTCGGACAGAAGCGCCCTCTTCAACCCAAGCACGTATGGTCGATCCGTGTGCGGTTGGAGATGGGGGGATCGGGCCGCGATCTCGCGCTGTTCGACATGGCCGTCGACAGCAAGCTACGCGCTTGCGATCTGGTCAGCCTGAAGATCGACGACGTCTGCACCGGAACCAGGGTTCGGGAACGAGCCACCATTGTTCAGCGTAAGACCGGTAATCCGGTCCAGTTCGAGATCACTGAACAGACGCGCAAAGCGGTCGAACGATTGCTTCCGGTGCTTCGCGCGCGAGGATCGGCCTACCTGTTCCCGAGTCGAGATCGTTCGAGTCTTCACCTTTCTACTCGCCAATATGCCCGGATCGTTCATGGCTGGGTCGAGAGCATCGGCTTGGACCCCGAGGACTTCGGAACCCACTCTCTTCGCCGAACCAAGGTCGCACAGATCTACCGGCGGACCGGCAACCTCCGAGCCGTTCAGATTCTGCTGGGGCACACCAAGATCGAAACTACCGTTCGGTACCTGGGGATCGAAGTCGAGGATGCACTGCTCCTATCGGAGCAGACCGATCTATGATCGTCACTCGGATGTTTGCGGGCGAAGGGTGTCGGCCTCATCGCGCCAATCGCGGACACTGGCAACCAGCCAAGGGAGTTGGGGAGAGCCAAACGTTCGCGGTGGCAAGGCGGCGAGAGCTACCACCGACAGATGCATTCCTCCGAGCAACTCAGCCGTGACGCCAAACCTTCACCGAGGAGAGGGCGAGGATCGCCGCCAGCAACGGCAGCAGCACGGACGAGGGGACGAGCCCGAGCAGACGCCCGCCGAGGAAGCTGCCGACGATCGAACCGGCCGCCATGATCACGACGAAGCGCTTGTTGCGGGAGAGTGTGGCGAAGGCACTGTCGCGGCTATAGCGGGCGAAGCCGACGATCATCGTCGGCAGGCTGACGGCGAGCGACAGGGAGCCCGCGAGCTTGATGTCGGCACCGAAGAGCAGAACCAGCGTCGGGATCAGCAACTCGCCACCCGCGACCCCCATCAGCGCCGCGACCACCCCGATGCCGAACCCTGCCGCAACGCCGGCCACCATCTGCCACGCGTCGGAGAGCACCGCATGCGCTCCGCCCGTCTCGTGTCCGAACAGCAACGCCCCGGCGATGAGGACCAGCAGCACGGCGATGACGCGGTAGAGCGTCCGCGAGCCGAGCTTCGTCGCCCAACCGGCACCGAGCCATGCGCCGACGAGGCTCCCGGCGAGCAGATTGACGATGACCGACCAATGATCGGCGACGCTCGCGAAGGGGACGGCGACGGCCCGGAACGGCAGCGCCGAGGCGACGACGATCAGGCTCATCGCCTTGTTGAGGATCACCGCTTCGAGCGCCCGGAAGCGATAGGGGCCGATCAGCAGCGACAGGCGGAACTCCGCCCCGCCGAGACCGATCAACCCGCCGAGCGAGCCGATGAGCGCGCCACCGGCGAAGGCCGGCACGTCGGATCGCATCCCCACGGGAGGCTCGTTCGATTGCTCACCTTCGGAACTCGGTACGGCGACGGTCGACGCTTCACTCATCTCGGCACCTCGCGGCCTCCAGCGCCGCCCTCGACCCCGGATGAAAAGAAATGGAAATGCACGAAATGAGATATTCGTGCATCTTCGTCATCTTGCATCAGGAATGCGGCGTCTCGTTGCGTTGTAAAGTCAAACTAGGTGGACGAACGACGCATTTTTTGGCAACCTGCGCGAACGAATACGAATGAAGATGAAAATGGATGAACCCGCCATGCCACCCAGCGATGCCATGACGGTCGAGGACGTCGCCGAGCGGCTGAACATCAGCCGGAGCGGCGTCTACACGCTGATCAAGAACGGCGGCATCGGCCACTACAAGGTCGGCCGCAAGATCCGCTTCACCGAAGCCGACGTGCTCTCCTGTATCGAAGCATCGAAGACGGCACCTCTACCTCCGGCCCCGCCGAAGCCCGCCGCGTTCGACGAGACACGGTACTTCGACCTGTCGGCCGATCGCCGGAGGGACGCCGGCTTCGTCATCTGCGGCCAGGATCTGGTGCTCGACATCCTGTCGAACTTCATGCGCCACCACGGCGTCATGGCGCTCAGGGCCTACATCGGCAGCTACGACAGCCTCGTTTCGCTCTATCACGACAAGATTGCCGTCGCGACGGCGCACCTCTGGGACAGCGCAAGCGACGACTACAACATTCCCCATGTCCACGCCCTGCTGCCGGGCGTCCGCTGCACCATCGTCAACATCGCCTATCGGACGCAGGGGCTCTACGTCGCCAAGGGCAATCCGAAGGGCATCGTGTCGTGGGCCGATTTCGGCCGCGACGACATCCGCATGATCAATCGCGAGAAGGGAGCGGGCTCGCGCGTGCTGCTCGACGAGAACCTCAAGCTCCTCGGTCTCTGGGGCAGCCGGATCGCCGGCTGGGACGACGAGAACCAGTCCCATCTCGCCGTCGCCAGCGCCGTCGGGCGCGGCGAGGCCGATGTGGCAGTGGGCACGGAGAAGATCGCCCGGCAGGTCGACAATCTCGACTTCGTGCCGATGAAGCGGGAGCGCTACGACCTCGTGGTCAAAACCGAGCATCTCGACCGGCCCGAGATCCGCACCATGCTCGAGATCCTGCGCTCGGCGAAGTTCCAGAAAGAGTTCCGCAGCATCGGCGGCTACGACATCGCCGACATGGGGCGGATAGTCGCCGAGACGTGACGGGATCGATGTCCGACATGACCGAAGGGACTATGTTCGAGCGTCCGCTTCGGGTCGACTCCCGTCGGCGCCGCCGCATCGGAGGCCCCCCCCTCAAGCCGCGATCATCGGCACTCCTTCGACCGCCAGCGCCTTCTCGATCTCGGTGAGCCGCCGCCGCTTGTCGGCGAGATCCTCGGCGAAGGCGAACGTGCGGCCCTGGCGTGATCGGTAAGAAGCGAGACGGCTCTTCGCCTCGTCGCACCGGCGAAGCTGCCGTTCCCGCTCCTCCTCGAAGCCGGTGACCGCATGCTCGAGCCGGGCGACGGCCCCGAGCGGCGTGACGGTGAGCGGTAGCTCGATCTCCTGATCGGCGCCGGTCCTGAGCAACATGGTCGTGGTGCGGAAACCATCCCCACCGAACCGCTCGCCACGGAACTCCACGTCGAAGCCGCCGATCGAAGCGATGACGGTGTCGCCCTCCTGCCGGAGCTGGACGAGGGTGAGGATCTCCTTCATCAACGCGCGGCCGGCGGCCTTACGCTCGGTGAAAGCCTCCCGCGCTACCGTCATGACGAAGGCATCGCCGGCAGTCGGCACCAGACGAGCGATGTCCTCGCCGATCTCTGCGATACGGCGGGTCGCATGCTCGATGTCGCGCTCGGCATCGCGGATCTGCCGACGGACGGAGAAGAGGTCGTCGTCGTGGGCGGCCCGCAGGCGCTCCAGTCGTGCGATGTCCGCCTCGAGCCCGGCCTTCTGCATCAGGCGTTGGTCGCCGGAGGCGATCGCCTTGGCCATCGCAAACTGGTTCGCCTGACCTTCGCCGAGATCCTCCAGCTTGCGGATCGAAGTGTCGCCGGAGAGCGCGGCGCCGATGAAGCGGGCTTTGCGCTCGTTGTTCTGCCACATGGTGGCGTCGAGTGATCCCTCGGTCGCGTAGGCGTAGATGTCGACCTCGTCGTGCTGATTGCCCTGGCGGACGATCCGCCCCTCACGCTGCTCGATCTGTGAAGGGAGCCAAGGCACGTCGAGGTGATGGAGCGCCTTCAGCCGGAGTTGGGCGTTGACCCCGGTGCCCATTGTCTCCGAGCTGCCGATCAGGAAGCGGACCCTGCCGGCGCGCACGTCGCCGAACAGACGCTGCTTCGCCTCCGACTTCTTGTGGTCCTGCATGAAGGCGATCTCGGCAGCCGGTACGCCGAGCCGGACGAGCTCGTCACGGATCCAGCGGTAGGCCGAAAAACCACGGGTCTTCTCCACCGCGATCGTGCCGAGGTCGGAGAAGATCATCTGCGCGGCGCCGGCGAGCTCGTAGGGCTCGCCGTCGGGGCGGACATAGGCGTTCTCCCTCGTCTCGCGCCAGATGCGGAAGGCGTTGGCGACGAGGAGGTTGAGCTTGTTCTCCGACTCGTCGTCGTTGTCGGGATCGACGAGGCGCAGATCGATCGCCGCGTGCCTGCCGTCGGTGATGACCGAGAGCAGGATGTCGTCGCCGGGTTCAGCCGGCCGGTCGCGCGCTTCGATCGCCTTGATCCGAGCGTCGAGCACGGTCTGGTAGCGCTTGAAGGCCGCCGTCGGCTTGGCGGTCAGGATCTGCCGCTTGCCCGTCGCGATCGCCGGCACCTTCACGTACCGGCGCAAGTCCTCGGGCAGCACGACGTCGGCGAAAGACCTGAACATGGCGATCAGCTCCGGCACGTTGACGAAGCTGGCGAAGCGGCTGACCGGCTTGTACCTGCCGGAGGGTTGAAGCTCGAGTTCGGTGGTGGTGTCGCCGAAAGTCGAGGCCCAGGCGTCGAACTCGTGGAGACCGCGGGCCGTCAACGCCTCGTGGTCCATCAGCCGCTGCACCGAGAACATCTCGCCGAGGGTGTTGGTGATCGGCGTACCGGAAGCGAGGATCAGCGCCCGGCCGGGGTTCTTCGTCTCGACGAAGCGGGATTTCACCCAGAGATCCCAGGCGCGCTGCGAGCCGTTCGGATCGACGCCCTTCAGCGTCGACATGTTGGTGGCGAAGGAGAGTTTGCGGAACTCCTGCGCCTCGTCGACGATGATTTGGTCGACGCCGATCTCCGAGATCGTGAGGAGGTCGTCCTTGCGGGTCGAGAGGGCCTCGAGCCGTTCCTTCAACCCCTCCTTCAACCGCTCGAGGCGCTTGCGCGAGACGCGATCCTCGCCATCGACCTTCGTGACGAGGTCCTCGTAGAGTTCGAGCTCGTCTCGGATCATCTGCTGCTCGAACGCCGAGGGCACGCCGATGAAGCGGAAGGCGGAATGCGTGATCAGGATCGCGTCCCAGGTCGCGGTCGCCGCCCGGGCGAGGAACCGCTGCCGTTTCTCCTTCGTGAAGTTGGTCTCGTCGGCGACGAGGATGCGGGCATTCGGATAGAGCGCCAGGAATTCTCGCGCCGCCTGCGCCAGGCAATGGCCGGGGACGACCACCATCGCCTTGGCGATCAGACCGAGACGTCGCTGCTCCATGACGGCGGCCGCCATCGTCAAGGTCTTGCCGGCGCCGACGGCATGGGCGAGGTAGGTCGAGCCGGCGGCGACGACCCGCCAGATGCCGCGCTTCTGATGCGGATAGAGCGTGAAGGCGCCGGAGGCCCCCGGCAGCTTCAGGTGGGATCCATCGAAGCAGCGCGGCGCGATGTCGTTGAAGCGATCGTTGTAGATCCGCGCCAACCGATCGGTACGATCGGGATCGGTCCAGACCCAGGTCTGGAACGCGGTCTTGATCTTCGCGAGCTTCTCCTTGGCCGCTTCGGTGTCGACGACATTGAGGATGCGGCGTTCCTTGCCGTCCTCCTCGACCGTGTCGAAGATCTGCGGCACGCGGGAGTTCAGCGCATCGGCCAGCAGTTCGCCGGCATGGCGGCGCTCGGTGCCCCATTCCGACGTACCGGCCGCCATCCAGCCGAGCTGACGCGCCTCGACAGTCCACGACGCCAGTTCCGGCATGTGGTGAATGCGGATATCGGCACCCATCGTCTCGCGCACGAAGGCGACGATGTCCGAAGCCGGAATCCACGGGGCACCGAAGCGGGCGGTGATCTCGGAGGGGCGGAGGTCGGCCGGCTGCACGGCTTCGAGGGCTCGAACGTTCCTCTCGAAGACGGGATCGAGCGCCGCCGCGGCCGTAGCCACCTCGAGCTTCCTGCGTACGGTCCCGGAGAGATAGGCATCCGCCGTCTGCCAGGAACCGTCGGCTGGATCGCGGAAGATCGCCGTGCCGAGTTCGGCCAGCACGTCGTCGACGTCTCGATGGAGCAGCTCGGCGACGTGGTCGAGATCGACGCGGCCACGCTCGTTCAACACCACGGCGAGTGCATCGGCGGCCGAGGTGATCACCGGCGGCGCCGGCGGCGCGATCACGCGACCCGAGAAGATCGGCCCCGGCTTCGCCGTGTCGGAGTCGAGGTCGTAGTCCTCGATCGAGGCGACCAGCCAGCAGTCGGGGTCATCCCGGAACGGCGCGAGGTTCGGCTGGCGATGGGTCTCGCGCACCTCGCCGGTCTCGGCATCCTCGGTGACCGAGACCGTGGTGTGGTTGATCGGGCCGAAGGTCCGCACGAAGGCGGACCAAGCGATGCGCAACCGCACCTGCGCCGACTGCCACGGCTGGTCGGCCTCCTGACAGGCGAGGATCTGGCGCACGGCATCGCGGATCGGGATCAGCTTGCCGATGATCCGGAAGTGCGTCTCGGAGACCCCCTCGCCGCCCCTCCCCTTGCGGACCGCGACCGGCACCGGCACGCCGGCGGCGATCTGCATGAGACCCCGGCGCGGGTCCATCAGATAGCTGCCCTCGCGGACATGCGATCCGGCAGCGATGGGAGCAATGGCCAGCGCTTCGTCACCATCCACGTCGATCGCCTCCGGCTCGCCGTCGTAGATCGCTTCCGGCAGACGCGAGACGGCACGGCCGAGAACGGTCTCGAGAGCCTCGTCGCCGGTGAGGCAGGTGTAGGTCTCGCCGAATGGACCGGAGGTCAGCGCGTGGGTGCCGAGCACCAGTTCCGAGTGGCGAGCGAACCAGGCGTTGACGCGGATCGCGCCCTCCTCGTCGCCGGCCGGGCGCACCTCGGTGAGGTCGAGCCAGGTCGTGTCACCTCGCGGTTCGCCCGCCTTGCGTTTGCGGAAGAAGAGGACGTCGACCACCACGTCGGTGCCGGCATCGGCGCGGAATGAACCCGCGGGCAGGCGAACGGCGGCGACGAGATCGGCCGACTTCGCGATGTGTTCGCGCGCCGTGCCGTCGGCCTTGTCCATCGTTCCGTGCGAGGTGACGAAGGCGGCGAGGCCGCCGGGTTTCAGGAGATCGATCGACCGGGCGATGAAGTAGTCGTGGAGGCGCAGGCCGAGCGAACGATAGGCACGGTCGGAGCGAACCGTGCGATCGGAGAAGGGCGGATTGCCGATGGCGAGATCGAAGTTCGCCGCCAACTCGGTGCGCGCGAAATCCCCCGTCAGGATCCGCGCCCGCGGCTGCAGCAGCCGGGCGATCCGCGCCGTCACCGGGTCGAGCTCGACCCCTGTGACGCGCGAGACGGATCGAAAGGCTTCGGGCATCAGCGTCGGGAAGAGCCCCGTACCGATCCCGGGCTCCAACACGCGGCCGCCGCGCCAGCCGAGGCGTTCGAGACCAGCCCAGATCGCGCGGACGATCCCTTCGGGCGTGAAGTGAGCATATTGGGTGCAGCGGGCGAGCGAAGCATGATCCCCCTCCCCGACCGCGTCCTCGAGGTCGGCGCCGATCTCCTCCCAACCGGCGCGGAAGGCCATCTCGCCGGGGCGGCGGAAGACGCCGTTGGCGAGCTCCGATGCACCGAAGCCGATGAAGCGGATGAGGCGCTCCTGTTCCTCAGCCGTCGCTGGACGGTTGTCGCGTTCGATCGCGGCCGCCAGTCGAATGGCCTCGATGTTGTCGCGCGCTCTCCCCTTCCAACCGGCGGCGAGACGGCGGTCCCCTTCGAGATGGAAGTTCTCCCCGAGATCCCTCTCGGAAGCGGCCGGCCGAACGAACACGGCCCCCGTCGAGGCGGGGGCCGGCGTGGAGGGCGGCGGATCGTCGGGATCGTCGTCGGGCGGCGGCGACAAGGCACCGAGGCCGAAGCTCAGTCCGGAGGAAAGGCCGGTCGTCCCGAAGAGATCGAGGGTGAAGGGATCGGTGGAACTCATGAGAGCTTGCTCCTCGAAGAGAAGGCGCGCGGCACCGCTCCGCCCGAACGGATCGGGCAAAGGCGTTGCCTCGGATGGGTCTGAAGGATGGGCTTACCGGTCTCGGCCGACGGCTTCGGATCGATATGACCGGCGGCGACTGCGCACGATCGCTACCGTCGGCCCCTCGGCGGATCGACCGTCGGTGATGGTCGCACGGCCGCCTGAGTTCACGCCGCCACGGCGTCGGTGACGGCGAGCAGTCGGCCCGGCAATTTGGCCGCGATCTCCAGGGTGGTCAGTTCCTCGAGCAGTCTCTTTCGAGCGCCGCGCCCCTGCCCGTAGACCACGACGAAGCGTCGGCCCCTCGCCTCTTCCGGCCAGCCGGCGCCGGCATGGCCGCGGTAGGCGTCGTGGGTCTCGCTCCAGATGTGTTCGAGACACTCCGCGCGGCTCATCCCACGACCGGGAAGGGCCTCGCGCTCGAGGATCGCTCGGCGCATCCGATCCGGCGAACCGCGGTCGACGAGATCGCAATAGCCGTGGAACCAGCGCATCCGACCCCGGATCGAGAGCGCGAAGAAGATGCTGGTGACGGAACCGGTCAGATATTCGGCGAGGGCGAACATGTCGCCGCGCATCCACAGCGGCGGCAGGAGATCGAGCATGTGGTCGTAGTCGGCTTCGGTGATCTCGAACCACTCGCCGGCATGAAGACCGCCGGCATCGGACGATCGGAACGGGTGCCCGACGTGGCGGTCGAACAGGCGGTACATCTGACGTCGATCGGCGACACCCTCGAACACCTTGCGAATGGGGGAAGACGGGATCATGGCGGTTCTCCGGCTCGTGGATCGAAGCACGGCCATCCCCCGGGACGCCCTCCTCTTCGATCCTTCCTGACCCCTCCCCCGACGCCGCCTCGCCGGCCGGCCGGGTCGAGGGCCGGCGGAGCCGGGCGAAGCTTCACCCTCGAGGCGGTCGACGGTCAGGCGGCAGGGCTGCCTCCGTTCTTTCCTCTGACCGCTCCTCTCTTCCCTTCTTCTCCTGCAGCATCAGGTTCCAGTCCCGCTGCACCGGCGACAGGCGCAGTCGACGGCAACCGGTCACCTCGGCCATCTTCCAAATTCGCTCGGCATAGATTTCACCCTGAGCGTCGGCGTCGGTCGCGGCGACGAGCAGCGTCTCGGGCCGAGAGGCGAGCCGGCGCAACGCGGCATCGGTCGCGGGCGACCAACCGCCGCCGGTCGCGACGTAGAGGCTGTCCGGCCTTGCCCCCTCGAGATCGGCGAGGCTCATCGCATCGATCGCCGCCTCGGTGACGCAGACTCGTGACGCTTCGGCCGAACCGAACCGGAACAACACCTTCATCCCGCCGGTCGAGAAGCCTCGCCAACGAGAGCCGCGTTCTTCCCAGCCGACGAGAGCACCGTCGTCGTCGGTGTAGGCCGCCCACATGCTTCCCTTCGGCCCCTCGCGCAGCAGATCCTGCCGGATCGCCGTGCGCAGGACGAACTCGGAAAGCCCCCGCTCGTCGCGAAGATACCGCCAGGTCGCCGAGCCGGGCCAGGGTGCGCGTCGCGCCGTCCATCGTTCGGCGATCGAGACGTCGGTCGCAACGTCTCTCCACGGCCGGCGCCACACCGGCGCGTTCAACCTCACGCCGACGAGACCTGCGACCCGATCGAGCGCCTCGAGGAAGCTCTCCCCATGGAGATGAGCGGCGAGAGCGAAGACGTCGCCCTTCGCATCGGAGAGCGGATCGAACCATCCCCTCCCCTCGTGGATCACGATGACGATCTCGGCGGCGCGACGAAATTTGAGCGCTCGTCGCGTGCTCTCGCGCGGATCGAGCACGAAACCTACCGTCTCCAGCACGACGGCGCAGGTCACCCGCTCCCGCAGGTCTTCGATTTGGTGTTTCTCCATCGGCTTCCTGCCGGCGCGCGCGCCGGGCCTCCTCTCTTGCCAAACCAATCTTCCCGGGAGATTTCCCAGACCCGATCGACCGGCCGCGACGCGGGAAGACCGGCAAGGGCGCGGACGGCAGAAGAGCATCGATCGGACGCACCGGCTCCCCGGGGCGTCCACCACACCGTCCGCGGCGAAGCCTCCCTTGCGGCCGCGCCCGCGCTCGCGGCACCCGGAGGAAAAGCGGGCTCAATGAGCCCGCCACGGATCGAACTCGTGGATCACCTCTACGTCGTCTTCGTCGTCGATCTCGTCGGCCGGCAGAACGCCGTATTCGTCTCCGGACAGGAAGAGAACGACCGGGACCATCAGGGTGCGGGCGAGATCGAGAGCGTGAGACCGAGCGAGCGAGAGGTCGTGGGACATGGGGAAGGGCTCCATCGCGGAGCGGGGCCGATCCCCGCTCGATGGCTCCCCCGAGGTCACGCCCCCGACCGCGATCACCGCGCAGGCACAGCCGAAAGCGGCGGCACGCTCGCGTAGCCGACCCCGAAGCGGGTTGATCGTGGAAGGTCGGGGTGTGACGGGATGCCGTCGATCAGAGCGGGGGTCGGACCGGCTCTCCCGGAGGACCGGGCATTTGAATGCACCACGGCAATTCGCACGTGCCGCGATGCCGTTTGCGGAGCCTCATCGTCAACGGCTGCCTATCGCACGCGAGTGCGCGCACCATGCGCAGGATTGGAACATAGTTTCGACCCGATATCAGCATGTCACGAGCTGCGTAGCGGGGAAGCTCCCCTCCGACATCTGGCTCGACGTTGTCGTCGTCCTTTGCGTTTGCGGCACATTGTTCTCTTCTCGTTCTTCCGGTCAACGCCGAATGAACGGTCCGACCAAGGCCTCGCAGATGGCCTCCCACGCGCCGCGATCGGCCGGATCGTCGCCGACCCCCAAAGCAGCTGCGAGTAGATCGAGGGGTTCCCAATCACCGGTCCGACGCGCGGCCTCGATCGCCGATACGGCGGCCCATGAACCGCGTCGCCATTCGTCGGTATCTTCGATGATGGGCATTTCGTACTGAGGGACCATGTCCGGGGTCTTCAATCGGAGAGATTGACGGTTCTTCGGCGGTGACGTGGATCGATCGCCTCCTCGAGTAGAAAGGCGGCGACATCCTTGCGCGAAATCCGGGTCATACATGCACCGGTGAGATCGGTCAGCTCGCGGTAGCGTCCGGTCGCGGGGCCATCCGTGAGGCGGGCCGGGCGCACGATGGTCCAATCGACGTCGACGGTGCGCAGGATCGCCTCCTGCCTATCTTTGTCGGCATAGATCGATCGGAGCAGCACGGGGAGAACAAGCTGATCGTAGAGAAAGCCACCATGACCACGACTGTCGCCCGTTCCCACCCCGGTGACGCAGACGATGCGCGTCGTTCCAGTCTCCGCCATCGCGACGAGCAGGTTGGTGGTACCGCGCGACAGTAAGGTGACCGGCTTCAACGTCAACGGTACGCCAAGGACGCAAATGACGACATCGATCCCCATCAGAGCCGTGACGAGCGACGGTTGATCGAGGACGTCTCCCCGCAAGATTTCATGACGATAGCCACCCTCGTCGAGGGCCGTCGGATTGCGTGCCAGAGCCCGAATTCGCCGGCCGGACTTCGCAGCCAACGACAAGATTTCACGGCCGGTCGGTCCCGTCGCTCCGACGAGGAGAATAGCGGGAAATGTCGATTTCATGGTCATCCGTGACCTCTTCGCGACGCCGATCCCATCGCTCACGTGATCAGCGTATCGGCCCTCGGCATCGTTCGCCGGTTGTGCTTACCCCGGATTGCAACATCACTGGCCGCACTCGACATCCGAGCCCGCCGATCATCGGATCATGCGGCATGTCGATCCTCCATCACCCTCCCGAGGAACTGCTGCACGGCGCGCTCCAACCCGGCTCTTCCCTGAACGACCCCGACACCGGCAACGCGCATCGTCTCGGCAGCGACGGTCGTTTCGCGCGCCGATCCCGAAACATCGGTCACGCTTCGCGTCGCGCTCACTGTCCCCGTAGCCGCGCGCTGAACGTTGACGGCGATCTCGTTCGTGGCAGCACTCTGCTCCTCGACAGCGGCGGCGATTGCGGCAGTAAACTCCCGCACCGTCGCCATCCGTTCGGCGATACCTCGAATGGACGCCACGGTCGTCGTCGTCGAACCTTGGATGCCGGCGATCTGGGCCGAAATTTCCTGGGTCGCGACCGCTGTCTGCGTCGCGAGATCCTTGACCTCCGCGGCGACGACGGCGAACCCCCGGCCCGCCGCCCCGGCCCGGGCCGCTTCGATCGTCGCGTTGAGAGCAAGCAGATTGGTCTGGGCGGCAATCTTGTCGATCAGATCGACGACGGCACCGATCCGTGCCGAAGCCGCCAAGAGACCGTCCACTTCACGTTCCGACTGCGCAGTGGCGGAGGAGGCTTCCGAGACGATGGCGCTCGTTTTCTGAACCCTTTCACTGATTTCCGAGATCGACGCGGCGAGTTCCTCTGCCGCTGCGGCGACCACTTGGACGTTGCCGGTCGCGTCTCGTGTGGCAGAGGAGGCAGCATCCGCATGCTTCGAGGACGCCTGCGCGATCTCGACGAGGTCCTCGGCCACCGTCTCCATCCGGGTGGTCTCGGTACTCATCGCGCCGAGAAGATCGGTGATGTCTGCCCTGAAGTCGCTGATCGCGCGCTCCAACAATTCGCGACGGGCCTGACGAGCAGCGACCTCCTTCTCCCGTTCGACCTCGAGACGCCGGCGTTCGACCGCATTGGCGCGAAACACCTCTACGGCACCTGCCATCTCGCCGATTTCGTCGCGTCGCGCTCGTCCGACGATTTCGACGGAGAGGTCGTCGCTCGCCAAACGATTCATCACTTCGGAGAGCTTCTTCAGCGGCAGAGCGATTGACCGAGCCACGAGAATGAGAACAGCGAGGGTCACGAAGACGACGCTCCCCAAGATTCCAGCAAGTCTCAACGCCGCGATATGTGCCGCCTCGGCTGTCTCTCGAGCCTGAGAAACAACGTCGGCGGCGATGGCGTCCTCGACTTTCTTGAGCGCGTCGATGCGCCGCGTCGACGCCACCAGCCAAGCGGGTCCGGATACAGCCGAGAGGTCACCACCGAAAGGAGCATCGTAGGCGACCCGACGCATCGCGACGACGCCCTCCTGTACCTCTCCCGACAACGCCCCCCGGAGCTGAACGATCTGATCGGGGCGAGCATGTTTCTCGAAGGAAGCGAACAGCGTCTCCTGCCGCATCCCCAGTCCGACGTACTCACGGAAGACCGACCCGGAAAAGCTTCCGGATGCGAACCCCGTCGTCCCCATCGCTCTTTCACGCCCCGCCAGTTCTTTGGCTTGCAGGAGCGCCGAGAAGGCCTCGAGGGATCGCACTTCGGCGGCGTCCTCGGTGACACGACCGACGCTATCGGCCATGGCGAGGAGATCACCGATCAACGAGGTATATGTCTTCGCCATGTCGCCGCCCGAAACCGTCAGCCGATCGACCGCCACCCGAATGTCACCGATGCGACCGAGGGCCGCGCGACTGTTGTCGTAAGGGTGAGAGAACCCGTCGAAAGCTAGTCGACCGCCGGCGTTCGGGATCGCTTCCAGAAACGCTTCGGTGGCTCGGTCGACCTCGTGCCTCTGATTGCGCAGACCGTCGCCAAACTCACGTCCCTTCGCACCGATGAAGCCGGCGGACATGCCGCGTTCCTTCTGGAGCTCGTGAACGAGATTTGAAATCACCGGTGCTCGTGAAATCACCTCCGCAACCATATCGGCATCTCGAGCGCGGCCGAAATCGTCGGAAAGCCGAAGTGCTCCGCCGACGATCAGAGCCGCCATCGGAAGCAGACACAACAAACCGATACGCTTGGTGAGAGTCGGGTTCAGGGGCACGGAGACGACCTCGTCACGGGAGTTCTATCCCAAATTGGGCATGTAAAAGTTAACAAGGAGAGAAGGAGTCAACCAAAACTCTCCATTGCGTCACTCCCTTATACAATCTCTATTATGGTCATTGAGCCCGATACTCATAAATTACATTATATGTAAATCAACGCCTCAAATTCATACACGCCCTAGCGCGAAAGCGAATCTCGACATCGCAATCGTCTTCGTTGGTACGAAGACCAACACTCCGAGATCCTCTCGTCTCCGACTATTCCAATCCTCAACCGAATCGGTCACTTTCGCATTATGATCACTTAACTTCATGAGAAGAAACGTGGCTGTTACTCTCTATCGCTCCGATCCCAAGCTCGCATCGGGCATTCAACCCGTTCGTGCCGACAAGGCGAAGCTCACCGGCTCGGACATCCAGATCTGGAGCGGATCAAAGATCCTCGACCACTGTCGATCGCCTTTTCTGCGAAATCGTTACGAACGCTGGCTGAAGCTCGCCAAAAAGGACCGAGCGCCGCTTCTGAAGGACCTCTACGGCAACGAGGAAGAAACACGCCTCGACGAATCGATGTTGCTTCTACAACAAGGAAGCGACTTCATCTACGTTCATCAGGGTTCGTTGTCGGTTCAAAAATACGGCAAGATATTTCGTGGCGTTCTGCTGTCGACGATCGACGGCAGCATGACGGCGTCGTTTCTGAACCTCTACAACGAGTGCCTGCGCGACATGAAGCCGCGCTATGTCCAGTTCAAGACGGAATTCTCCGCCCGCCACGTCCGATGGGAGCGTGTGGCTCTGCCTCTCGTCTCCGACGACCAGCAGACGACGAAGTTCATCATGACCTATTCGGAGCCGCTGGACGACAAACTGGACATCCTGACGGCGACCTTCGATCGCTCTCCGATCGGCATGATCGCCGCAGCCAGGCCGATCGGCGCCGATCGTGCCCTGGACGAAGCGGAAATCCTGCTGATCAACAACCGCGCCAGAAGCATGCTCAAGATTCCGGCGTCGGGCCTCACCCTCTCCACCATCGCGGATCTGCGCAAGTGGATCAAAGACGTCGCTGGTTGGGAGCAACTCGGCGATACGAGTTCACTGACCGGGCGCACGACGGTCGCCTATCGCGCCGCCGAACGACGCATATCGGTCGTCGCCGAGCCGATCGAGCGTTTCGTCGTCTACCACTTCATCGACATGGGCGCCTGAACCGAAGCCCGATCGAGCCGAATGATGATCGCCGAATCTCGGTCGCAGTCAGCGGATCAGCCGTCGTCGGAGTGCTTCGGCCACGGCCTGAGAGCCTGACCCAAAAGGCCGTTGCGCTCGGCGAGGTTGCGTGATTCACCGA
>CALFRR010000222.1 GCA_937919435.1 uncultured Alphaproteobacteria bacterium | reverse complement strand
CATGGCGACGATCGCCCCGCTCGACGAGGACGCGATCCTCTCCGCCGCCGAGACCGGTGCGGTGGTCACCGTCGAGGAGGCTTCGGTCAAGGGCGGCCTCGGCGGCGCCGTCGCCGAAGTGATCGCCACCCGCTCGGCCCGCCCCGCCCGGATGCGGATCCTCGGCTTCCCCGGCTTCCTGCCGACCGGCTCGATCGACTGGCTGATGGAACGCCACGGCCTCACCCGCACCGGCATCGCCGACGCGGTGAAGGATCTCGTCGCGACCCGCGACCGGCGGTGATCCTCCCGGGCGTTCGCCCCGCCCGGACGATCCCCTCGCCGCCGACGTCGCCCCGCCCGCCCCGTCCCCCCGGAGGACGGTGGCGGGCGGTCGCGTCTCGTCGCCGTCCCCCCGCGCCTCGGTTCGGCCGCATCGCCGCCCGAGTTCGCCGCCAGGATCGCCGCGGTCGGACGGCGCGGGTATGCCGCAGTGGCATTTCGCAAAAGCTGCGGAAATCCCCTCGAACCCCATTGACGCGTACCCGAGCCGGCGCCGACCATCCCGCCCGTCCCCGGCGAAAGGACGCCATCGATGTCCAGGTCACTCCGCCTCCGTCGTCCGACTTCGACGACCCTCTCTCCGGCCCGTCTCCTGCCCGTCCTTCTGATCCTCGCCGCCGGCCCGGCCGGCGCGGCGGACCTGCCGCTCACCCGGGTGGTGCTGTCGACCGCCGGCCTCGCCCAGTTCACCCACGAGGGCACCGCCACCGCCGGCACCGCGATCGACCTGCCGGTACGTCTCGATCAGGTCGACGACGTGCTGAAGAGCCTGACCGTGTTCGATGCCGCCGGTGCGGTCGGCCCGGTCGGCCTCGCCGGCCGCCAGCCGCTCGACGAGCTGTTCCGCGACCTGCCGTTCGACCGCGACGCGCTCGCCTCGCCGACCGAACTGGTCAACGCCCTGGTCGGCGCCGAGGTCGAGATCGCCGGTCCGGTCGCCGCCCGTGGCCGGATCTTCCGGGTCGAGGCGGAGACCGCGACCAGCCCCGAGGGGCGCGACACGGTGACCCGCCACCGCCTGTCGCTGATGACCGACAAGGGTCTGGTGCAGGCGATCTTCGAGGAGATCACCGCACTCTCCTTCACCGATCCCGCCGCCCGCGCCCAGATCGACCGGGCCTTCGCCGGCCTCGCCGAGAATCGCGCCAAGGACCGGCGCACCCTGTCGGTCGGCGTGCTCGGCTCGGGCAGCCGGCCGATGGCGATCGCCTACGTGGTCGCCGCGCCGATCTGGAAGACCGGCTGGCGACTGGTGCTGCCGGCCACCGGCGGCAAGGCGCGGCTCCAGGGCTGGGCAGTGCTCGAGAATCTGACCGGCGGCGACTGGAAGAACGTCGATCTGACCCTGGTCTCCGGCAACCCGGTGGCCCTGACCCAGCCGCTCTACACCCCCGTCTGGGGTGAACGCACCACCGTGCCGGTGACCTCCGGCGCGGCGATCCGCCCGCCCTCGGACTCCGGCCGGGTCGCCAAGGAGCCCCGGGCCAAGGCCGCCGACGCGGCGATGGCCGCTCAGAGCGAGCGAGCGGAGGCCCGGCCGGCGCCCGCCGGTGCGCCCGCCCCGATGATGCGCCTCGCCGCCGTCGCTCCGCCGGCCCCGCCGCCGATGGTCCCGGCGGTCGCGGCGGAGGCGCGTGACGCCGCCACCCGGCTGGTCTTCCACTTCCCCGCCCCGGTGACGCTGCCGACCGGCCATTCCCTGATGCTGCCCTTCGTCGATCGCGAGATCGCCGCGGAACGGGTCTGGGTCTACCGGCCGAGCGTCGACCCGTCGCATCCGCTCGCCGCCCTGCGGCTGACCAACGACGGCGCCACGGCGCTGCCCGGCGGCATCGTCACCGCCTTCGAGACCGCGAAGGACGGCGGCGTCCTCGAACATCTCGGCGATGCCGTCCTGCCGCTGGTCGGCAAGGACGAATCGCGCTTCCTCTCCTTCGCTCTCGACGCCCGGACCACCGTTCGGCGCGAGGACCGCGGCATCCGCCGCACCACCGTCGGCACCGTCGCCGACGGTGCGCTGTCGACCACCGTCCGCTCCCGCCGGGTCGTCGCCTACGAGGTGACGGCGCCGGCCGACGAGGCCCGCACGGTGATCGTCGAGGAGGCGCGCAGTCCCGGCTGGACCCCGGCCGCCGGCGTCGCGGTCGAAGATACGCCGAGCCATCACCGCCTGCGCATCGTCGCCGCGGCCGGCGAGGTGGCCAAGGCCGAGTTCGCGGTGGAGCGGGTCGAGACCCAGACGGTGACCCTCGCCACGCTCTCCGCCGAAGACGTCCTGGCCCGCGTCAAGGGCCTCGACAACGCCGGCCCCGCCCTGAAGGCGGCGGTCGAGCGGCTCTCCGGCATCGTCGCCGAGATCGCCCGGCTGGAGGCGCAGAAGTCGACCGGCGCCGCCGAGCGCGACCGGATCGCCGCCGATCAGGAGCGCATCCGCGCCAATCTGCAGTCGGTCGGCGCGACGAGCGATCTCGGCCGGCGCTACGTCGAGACGATGAAGACCCAGGAGAACCGCCTCGCCGAGATCGACCGGGCCGAACGGACGGCGGCGGAGACCATCGCCGCTCGCCGGCGCGACGCGGCGGATCTGATCCGCGGTCTGCGGCCCTGACCGCTTCCGGTCGGCGGAGGACTTCGCCGACCGGCACCACCTGCGACGCGAGTCGGATGGGCCGCGACCGCTTTTCGTTCTAAGGAGACGGACGGGTTCGCCCGACGTCGTGGAAGTGGGGGGATGTCGGCGAGGCTGCGCCGACGTCGGCTTCCGACGGAAGTCGAAGGAGCTTCGACCTGCACCGGATCGGTTCTGACCGAGGAGAGGGGTGGGGATGCGGGCATCGACATCGAAGATCCTGACGATCGTCGTCCTCTACGTGTTCGGCGCGAGCGTCTGGATCTTTTTTTCGGATCAGTTGCTGGTCGGGATCGAGGACCGCGCCGAACTCGCCGGGCTGGCGACGCTCAAGGGCGTGTTGTTCGTCGCTCTGACCGGTCTCCTGCTGTTCTTCACGCTTCAGCACTTCGCGCGCGGTCGGACGGTCGGGATGGAACTGCCCCGGCCGAAGTTCTGGATCCCGATTCTCGTGCTGCTCGGGGTGACCCTGACCACCGGTATCGTCGCTCATCTCGCCTATCGCGCCGAGCAGGACGCGATGACCGACCATTTCGGAGAAGACCTCGCGAGCCGAGCCCGCGCCGAGGCGTTCGCGGTGTCCGGCTGGATCGAAGCCCGGCGGACCGCCGGGATCACCGCCGGCCGGATCGCGGCCGCCGCGACGGCGGGAGCCGGCGCGGTTCCACCGCCCGACTGCCGCGCCCTCGGCGACGCGATCGCCGACCTGCTCGAGCGGTTCGGTCTGACCGACTTCGCCGTGCTCGGCAGCGACGGCGGTCGTCACTGCGTCACCGGTTTCACGGAAGGATCCGCCGAGGTCCTCGAACGGATCGCCGCCGCCCCTGCGGCCCCGCCCGGGGTCGACATCCGGAGCGGCGAGCGCGGTCGGCTGCGTGTGACTCTCACGACCGCGATCCCGACCAGGGGCGGCGGCACTCCGCCGACCCTGGCGACGATGTTCGGACTGCCCTTCGACCGGGATCTCGCCCTGCCGTTGTTGCGGCCCGAAGGGGGGGAGGGGACCGGGCTGACGCTCCTCGTCGAGAACGCCCCGGCCGGCCGACGCGTGGTCCACGTCGTCGGAGCGAGCACGGTCGACCCCTCGGAATGGGATCTCTCGACGCTTCCGAGCCCGACCGGCGACTGGCATGTCGTGTGGCGTGGAGACGTCTACGACGCGCGTCTCGCACCGATCGCCGGGACCTCGTTCGCGGTCGCCGAGATTCTGCATCGTGATGCCGCCTATGGCGGCATCCGGCGTCTGGCGACCACCACCGGCGTCACTCTCCTGGTCGCCTTCGGCACCAGTCTGTTCCTCGCCTTCATCGTCTGGCAGCGCCAATGGTTGCGCGGCACCCTGATCGAACTGGCGCAGCGCCGGAGAGCCGAGCGCGCCGAGGATCTGTTCCGGGCCTCCTTCGACACGGTCGGCGTCGGGATCGTGCAGGTCTCGTTCGAAGGCCGCTGGATCCGGGTCAATGCGGCCTTCGAGGCGATGTCCGGCTATTCGAGCGAGCGCCTCGCCCAACTGCCGGTCTTCTCGATCTTCTCGGCCGAGGATCGCGTCGGCATGCAACGCTCGCTCACCCGGCTGAGGTCCGGCGAGGCGGAGCGGATCTCCTCGGAACGCCGGTTGATTCGCTCCGACGGCAGCACCCTGCCGGTGGCGATCACCGCCACGGTGGTCCGGTCGGCGGAGACCTGCGTCTTCATCGGTGCGATCGAGGATCTGACGCCGCGGCTCGAGGCCGAACGTGCCCTGTTGCGGGTCGAAGCGTCCAAGCGGCTCGAGGCCCTCGGTCGAATGACCGGGGGAATAGCCCATGACTTCAACAATCTGCTGACCATCGTCTCGGGCAATCTGCAACTGCTCGAGATGTCGCCGACCTCGCCCAAGGCGGCTCAATGGGTGGCCGAGGCGCTTCGGGCGGCCGAGGCCGGATCGAAGCTCAATCAACGACTGAACACCTTCGCCCGGCAGCGGCGTTTCGCCTCCACCCGCACCGATCTCGTCCAGCGGATCGTCGGGCTGCTCGACGTCCTGCGGCGCAGCGTCGGCCCGTCGATCCGCCTGACGGTCGAGAAACCCGACGAGCCCGCCGTCGCCTGGGTCGATCCGACCGAGGTCGACAACGCCGTCCTCAACCTCGTCAACAACGCCCGCGACGCGATGCCGGACGGCGGCGAGATCACGATCGTCGTCCGCAACGTGCGCTCCGAACCGGTCGACGACGATGCCGAGGACGACGACGAGCGCCGCGACTTCGTCGAGATCGAGGTCGCAGACACCGGCACCGGCATGACTCCGGAAGTGAAGGCCCGCGCCTTCGAACCCTTCTTCACGACCAAGGATTCAGGCCGCGGGACCGGCCTCGGTCTCGCCACTCTGCACGGCTTCGTCCGTCAGGTCGGCGGGTCGGTCGCGCTGGAGAGCGAGGTCGGCCGGGGAACCCGCGTGACGCTCCGGCTGCCGCGTGCCTCGGGCGCCCGGTCGGCCGAGGCGGTCGGCGAGCGGCGCGAGCCCTTGCGTGGTGCGGGCGAACGGGTCCTGGTGGTCGAGGACGATCCCGACGTCGCCAGGGTGACCCGCGAGTGTCTGCTGGCGCTCGACTACGACGTCGTCGCGGCCTCCGACGGCCGGGCCGCGCTCGATCTCCTGCGCGAGGACGCTTCGATCGCGCTGGTCTTCTCCGACATCGTCATGCCCGGCGAGGTCAGCGGCATCGATCTGGCGGAGAAGCTGGTGGCCGAGGCGACGCGGCCGATCGTCCTGACGTCGGGCCACACCTTCGACGCCGAGCGTCTCGACGAGATCGAAGAGATGGGTGTGCGCTTCCTGAAGAAACCCTACTCGCAGTTCGAACTGTCGGTGACCCTGCGTGAGGCGCTGATCGGTGCGACCGCCGAGCGCTGAAGCAATCCGGACATGGTCCGGTGGAAGCCGCACGGACGGCGGTGGCCGGATCGACATCGCGAAATCGGCCGGATGCGCGGCCTCCTCGGCATTCGTCGAAAGGCGAGCGTGGCGGAAATGTCGAATTGTCGAGTTTCCGTTGAGAAAACCTTCGAAACGCGGAAACTGATGGGAAGCCCCAGGTGACGCCCCCCTTCATGCATGGTGATGCTGCAATCGGGGTCGAAGGGTCGTATCGGGGGAAGCCATGGTCGTGCGGGTCGAAGGGCGGAGCGCGGTCCGCGGAGCGGCGCTTTCGAGCGTGGCTTTCGCTGCGTTGACGGTCGCGTTGTCCTCCGAGGCGGCCGCGTCCTGCAGCGCCACCGGCGCGGTGCATTCGGCGTCGTGCCCGGATCCGACCTTCATCCAGGTCCTGACCGATGCCGGCGCCACGACCCTGACGGTCACCGGCGAGACGGTCACCGGCATCGAGATCGCCCCCGTCGACAGCAAGATCGGTCCTTCCACCCATACGGTGACCATCGACGGCGCCACCGTGGTGAACAACCCGGCCTACAGTGGCGTCTACTCGCAGACCTCCGCCGCCGATCACGATCTGACGATGACCATCGGCGCCGACGTGAAGATCACCTCGAACGGCGGTTTCGGCGGCGTCTGGCTGCGCAACGACACGTCCGGCGACCTCACGCTCACCAGTGCGGCGACCGTCGTCGCCACCGGTGCCGACGGCATCACCCTCACCACCAACGAGGGCGCGGTCTCTCTCACCAACGACGGTTCCGTCACCTCGACCGACAACCGCGGCCTCTATGCGGACGGCGGGTTCAACAACTCCACGCCGGTGACTGTGGCGATCGTCAACAACGGCACCGTCGATGCCTACCTCGCCGGTGCCCGGACGATCGCCTACAACGGCACCGCGAGCGTCACCAACACCGGCACGATCACCTCCACCACCCGCCAGGGCATGGTCGCCTGGTCCTCGATGGGCGACGTCGAGCTGAACAATTCCGGCACCGTCACCGCCCGCGACGACAACGGCCTGCACGCGATGAGCGAGTATGGCGACGTCACCGTCATCAACTCCGGCACGATCCGCGCCTACGACGACACCAAGATCGTCGACGCCGGCAACGGTCGGCACATCGGCGTCTACGCCTGGGCCGAGAGCTCCGGCGACATCACCGTCACCAATGCGCTCGCCGGCGACATCGTCGCCCGCGACGACTTCGCGATTCTCGCGCAGACCGCCTCGGGGACCGTCACCGTCGGCAATGCCGGAACCCTCACCGGCACCGGCGGCATCGTCGCCACGGCGACCGTCGGCAACGTCACCGTCACCAACTCCGGGACGATCACCGCGACCTCGACCACCGATCCGGTCGCCGTCGCGCTGAAGGCGAGCGGCACCGCTTCCTTCACCAACACCGGCACGGTCAACGGTGGCTTCACCACCACCGGCGGCACCAACACGATCACCAACGACGGCACCTGGAACCTGCTGCCGACCGGCGTGACCAGCGCCTCCTGGGCGCTGACCGGCACGACCAGCGTGGTCGATGGCGGGACCTTCGAAGTCTCCGGCGGCTCGGCGACGATCAACGGTCTCGGGTCCTTCTCGGTCGGCTCGACCGGCCTCCTGAAGATCGATACGGCGTCGTCGCTGACGCTGACCGGTACGACGGTCACCGACGACGGCACCCTGCGGGTACTCGCCGGTGCCACTCTGTCGACCGGCGCGGCCAACGTCGCCACCACCTCCTCCAAGATCACCGCCACCGCCGACGTGACCGGCGCGGGTGCGCAATGGACGATCGACGGTCGCCTCGGCGTCGGTGTCTCCGCGGCCGGTACGCTGACCGTCTCGAACGGCGGCGCCGTCTCCTCGAAGGGCGCCATCGTCGGTTGGAACGCCGGGGGCGTGGGCACGGTGACCGTCACCGGCGCCGGTTCGACCTGGACCGACACCGGCGACCTCTACATCGGCAACGAAGGCGTCGGAACGGTCGCGGTCGCCGCCGGTGGCGCGGTCGAGCAGACCGGTACGGTCTACGTCGCCGCCGGTGCGGGGTCGTCGGGCACCCTGACCGTCGACGGTGCCGGCTCGTCGTTCACCGCGCAGGACCGGCTCTACGTCGGGTTCGCCGGAACGGCCACCGGCACCCTGACCATCTCCGGCGGCGGCAGCGTCACCGATGCCGGCACCAACATCGCCGACGGGATCGGCGCCTCCGGTTCGGCGACGGTCACCGGCAAGGGCTCGACCTGGACCAACACCGGGTCCCTCTACGTCGGCCAGGGCGGTGTCGGAATGCTGCTCGTCTCCGACGGCGCCACCGTGACCAGCACCGTCGGCGCCATCGCCAGCGCCGTCCAGGCGAGCGGCAGCTCCGCGACGGTGACCGGCGCGGGGTCGTCTTGGACGTCGAGCAACCCGCTCTATGTCGGCATCTACGGCGAGGCGACGCTTTCCGTCGAGGCCGGCGGCAGGGTCGACACCGCCGGCGCGGTGATCGGCCGCCACTCCAAGTCGTCGGCGACGGTGACCGGCAGCGGTTCGTCCTGGTCGACCGGTGCGCTCGTCGTCGGTGGCGACGCGGCCGATCCCGGCACCGACGGAACCGGCACGCTGACCGTCGCCGCCGGTGGCGCGGTCACCAGCACCACCGCCCGTCTCGGCGACGTCGTCGGCTCGACCGGCACCGCGACGGTGACCGGCGCCGGCTCCCGCTGGACGCTCTCCGATCGGATCGGCGTCGGCACGTCGGGCACCGGCGACCTCACCGTCTCGAACGGCGGCAGGCTCGCCTCGGCCGGCGGCATCGTCGGCTGGGAGGCGACCGCCACCGGCACCGCGACGGTGACCGGCTCCGGCTCGACCTGGACCAACACCGGCGTTCTCTTCGTCGGCAATCTCGGCGACGGCACTCTGAACGTCTCGGCCGGCGGCGTCGTCACCTCGACCGACGGTTATGTCGGCACCGAGAACGGCTCGACCAGCACGGCGACGATCTCCGGCGCCGGTTCCGCCTGGACCATGTCGGGCGACTTCCTGGCCGGTCACAACACCGGTTCCTCCGGCACCGTGACGGTGTCGGCCGGCGGTTCGCTGTCGAGCCTCCAGGTGATCCTCGGCGACCTCGCCGGTTCGACCGGTGCGATGACCGTGACCGGCGCCGGCTCGCGGGTGACCGCCACCAGCGACTTCAACGTCGGCCGTTTCGGCACCGGCACTCTGACCCTCTCCGACGGCGCCACGCTCGAAACCTACCGCTCCTACCTCGGCAACGAGGCCGGTTCGTCCGGCACGGTGGTGATGACCGGCGCCGGCACCAGCTGGACGACCGCTCGCCGGCTGTTCGTCGGCACCGACGGCGACGGCACCCTGACCATCTCGAACGGAGCCCGGATCACCGCCTCCGGACTGGTCATCGGCTGGGGCGCCTCGTCGACCGGCGTGCTCAACGTCGGCGCGGCGGCCGGCCAGACCGCGGTCGCCGCCGGCACCCTCGACGTTCCGGCGATCGCCTTCGGCCAGGGCAGCGGCAAGCTGGTGTTCAACTTCACCGACTCGCTGACGGTCGCCGCGGCGATCTCCGGCGCCGGCTCCGTCGAACTGCATTCCGGCGCCCTGACCCTCTCGGGTGCGGGCTCCTATTCGGGCGGGACCACGGTGTCCGGCGGGACGCTGACCCTCGCCGCCTCGACCGCCGCCGGTACCGGTACGATCCACCTGACGGGCAGCAGCACGCTCGGCTATGCCGACGGCGTCACCGTCGCCAACACGCTCGACATCACCGGCAGTGCCACGCTCCAGGTGACGTCCGGCAAGGCGACCCAGTCCGGCGACATCGTCGGCAGCGGCAACTATCTCGTCTCCGGCGGTGGTACTCTCTACTTCACCGGCAGCTCCGCCGGCTTCACCGGCACCACCACGGTCGGAGGCGCCACCACCCTGTCGGTCAACGGCACCATCGGCGGCACCGTCGACGTGAGCTCCGGCGGTGTGCTGAAGGGCTCGGGCTCGATCGGAGAGGTGGCCGTCGCCAGCGGCGGCACGGTCGCGCCGGGCAACTCGATCGGCACGCTGACCATCGTCGGCGACTACACCCAGTCGGCCGGTTCGACCTACGAGGTCGAGCTCGGTGCGGCCGGCGCCGCCGATCTGATCGCCGTCGGCGGCATCGCCACCCTCGACGGCACCCTGTCGATCGCCGGAGCCACCGGCTATTCGATCGGCACGCGTTACACCATCCTGACCGCCGGCGGCGGCGTCACCGGCACCTATTCGAGCTTCCTCGGCTCGACCCTCTCCTACTTCACCGCCGCTTCGTTGATCTACGACACGAACGCGGTCTATCTCGACGTGTTCAAGACCCGCAGCTTCCTCTCGGCCGCGGCGACCCCGAACCAGATCGCCACCGCGACGGTGCTCGACGCCGTCCCGCAGGGCGGTGCGCTGGCATCCGCCGTCGCCCGCAGTCCGACCGCGGTCTCCGGCCGGCAGGCATTCGACGGACTGTCCGGCGAACTCCACGCCACCATGGTCGCCCGCACCGCGGAAGACACCCGGATCGTCGGCACCGCCGCGATCGACCGCATCCGCTCCGCCTTCGGTGCGGTCGGAGGGTCGCGGGCGCCGGTCGCACGCCCGCTCGCCTACGGACCGACCGGCGAGCCGCGCGATCCCGCCGCCGCCGCGATCGTCGCCCCGACCACGCCGGAAGCCGTGGTCTGGACCCGCGCTTTCGGGACCCGCGCCCATGTCGGCGGCGACGGCAACGCGGCCGAGCTCGACCAGTCGCTCGGCGGCTTCCTGATCGGCGGCGATGCCGCCTTCGCCGACGGTGCCGGCCGGGTCGGCGCCCTCGTCGGCTATGCCCGCGGGCGCACCAGCGTCGACGATCGCGCCTCTCGTGCCGACACCGACGACTACCACTTCGGCGTCTACGCCGGTCGCCAGTGGGGGGCTCTGGCACTGCGAGTGGGCGGCAGCTTCACGGTCCGCGACATCTCCAGCCGACGGCTGATATCGGTCGGCGGGCTCTCCGAGCGGCTCGAATCGAACTACACGGCGGCCGTCGGCCGGATCTTCGGCGAACTCGGTTGGGGCATGAAGCTGTCGGCCGTCGACCTCGAACCCTTCGTCGGCGCCGATCTCGCCCATGTCGAGACGTGGCGGCACACCGAGAAGGGCGGCGTCGCGGCCCTGTCCACCGGCGCGTCGAGTGCCGACGTCGGCTTCGTGACGGTCGGTCTGCGGGCATCGAAGGACGTCTCCGTCTCCGGCCTCGATCTGGCGCTGCGCGGGTCGCTCGCCTGGCGGCACGCCTTCGGCGACACCGGAGCGACGGTCACCCAGAACTTCGCCGGTTCGTCGACCTTCGACGTCGCCGGAATCGGCATCGGGCGCGATGCGCTGGTGACGGAAGCCGGCTTCGACGTGGCGCTCGGCCGCTCCGCGACCCTCGGCGTCACCTGGGAGGGCCGTTTCGGCGATCGGACGAACGCCCAGACCGGACGGATCGCGGTCGACTGGAAGTTCTGAGCGGGCGGACGCGGCGCCGGAACGATCGGCGCCGCCGCCACGGGACGTCGTGCCGTCGCCGCGGGGCGACCGGCCCCTTGTCAATTTTTACGTAATGGCTTCAACGTATGATCGCCCATCGCCGCTCGAGCGACGGGAGCCGTCCGTGGAAATCGCCATCCTGCTGCTGCTCGTCTCGCTCGCTGCGACCGGCTGGTCTGTGCGAATGATTCGGCGCAGCGACAGCGCTCCCGGGCGGACGGCCTTCGGTCTGGCGCTGCTCGGCAACTGTTGGTGGGTGGCGACCACCATGGCGCAGATCCTCTCGCCGAGCGTCGAGGGCAAGATCCTCGCGTCGCAGATCGCCTGGCTCGGCAACACTTCGGCGCCGTTCTACTGGTGCGTCAGCATCCACGCCTATGCTTCCGGTCGGTCGAAGGAGAGCCCGACGATCCTCGTCGCGATCGCCGTCTTCGCCTTCGCGGTGATGATTGCGGCTCTGACCAACGGTCAGCACCACGGCATCTATTCGTCCTACGACTTCGTCGAGGAATCTTACGGGACCAAGGTGATCTACAACCACGGTGCGCTGTTCTGGGCGATCATCGGGTTCAACTATCTGGCGCTGTGCTCGGGCATGTTCGTCTCGCTGCTCGCCGCGCGGCGTGGGCCGGTCCTCCATCGCCGCCAGTTCACCGGCATCCTGGTCGCGGTGGCGTTGCCTTGGATCTTCAATGCGCTGACGCTGACCACCGGCTTCACCATCTACGGCGTCGACCCCGAACCCTTCGGCTTCATCGCCACCGGCCTGATCCTCGGCTTCGTGTTCGGGCGCGGCCGGCTCTTCGCGGTGGCGCCGATCGCCGGGGACGTGCTGTTCGAGGCGATCCCCGATCCGGTGATCGCCATCGACCGAGCCGGTCACGTCCTCGAGCTGAATTCGGCGGCACGGGCACTGCCGGGCATGGCCGCCGAACCGGTCGGCGGTTTCGTCGCCGGGCCGGTCGAGCTGGTCCGCTGGCTCGGATCCGCGCCGCCGCAGGCGACCGATTTCGAGATCACCGTCGCCGCCACCGGGCGGCGCTATCAGGTGATCCGCCGCGGTCTCGACGGGCGGGCCGACGGCGGGTCGCTGGTCGTGCTGCGCGACGTCACCGACGGTTTCGCGGTGCGTTGCGAACTGCAGAAGCGGCTGGACGAGAACGTCGAACTGCAACGGCAGCTGCGCCATCAGGCCGACCACGATCACCTGACCGGTCTCTTCAACCGCGGCCATGCCCAGCGCGTCCTGCCCGATCTGCTCGCCGCCGACCGTGCCGCCGGGCGTGCCGCGTCTCTGGTGCTGCTGGATCTCGACCACTTCAAGGTGGTCAACGACCGTCACGGCCACCATGCCGGCGACGAAGTGCTGGAACTGGTCGCGAAGGCGATCGGCGGCGGCTGCGAGGTCGGCGAGATCGCCTTCCGCTTCGGCGGTGAGGAGTTCCTGGTCTATCTCCGGGGCGCCGGGGCGGAGGCCGCGGAGCGGCGTTGCGACGAATGGCGGGCATGGCTGCGCGCGGCCGAGATTCCTTCGGTTCCCGGGCTCAGGGTGGCCTTTTCGGCGGGCATCGCGGTGATGCCGGGCGCCGGCCTGGAGCTCGACGAACTGGTCCGCGCCGCCGACGTCGCCCTCTACCGCGCCAAGATCTCCGGCCGCGACCGGGTGGTCGTCTGGGGCGGCCACACCGCCGGCCTGTTCGGCGCCGCAGCCGCCCGGCCGCTCGGTCTGTCCGGCGCCGCCTGATCGCCGCCGTCGGTGTCGAGACGCCACGGCCCCCAATCCGGGAGGATCGAGGGCCGCGGTTCGACGGTGGGCGGGCGGTGGTCAGTACGCGCCGACCACCGGGAACCACTCGGGACGCCGCGGGTCGCGGTGGAAGCGGGCGTAATAGTCGCCCATCTCCTCGTAGTGGCGCTCGTATTTGGCCATCTTGTCCTCGTCCAGCTCGACCCCGAGGCCGGGGCCGGTGGGCACCCGGATGCAGCCGTTCTCGTAGCGCATCGGCCCGCCGACGATGATGTCGTCGGTCAGATAGTGGTAGTGGGCGTCGCCGGCGAAGCGCATCTGCGGGATGGTCGAGGCGGTGTGCAGCATCGCGGCGAGCTCGATGCCGAATTCGACCCCCGAATGCATGGCGACGTCGAGGCCGAAGGTCCGGCAGATCGCGGCGAGATCCTTCACCCCGCGCGGGCCTTCCCAATAGTGGATGTCGGTCAGCACCACGTCGACCGTGCCGAGCCGGATCGCCGGGCCGAGATCGTCGAACTTCGCCGGATACATGTTGGAGGCGATCGGGATGCGGATCCGCGAGCGCACCGCGGTGTTGCCCTCGAGCCCCCACGACGGATCCTCGAAATATTCGATGGCGAGGCTCTCCATCCGCTGACCCATCCGCACCGCGGTGGTCACCGACCACACGCCGTTCGGATCGATCCGGAGGCCGAAACCGTCGCCGAGCCGTTTGCGGCAGAGCTCCAGCACCCGGACCTCCTCCTCCGGCTCGAGCACCCCGGCCTTCAGCTTCATCGAGCCGACCCCGAGGGTCTCGGCGAGTTCGACGCAGTGGTCGGCCATGTCCTCGGCCCGGGTGTCGTCGCCGCCGCCCGGCCGGTCGTAGCGCCAGAACAGATAGGCGATGAACGGCACCCGGTCGCGCATCGCGCCGCCGAGCAGGTCGGACAGCGGCCGGCCCAGCACCTTGCCCTGGATGTCGAGGCAGGCCATCTCGATCGCCGCGTAGAGGCGGGCGTTGGAGACGTAGTAGACCGAGCGCAGCACCTTCATCTTGATCAGTTCGAGGTGGAACGGGTCGAGCCCGACGATCCGCGACCTGAGCTTCTGCAGCGCCCCGCGCTGGTCGCCGCCGCCGACCTCGCCGAGCCCGATCACCCCCTCGTCGGTGATCAGTTCGAGGATCGTCCGCATGAAGTAGCCGGGATGGACGCCGGTGTTGTGGCGCAACTGGCCGCGGGTCGGAATGGCGACGCAGCGCGTCCGCATGTCGATGATCTTCATGAGGGGATCCTCGTCGAGTTCGTATCGGATGGAGCCGCCGGAGCGGCATGGAGCAGGCAGGCGACCCGATGGCCGGGGGCGACCTCCACCAGCTCCGGTGCGGTCGCCGCGCAGGCTCCGGTCGCGTGCCGGCAACGGCTGCGGAAGACGCAACCCGACGGCGGCGCGATCGGACTCGGCACGTCGCCGGTGAGGATGATCCGGCCGCGCCGGGCGGTCGGGTCGGGCACCGGCACCGCCGAGAGCAGCGCTTCGGTGTAGGGGTGGGCCGGATGGGCGAAGAGATCGTCGGTGTCGGCGATCTCGACGATGTGGCCGAGGTACATCACCGCGATCCGGTCGGAGATCATCCGGACCACCGCCAGATCGTGGGCGACGAACATCATCGTCAGCGCGAAGCGTTCGCGCAGATCCTGCAACAGGTTGATCACCTGCGCCTGGACCGAGACGTCGAGGGCGGAGACCGGCTCGTCGGCGACGATGAAGTCGGGCTCGACCGCCAGCGTCCGGGCGATGCCGATCCGCTGACGCTGGCCGCCGGAGAACTCGTGCGGGAAGCGGTCGGCGTGGTGCGGCAGCAGCCCGACCAGCCCGAGCAGTTCCTCGACCCGGGCACGCCGAGCCGCCGGACCGGTGTGCAGGCCGTGGATGATCAGCGCCTCCTCGATCGCGTTGCCGACCCGGAGCCGCGGGTTGAGCGAGGAGAACGGATCCTGGAAGACGATCTGCATCCGCCGCCGCAGCGCCCGGAGGCTGGCGGTCGTGGCCCGCCGGACGTCGATGCCGTCGAAGGCGACTTCGCCGTCGGTCGCCGGGATCAGCCCGAGGATGGTCCGGCCGAGGGTCGACTTGCCCGAACCGGACTCGCCGACCACCCCGAGCACCTCGCCGCGGTGGATGTCGAAGGAGACGTCGTCGACCGCCTTGACGTGGGCGTGCGGCTTCTGCATCACCCCGCCGCCGATCGGAAACCATGTCCGGAGCCGTTCGACCCGGACCAGAGGCTGTGTCGTCGTGGTCATGCCGGTCGCGCTCCCCGCTCGAGGTCGTCGGCGCGCAGGCAGCGGATCAGCCGTCCGTCGGCCCGTCGTTCGAGGGTCGGTGCGGCGCGGTCGCACAGACCCGCGAGGGCGTCGCCGCAGCGCGGATGGAAGACGCAGCCGGAGGGCAGCGACCGTGCATCCGGCACCGTTCCGGCGATCGTCGGCAGTCGCCGCGTCGCCCGGCGGTCGAGGTCGATGCGCGGCAGCGAGCGCAGCAGGCCGCGGGTGTAGGGGTGGCGCGCCCGGTTCAGGACGGTTTCGGTGTCCGCGTCCTCGACCACCTCGCCGGCGTACATCACCACCACCCGGTCGGCGATCTCGGCGACCACCCCGAGGTCGTGGGTGATGAACAGTACGGCCATGCCGAGCTCGCGCCTGAGCCGGGCGATCAGATCGAGGATCTGCGCCTGGATGGTGACGTCGAGGGCGGTGGTCGGCTCGTCGGCGATCACCAGACCGGGATTGCACGACAGCGCCATGGCGATCATCACCCGCTGCCGCATGCCGCCCGACATCTCGTGCGGATAGTTGTCGAGCCGCCGCCGGGGCTCCGGGATGCCGACCAGATCGAGCATCTCGCAGGCCCGGTCGAGCGCCGCCCTGCGGTTCGGCGCGCCGTGCAGCAGCACCGATTCGGCGATCTGGTCGCCGACCGTGAACACCGGATTGAGCGAGGTCATCGGTTCCTGGAAGATCATCGCGACGTGGCGGCCGCGCACCCGCCGCATCTCGCCGTCCGAGAGCTTCAGCACGTCGAGGGTGCCCTCCGGGGTGGAGAGGCGGATCGCTCCGCCGGCGTAGGCGGCCGGCGGCATCGGCAGCAGGCGCATCACCGCCATGCTGGTCACCGACTTGCCGCAGCCGGATTCGCCGACCAGCGCCACCGACTCGCCCCGCCGGATCGACAGCGAGACGCCGCGCACAGCATGCACCGGGCCGGACCGCATCCGGAAGTCGATCGACAGGTTCTCGATGTCGAGGAGAGGTTCGGGACCCGTCCTCGGGGCCGGATCAGACGACATGCTGGCCTCCGTCCACCGGGATGTTCGTTCCCGTGATGTAGCGGCCGGCGTCCGAGGCGAGGACCAGCGCCAGACCGACGCAGTCCTCCGCTTCGCCGACGAAACCGACCGGGATCCGTTCGACCACCGCCGCCCGATAGCCCGGATCGGCGAGGACACCCTCGGTCCGGTCGGTGGCGATCACCCCGGGCGCGAGATTGTTGACCGTGACCCCGTCGGCGGCGACGTCGCGGGCGACCGACCGGGCGAGCGATTCGACCGCGGTCTTGGTCGCCGCGTAGATCGCCATCATCGGATGCGGCTGCCACTGCTGGACGCTGCCGATGGTCAGCACCCGCCCCCAGCGCCGCGCCCGCATCGGCGGGATCAGCCGCTGGAACAGGCGCAGGGTGGAGTGGAGATTGGTCTCGGTCTGCGCGAGGGAGGCGTCCCGGGAGATCTCGTGCCAGGGGGCGCGGATCTGCATCGAGGCGTTGGCGATCAGGATGTCGACCCCGCCGAAGACCCCCTCGACCGCATCGACGAACGGATCGATCGCCTCGGCCCGGCCGAGGTCGCAGAGGAAGGCGGCGCTGCGCCGACCGAGACCGCGGATCTCGTCGGCGACCGCCTCGGCGGCATCGATCCGGCTCGCCGCATGGACGGCGACGTCGGCGCCGGCCCGGGCGAGCCCGAGGGCGAGCGCCCGGCCGATGCCGCGGCTCGAGCCGGTGACCAGGGCTCGCCGGCCGGTGAGGTCGATGATCGCGCCGGTCATCGTTCAGAGCCGCCCGTACTTCCGATAGACGGCTTCCGGATCACCGGCCCGGAACTCTTCGCGGGCATGGTTCTCGCGGTCGTAGAGCTCTTCGCAGCGGTCGAGCACGTCGAGCACCACGTCCTTCGGGATCGAGATCAGCCCGTCGATGTCGCCGAAGATGAAGTCGCCCGGGTTGACCGTCACCGTCGCGGTGATCGCGCCGCGGATGGTGATCGGCACCTGCCAGCGGAAGTAGCTCGACCGCCCGAGCGCCTCGACCGGCGTCTGGTAGCGGGCGAACACCGGGAAGCCGCGTTCGTTGATGTGGCGGCTGTCGCGGGTGCCGCCGTCGATCACCGCGCCGACGCAGCCGAACTTGGCGCCGAGCGTGGCGTTCATCTCGCCGTAGTGGGCGGCGCGGGTGTCGAAGCCGGCGTCGCGGATGTCGATGCAGGGATAGGTCATCTCCTTGAACATCCGGATCCGCTTCTCCCGGAGGTCGGGATCGCCGGTCGGGTCGTTGACCATCTGCACGGTGAAGGCGGGGGCGGCGATCACCACGTCGGGCCGCAGCGGCCGGATGTCGGTGGCGAGTGCCTGATGCGGCAGCCCCATCTCCTCCATGATGTCGAAGATCAGACCGCTGTAGAACTTCTTGTAGCGGTTGCTGATCTCTTCCATCGGGGGGGTACGGTCGGTCACGGCGGTGTTCCTTTGTCGCAGGGATCGTCGAAAGGGACGGGAAAGGGGAGGGGCGCCGGGCGGCGTGACCGCCCGGCGCGGGGGATCACTTCGAGAACCAGGCGCGGGTCATGATGAAGGGACCGACCGGTTCGTACTCGACGTCTTCGAGACGCTTGGCCTGGACGTCGCGCTCGGCGCGATGGAACAGGAAGGCGTAGTAGGCGTTGTCGAGCAGGTTCTTCTGGGCGGCGACGTAGAACGGTTTGCGTTCCGCCGGCTCGTAGGAGAGCAGCCCCTTGTCGACCGCTTCGAACAGCGCCTCGTCCTTGACGCCCGACCAGTTGGCGCCGGCGTCACGCCCGAAGGTGGTGCCGAACAGGTGGTCGGGATCGAGCCGCGGCACGTTGACCCGGAGCATCGCCATGTCGTGGGCCTTCTTCTTCACGACGAGGTCCATCCACGCCTGGCGTTCCATCACCTCGATGTCGACGGCGAGGCCGATCGCCTTCATCTGGGACTGGATGATCTGGGCGACCTGGGTGTCGGGATCGCGCTTGATCACCGCCATCGACACCTTGCCGGTGAAGCCGGACTTCTTCAGGTGGTCGCGCGCCTTGTCGGGGTCGAAGCCGTAGCCGGGCAGCTTGTCGTCGTAGATCCACCACTGCGGCGGGATCAGCGTCGGCGTGACCAGCCCGTACTTGCCGGCGACGATCTTCGCCATGGCGTCGCGGTTCAGGCCCCATTCGACCGCGAGGCGCAGGTCCTTGTTGTCGAACGGCGGCTGGGCGACGTTGAAGGCCACCCACTGGTGGATGTACTGCGGATTGTCGACCAGGATCAGGTTCGGATCCCGCTCGATCTTGTCGAACTCGCGGGTCTGGATCGCGTCGGTCAGGTCGACGTTGCCCGACTGGACCTCGACGATCTTCACCGCGGCATTGGCGATCAGCCGCAGCACGACGCCGTCGAGATAGGGCAGCGGCTTGCCGTCGACGCCCTTCTCCCAGTAGTCGGGGAAGCGTTCGACGGTGATCGTGTCGGCGTCCCAGCTCTTGAAGCGGAACGGGCCGGTGCCGACCGGGTTGCGCTTCAGTTTCTCGCCGAGTTCCTCGGCCGCCTTCGGCGACACCATCATCCCGGATTCGGAGCCGAGCGACGACAGGATCGCGCCGGACGGACCGGAGAGCTTCACCGCCACGGTCTGGTCGTCGATCACCTCGACCGAGGCGATCGAGGCGAGGCTCGACGAGTTGAACGCCTTGCCGCTGCGCGTCCGGTCGAGGTTGTATTTGACCGCCTTGGCGTCGAACGGCGTTCCGTCGTGGAACTTCACGCCCTTGCGGAGCGTGAAGGTGATCGTCTGCTTGTCCTCGCCGAGCACCCACTTGGTGGCGAGCTTCGGCTGGAACCCGTCCTTGGTGATCACCAGGAGGGTTTCGAAGAGGAGATTGTAGGCCGCGCGATCACTGGTCGGGGCATCGCCCCACATCGGATCGAGCGCCCCGGGGATGACCGCCACTGCGATCTTGGCGACGCCGCCGCGTTTCGGGTCGGCCGCGTCGGCCGCGGTGAGGCCACCGGCGAGGAAGACCGCGGCCAGCGCCGCCGCCCTCCAGCCCTTCGTCCATCCCGTGGACATGGGAATCCTCCCGTCATCGTTCGTTCTTCGCCCCGTTCCGGTCGAGCCGGACGGGCCGTGCTTTTGGTTGACGCCTATATTCTTATATTATATGTTATAGGACGTCAATCGCCCTTCAACCGCAAACCCGAGGCCGACCCCCGTGTGGAAATACGTCCTGCGCCGGATCGTGGAATCGATCCCCGTCGTGCTGGTGGTCAGCGTCGTGATCTTCTCGGTGACGCGGATCCTGCCGGGCGACCCCACCTTCATCGTGCTCGGCGAGTTCGCCACCGAGGCCCAGCGTGCCGCGCTGCGTCAGGACCTCGGGCTCAACGACCCGATCGTCGTGCAGTATCTGAAGTGGATCGGCTCTCTGTTGTCCGGTGACTTCGGTCATTCGCTGCGCTCGCACGAGCCGATCGTCGACATGCTGCGCTCGCGCCTGCCGGTCACCATCGAGCTGACCCTGCTGTCGATGATGCTCGCCATCTCGATCGGCGTGCCCTGCGGGGTGATCGCGGCGCGCAAGCGCAACACGCTCGCCGACGTGCTCGCCTCGACCGCCGCGATGGTCGGCATGGCGCTGCCGTTCTTCTGGCTGGGCATGCTGCTGATCATGCTGCTGTCGGTGCATTTCGGCCTGCTGCCGCCGTCGGGCTACGTGCCCTTCTGGGTCGATCCGCTCGCCAATCTGAAGTCGATGATCATGCCGGTGATCACCATCGGCACCGCGATGGCCGGCACCGTGCTGCGCCAGACCCGCACCGCGATGCTCCAGGTGCTGTCGCAGGACTACGTCCGTACCGCCCGGTCGAAGGGTGCGCACGAGTTCGTCGTGGTGATGAAGCACGCGCTGCGCAACGCGCTGATTCCGGTGGCGACGGTGGTCGGCCTGGAGACGGGCTCGCTGCTCGGCGGCGCCATCGTCACCGAGGCGGTGTTCTCGCTGCCCGGGCTCGGCTCGATGGTGGTCGGCGGCATCTTCGGCCGCGACTTCCCCGTGGTGCAGGGGGCGATCACCGTGATCGTCACCGCCGTGCTGGTGGTCAATCTGATCACCGACCTCCTCTACGCGGCGCTCGATCCGCGGATCAAACTGGCCTGACGCACGCCAAGGAGCCCCTCGATGACCTCCGCTTCGATCTCCTCCGGCGACACCGCGGCGATGCGCCGATCGCGCGGCCACCTCCGCCGGGTGCTCGGCGAACTCCTCCACCACAAGCTCGGCGCGATCGGTCTGGTCGTCGTCGTCGCGATGGTCCTGTCGGCGATCTTCGCGCCGTGGGTGGCACCCTTCGATCCGGCCGAACTCCATTACGACGCGGTGCTGGCGCCGCCTTCCGCCCGCTTCTGGTTCGGCACCGACGAGCTCGGCCGCGACATCTTCAGCCGGGTGATCTTCGGTTCGCGCATCTCGCTCGAGATCGTCGCCGTGTCGATCGGCGCGGCGATGGTGGTCGGCAGCGCCATCGGCCTGACCTCCGGCTATTTCGGCGGCTGGGTCGACCGCGTGGTGATGCGGGTGATGGACGGCATGCTGGCCTTCCCGGTGCTGGTGCTGGCGCTCGCCATCGTCGCCGCGCTCGGTCCGGACCTGTTCAACGCGATGCTCGCGATCGCCATCGTCAACGTGCCGAATTTCGCCCGTCTGACCCGCGGACAGGTGTTGAGCGTGCGCAATCTCGACTATGTCCAGGCGGCCACCGCGCTCGGAGCCTCTCATCTCCGGGTGATGGCCCGTCACGTCGGTCTCAACGTCGCCGACAACATCATCGTCTATGCTTCGCTCAGGGCCTCCACCGCCCTGATCACCGAATCGTCGTTGAGCTTCCTGGGCCTCGGTGCCCAACCGCCGATCCCGACCTGGGGCAGCATGCTGGCCACCGGCATGGATTATTTCGATTGGCCGTGGATGGGGATCTTTCCCGGCCTGGCGATCTTCGTATCGGTACTCTCGTTGAACTTCATCGGCGACGGATTACGCGATACGCTCGACAGCCGTCTCTACGAAAGGTGACGACGAGGCCTCCCATGGATCTGACCCGAACCCCCCAGGCCGCGCGTCCGCGATTGAGCGAGGTGGTCCTCGACCACCTCACCGGGCTCATTCTGTCGAAATCGCTGAAGGCCGGCGACCAACTGCCCTCCGAGATCGATCTCGCCAACGCCTTCGGCGTGTCGAAGCCGCCGGTGCGCGATGCATTGCGCCACCTCGCCGCCTTCGGCGTGGTCGATCTGCGCCAGGGCAAACCGGCGACCGTCGCGGCGCTGCGGCCCGACTACCTGTCGCAGTTCTTCCGCTTCGCCATCGCCAACGACAAGGAATCGATCCAGGACGTGATCTTCCTGCGCCGCATCGTCGAATGCGGTGCGGTGCCGCTCGCCGCCGAGAACATCACCCCGGCCGAGATCGTCCGGCTGAAGGATCTGCTCGGCCGGCTCGACAAGGCCAAGTTCACCCAGGACGAGTGGATCCCGCTCGACGCGGCGTTCCATCACCTGATCGCCGAAGCCTCGCGCAACGTCCTGATCCCCCACATGATGATCGCCCTGAAGGACATCATGGAGGAGAGCATCCGGCTCCTGCATCGCCAGCGGTCGGTGCGCCATCCCGAGCAGACCTTCCAGCGCCACGCCGACATCGCCGAGGCGCTGTTCCGCCACGATCCGGTCGCCGCGGAAGCCGCGATGGTCGCCCACTTCGACGCGACCAAGGATTCGATCGCCGCGATCACCGCGGCGAAGGCCGCCGAGACCGAGAAGTAGGACCACCGGGCCCGCCCGCACCCGCCTCGTCCCGTCCTCGTCCGTCGAACGAACGTCCGCGGAGCGCGGCCGATCGGAGATCCGCGTCATGACCGAACCCTGCGTTCTCCTCGCCGATGGCCTCGCCTTTCCGGAAGGCCCGGTCTTCGCGCCCGACGGGGCCCTCTGGTGGGTCGAGATCGAGAGCGGCCGGATCGGCCGTCGGCACGACGGGCGGATCGAGCGCTTCGCGATCGGCGGCCGTCCCAACGGTGCCGTTTTCGACGCGGCCGGGCGTCTGTGGGTCGCCGATCAGGTCCTCGGCATCCGCCGTCACGATCCGGCGACCGGCGCGACCGAGACCGTCCTCGAGCAGATCGACGGGAAGCGGCTCGGCAAACCGAACGATCTCGCCTTCGACGCGGCGGGCAATCTGATCTTCACCTGTTCGAACGACGCCCGCACCGAACCGGTCGGCTACGTCTGCGTGCTCCGACCGAACGGCGAGGTCGCGGTGATCGCCGACCGCCTGCTGTTTCCCAACGGTCTGGCGTTCTCGGACGAGGGGCGCCGGCTGTGGCTCGCCGAGACCTTCGCCCATCGGATCCTCGCCGGCACCTGGGATCCGTTGGCGGCGCGTTGGACCCTCGATCGCACTCACGAGGTCGGTGGTCCCGTCGGCCCGGACGGCATGGCCTTCGACGATCGCGGCCGGCTCCATGTCGCGATCTTCGGCGAGGGCCGGGTCCGCATCGTCGACCCCGCCGCCGGTGCGATCGGCGAGATCGCGGTGCCCGGCCGTCGGCCGACCAACCTCGCCTTCGATCCCTCCGGCGATCTCGGGCTGGTGGTGAGCGAGGTCGAGCGTGGTGCGCTCTGGTCGTTCCCCGACCGTCGCGGCGCCGCGCCGTTGTTCGACGGCACCCCTCGGCGGTGATCGCTCCCCCCTGACGACGACGGGTGCGGGATCTTTCGATCCCGCACCCGTTTCGCGGAGCCCGTGAGACGATCGGGGCAGACCGCCCCGGGCCGTTCGAAATCGACCTCAGGCGGTTTGGCCGACTTCGAAGTTCGCCAGCATCTCCAGCGCCCTGACCATGCCGGAGTGATCCCAGGCCGAACCGCCGTGGGCGGCGCAGGCGTTGAACAGCTCCTGACAGGTCGCGGTGTTGGGCAGCGACACGCCCATCTGCTTGGCCGCGGTCAGCGCGAGGTTCAGGTCCTTCTGGTGCAGCGCGATCCGGAAGCCCGGATCGAAGGTCCGCTTTACCATCCGATCGCCGTGCACCTCGAGGATCTTCGACGAGGCGAAGCCGCCCATCAGCGCCTGACGGACGCGAGCCGGATCGGCCCCGGCCTTGGAGGCGAACAGCAACGCCTCGCCGACCGCCTCGATGGTCATCGCGACGATCATCTGGTTGGCGACCTTGGCGGTCTGACCGGCGCCGACACCGCCGACCAGGGTGATGTTCTTGCCCATCAGCTGGAACAGCGGCTGAACTCGAGCGAAGACCTCGTCCTTGCCGCCGACCATGATCGACAGCGTCGCCGCCTTGGCGCCGACCTCGCCGCCGGAGACCGGGGCGTCGAGATATTCGGCGCCGAGCGCCTCGACCTTGGCGGCATACTGCTTGGTCTCGATCGGCGAGATCGAGGACATGTCGACGACGATGGTGCCCTTCTTCAGGCCCTCGGCCGCACCGTTCTCACCGAACAGGACGGCGCCGACGTGCGGGGTGTCGGGGACCATGATGAAGAAGATCTCGGCCGCGGCGGCCGCTTCCTTCGACGACTTGGCCGCCTTCAGCCCCTTGGCGACCAGTTCGGCCGGCAACGGCTTGACGTCGTAGGCGGTGACTTCGTGACCGGCGGCGAGCAGATGGCCCGCCATCGGCGTGCCCATGATGCCGAGACCGACGAAACCGAGCTTCATGTGGGAAATCTCCGTTTGGGGGCCGGGCGCAGCGGCTGCGGCCCGGCGAGGAAAGACACCCCCGCTCCCGGGAGCGCGCGTCTCCCGGGGTCGGATCGTTCGTCGTGGGATCGCCTCGGCCTCAGCGGGCCGCGTCGATGAAGGTGCCGCCGACCGCGGCGACCGCCTCGTCGGTGCAGGCCGGCCGCACCCAGTCGCCGGCGGCGATGCCGACCTTGGCGCGGCGCTCGACCTCGTGCTTGGCGGCGATGCCGGCGAGCACCGCTTCGGCGTCGGCGGCGGGAACCACCGTGACCCCGTCGGCGTCGGCGACGACGATGTCGCCCGGCGCCACCACCACCCGGCCGCAGGAGATGGGTACGTTGACCTCGCCGGCGCCCGACTTGAAGGTGCCGGCCGGGGTGACGCCGCGGGCGAAGACCGGCAGGCCGATCTCCCGCAGCGCGTCGGTGTCGCGCACCGCGCCGTCGACGACGATCCCGACCATGCCGCGCTTCTTCGCCCACAGCGCCAGATTCTCGCCGATCAGCGCGTTGACCAGATCTGCGCGGCCGTCGATCATCAGCACGTCGCCGGCTTCGGCCGTGTCGATCGCCTTGTGGATCAGCAGGTTGTCGCCGGCGCGGACGGTCACGGTGATCGCCGGGCCGACCATCCGGTCGCCCGAGATCCGGCCGATCGCCGCTTCCATCACGTTGAACGTGTGCATCACGTCGCCGACGTCGGCGGCGGCGAGGTCGGCGAAACGGGCGACCAGCGCCGGATCGGGTCGGCGGATCTTCCGGAAGATGCGGAAACCGGGGGCAGGAATGGTCATCGGCGTCCTCAACGATAGAGTTTGGCGAGCCGGTCGCAGCCGGAGACCAGCACCCCCTGGTCGGACCCGACGGCGACGATGTCGAAACCTTCGGCGATGTAGCGGCGGGTGACCGTCTCGTCACCGCAGATGATGCCGGCCGACTTGCCGGCCGCCCGTACCCGTTTGCCGGCCGCGACGATCAGGTCGATCACCTCGGGCCGCATCGCTCCGTTCAGGTGCCCCATGTCGGCGGAGAGATCACCGGGGCCGAAGAACAGGCCGTCGACCCCGTCGACCGCGGCGATCTTCTCGAGGTTCTCCACCGCCTTCAGCGTCTCCGGCTGGACGATCACGCAGATCTCGGATTCGGCGGTCGGGGCGTAGTCCTTGATCCGGCCGAAGCGCGAGGCCCGCGGTGCGCCACAGTAGCCGCGCACGCCCTTCGGCGGGTAGCGCGTCCACGAGACGATCGCCGCCGCCTGCTCCGCCGTCTCGACCTGCGGGAACACCAGCGTCTGCACGCCGATGTCGAGGTACTGCTTGACCAGCACCGGGTCGGCGACCGGGATGCGGACCATCGGATGGGTCGGCCCGCCGGAGGCGCAGGCCTGGAGCTGGTGCAGGATCTCGACCAGATCGGTCGGTCCGTGCTCGCCGTCGATGCCGATGAAGTCGAAGCCCGACCCGGCGATCATCTCGACCGCATAGGCGCTGCCGATCTGGCTCCACAGACCGAGCTGGGTGCGGCCTTCGGCGAGGCCGCGTTTGAAGGTGTTGACGGGTGCGGGCATCTCGGAACTCCGGATGGCTCCGCTCCGCCGCCGTCGGGCGGGGAGCGGAAGGGAAGACGGGATCAGGCGGCCGAGAAGGCCGTCTCGATGCGGCCGAGACCTTCGATCTCGGCTTCGAAACGATCACCGGGGCCGATCAGCGCCATCGGTCCGAGCGATCCGGTCATGATCAGGTCGCCGGCCTGCAACGGGCGGCCTTCCGCGGCGCGGGTGTCGGCGATCCACAGCAGGGCGGCGAGCGGATTGCCGGCGCAGGCCGCGCCGGTGCCCGAGGAGACCACTTCGCCGGCCCGGCGGGTCTCCATTCGGCAACGCAGCACGTCGAAGTCGGCGAGCTTCTTCGGCCGGGTGCCGAGTACGACGTGGCTCGCCGCCGAATTGTCGGCGACGAAGTCGGCGACCTTGACGTCCCAGCCGGTCACCCGCGACCCGACGATCTCGAACGCCGGAACGCACCAGGCGACCGCCGAGAGGAGGTCGACGATCGAATGCCGTCCCTTGTCGAGCGGCCGCTCCAGGACCATCGCCACTTCGGTCTCGAGCTTCGGCTGCATCAGCGCCGAGAACGGAATTTCGACGCCCTCGGCGACGACGCCGTCGGAAAACAGCAGGCCGTGGGTCGGATGTCCCACCCCCATCTGCTGCTGCACCGCCTTCGACGACAGCGCCACCTTGGCGCCGATCGGCCGCTCGCCGGCGGCGATGCGGATGCGGTGGTTCTCCCGCTGCACCGCATAGGCGGCGGCGAGGTCGTCGGCGCCGATCAGGTCGCGCACCGGGGCGCAGGTCTCGCCGGTGGCTCGGGCCCGGGCGAGACGGTCGGCGGCGGCGAGGAGAGCGGAGGTCTCGGTCATGACGGGTTCCGGTCTTCGAGGGATCAGGGGCGGACGACGTTCACCGGCTCTCCGGCGAGGAAGGCGGCGAGGCTCGTCTCGGCGATCGACATCATCCGGGCCCGC
>CALFRR010000221.1 GCA_937919435.1 uncultured Alphaproteobacteria bacterium | reverse complement strand
CGCCCCCGGCGACCGGCTGGCGCCGCTGCCGACGCCGGCCGGCTTCCTCGCCGGCGAACGCCGTGACGGCGCCGACGTGATCGACCCGACCGCCGCCCTGCTGGTCGTCGCCCTGCTCCTCGCCCTCGTCGACGGCCTCGTCGCCTTCGCCCCGCGGATCGGTCTGCGCCGACGCACCCGCGCCGTCGCCCCGCTGCTGCTCCTCGCCGTCGCCTTCGTCGCGGTCCCCGGCCACGGCCGCGCCGACGAGGCCGGCGAGGCGGCGACCCGCACCTCGGCGCTCGCCACCCGCCTCGCCCATGTGGTCACCGGCGACGCCGAGACCGACGAGGTCGCGCAGCGCGGCCTCGCCGCCCTGTCCCGCGCCCTCGCCGACCGCACCGCCTTCGAACCGGCCGAGCCGATCGGCATCGATCCCGGCCGCGACGAACTCGCCGTCTTCCCGTTGATCTACTGGCCGATCGCACCCGACGCGCCGCCGCCCGACGCCCGTACCCTCGGCCGGATCGACGCCTACATGAAGAACGGCGGCCTCGTCGTCTTCGACACCCGCGACGCCGTCGAAGGCAGCCGACGTACGCCCGCCACCGAGGCGCTGCGGGCGATCCTGTCGCGTCTCGATCTGCCCGAGCTCGAACCGCTGCCGACCGAACACGTGCTGACCCGCAGCTTCTTCCTGCTGCGCGACTTCCCCGGCCGCTTCGAGGCGCCGCGCCCCTGGGTCGAGGCCGACCGCTCGACCGCCGAGGAGGACGACCGCCCGCTGCGCACCGGCGACGGCGTCTCCTCGATCGTCGTCACCGGCGCCGACTGGATCGGCGCCTGGGCCGAGGACGATTTCGGCGATCCGCTGCTGCCGATCCCCGGCGACGATCCGCGCGCCCGGGAGATGGCGGTCCGGGTCGGCATCAACCTGGTCATCTACGCGCTGACCGGCAACTACAAGGCCGATCAGGTGCACGTGCCCACCCTCCTGCAACGGCTCGGCCGATGAGAGGAAGGCACCCGTGACCGGCTCGCTCGCCTTCGCCCCGCTGCTCGATCCGTCGTGGATCGTCCTCCTCGGCCTCCTCGCCGCGGCCGCCGCCCTGCCCGGTCTCCTCGCCCGCCGGCCCGGCGCGGTGCCCCGGGCACTCGCCCTCGCCGCCGCCCTCCTGGCGTTGGCCGGACCGGAATGGCTGACCGAGAAGCGCCGTCCGCTCGCGTCGGTCGCTCTGCTGGTCACCGACCGTTCGGCGAGCCAGCGCCTGCCCGGCCGCGAGGCGGAGACCGAGGCCGCCCGCAAGGCACTCGCCGAGCGGATCGCCGCACTGCCGAACCTCGATCTGCGCGAAGCGGTGTACGACGATCGCGGCGACGTCGACGCCGACGGCACCCGACTGTTCGAGCTCGTCGCCAGGAGCCTCGCCGACGTGCCGCCCGACCGGATCGCCGGCGTCGTCCTGGTGACCGACGGCCAGGTCCACGACGTGCCGGCGACCGCCGCCGCTCTCGGTTTCTCGGCGCCCGTCCATGCCCTGATCTCCGGCCGGACCGACGAGATCGACCGCCGGGTCGAACTCCTCGAGGCGCCGCGTTTCGGCCTCGTCGGCAAGACCGCGACCTTCGCCTTCCGGGTGGTCGACGCACCGAAGCCGAGCGGTGCCCCGATCGGCGTGACGGTGCGCCGCGACGGCGAGATCGTCGCCCGCCGCACCGTCCGGGCCGGCGAGCGGACGAGCATCGCCGTCGCCGTCCCGCATGCCGGCGACGTCGCCGTCGAGATCGCCGCCGATCCGCTCCCCGGCGACCTCACGCCCCTCGACGACCGCGCGACCGCGGTGATCGAAGGAATCCGCGACCACCTGCGCGTCCTGCTGGTCTCCGGCGAGCCGCACGTCGGCGAACGCGCCTGGCGCGATCTGCTGAAGTCCGACGCCGCGGTCGACCTCGTCCACTTCACGATTCTCAGGCCGATCGAAAAGCAGGACGGCACCCCGACCGACGAGATGGCGCTGATCGCCTTCCCGACCCGCGAGCTGTTCCAAGACCGCATCGACAAGTTCGATCTGATCGTCTTCGACCGCTGGAACCGCCGCTCGATCCTGCCGGCGATCTATCTCGACAACATCGCCCGCCGGGTCCGGGCGGGCGGCGCGGTGCTGGTCGCCGCCGGGGCCGATCTCGCCGGCTCCGGCAGCCTGTTCTCCACCCCGCTCGCCGACGTTCTGCCCGGCGAGGCGACCGGCGAGACCCCGGAGGGGCCGTTCCTGCCCCGCGTCTCGGCCCTCGGCAATCGCCATCCGGTGACCCGCGACCTGCCCGGCGGCGCCTCCGATCCGCCCAGCTGGAGCCGCTGGTTCCGCCTCGCCGGCCTCGTTCCTTCGGCCGATTCGCAGGTGCTGATGACCGGACCGGACGGCCGCCCGCTGCTGGTCGTCGCCCGCCGCGGCGAAGGCCGGGTGGCGTTGCTCGCCTCCGACCAGATCTGGCTGTGGGCCCGCGGTTTCGAAGGAGGCGGCCCGCAGGCGGCCCTGCTGCGCCGCCTCGCCCATTGGCTGATGCGTCAGCCCGACCTCGAGGAGGAGGCGCTCGGCCTCACCCGGCGCGGCGCCGATCTCGTCGTCGAACGGCGCAGCCTCGCCGCCACCGTGCCACCGGTGACCGTCACCGCCCCGGACGGGGTCGAACGCCGTCTCGACCTCGCCGAGGCCGAACCCGGCCGGTTCGTCGCCACCCTGCCCGCCGACCGTCAGGGCCTGTGGCGGGCGACCGACGGCCGCCTCTCCGCTCGGCTCGCGGTCGGCCCGGCCAATCCCCAGGAATTCACCGATCTCCTGTCGACCGAGGCCAAACTCGCGCCGATCGCCGCCGCGACCGGCGGCTCGGTCCGCCGCCTCCACGACGGGCGCGGGCTCGCGATACCGCGGGTCATCGCCCGCGAGGCCGGATCGGTGACCGGCGGTCCCGACTGGATCGGTCTCTCGACGTCGCGCGCCTTCGTGCTGGAGGGTCGCGAGCGCACCGCGCTGTTCTCCGGTCTGCCGGCGGTGGCGATCGTCCTCGGCCTGTTCGCCGCCGCCTGGTGGCGCGAGGGCCGCGGCGGCGGGCCGCTCGGCGGCTTTTTCAGCCGCGCCCGTCCCTGACCGCGCCGGCGGCGGCCGCCGCCGCGCCCGGCACCAGTTCGGCGAGCAGCACCCGCTTCGGGTCGGCCGGACCGGGCAGCCACACCTTCTCCGGCGACACCGCGTGGAAGCCGAGCGGCCCGTAGTAGCCGGCGTCGCCGACCAGCAGCACCAGCGTGTGGCCCCGTTCGGCGGCCCTGGCCAGCGAGGTCCGCACCAGCGCCTTGCCGAGCCCCCGCCGGCCGTGGCCGGGGTCGACCGCGAGCGGGCCGAGCAGCAGCGCCGGGGTGTCGCCGATGAAGATCGGGGTCAGCCGGATCGATCCGGCGAAACGTCCGCCGACCGTCGCCACCAGCGACAGTTCCGGATCCGCCGGCACCCGCTCGCGCAGCCGCGAGGCGGTCCGGGCGAACCGGCCGGGCCCGAAGGCATGCTCGTGCAGCGCATCGATGTCGGCGATGTCGGCGGCCGTTTCCGGCCGGATCACGGTGGCGGATTGATGGGACACGGTGAGGAGGGTCTCGATCTGGGCGTACATGGCGGCTTTCCGGCTGCGGTCTTCATCACCGCGCCGCGGACGCCGCTCGCGCCCTCCTCGACGACCGCCCTATCGGGCGAGGCTCGGGGACTGGACGCACGCGGCCGAACGGTCGGCGCGGACGGATCCACGTCGCTCGGTTCGTCGTCGCATCGCCTGTCCCATCGGCATTGCCGCAGGTCCCCTCATGCTCGGGATCGGTCGCGATCCGGAGCCGTTCGTCCGGGTACCACGAAGCCGCGACGCAATGCAAGACCGCTCACCAGGTCGGCGAGGCGGGCACACCGTCGCAGAGCTCGGCGAGCCGACGGCGGGTCCCCGCCGTGGTGCCCTCCGGCAGCCGGTCGAGCGGAAACCAGCCGGTCTCGACGATCTCGCGCGGCGAAGGCGACGGCCCGAGGTCGTCGCTCGCCGCGTCGGCCACGAAGAATCCGACGTGATCGCGCCGCGACACGCCGACGTTGAGATGCATCGACAGCAGCCGCGGCGGTCCGGCGAGCGCCACGCCGGTCTCCTCCATCACCTCTCGGACGAAGGCTTCGGCGAAGGTCTCGCCCGGATCGACCCCACCGCCCGGCAGATACCAGCCCGGCAGATAGGAATGGCGGACCATCAGCACCGCACCGTCGCTGCGCCGGACCACGCCGCGCACGCCCAGGATCGCCGCGCGGGTCAGGAAGGCCCAGACGACGATCGCCTTGCGGACCAGTGGTTTCAACGACGTGCCGATGCTCATGCGACATCCCTCGGAAAGAGTCCGTTGACCAGATCACATCGACCCATGCGATGGACGCATGGCGGCCCGCCCCTCATCCATATGGCTGCTTCTTATGCAAATGCATAGAAAGTGACCAGTCGGCGGCCGCGAAACGAGGCCGTGTTCGCGTCGATCTACGCGCACCCCGGGAGGAGGGGAACGCGGGAGACTCGGTTCCGAGGGGACCGGCGGTCGACGTGGTCCCGACCGGAGGAGAAATCGATGTTCGCGCTCATTCGTCGCCGGTTCCGTCGCCCGAGCTTCTCGTGGCGCCCGGCCCTCGAGTTCAGTGCTCCGCGCACCCAGACGATGCTCCGGGTCTACGAACAGGCCTGAGCCTCAACGAGAACCACGATCGGCCGGCCACGCCGTCGGTCGACGACGACCTGGAGCCCGATTCGGGCTCCGTCTTTTTTGGCCGCGACGCTGCGCATTTGTGCGCTCCGGCTCTGGACGATCGGCGGCCGTGCGGGTAAGTCCGCGCTCATGTTTCGCCTCGCCCACGTCTCCGATCCGCACCTCGGCCCGCTCCCGGAACCCCGGTTGCGCGAACTCGTCGGCAAACGGGTGCTCGGCTGGATCAACTGGCGGCTGAACCGAGGGCGCGGCGGCATGCGCCCGGCGGTGCTCGACAGTCTGGTCGACGACCTGCGCGCCGCCCGGCCCGACCACGTCGCGGTCACCGGCGACATCGTCAACATCGCCCTCGACGCCGAACTCGACCCGGCCCGCCGCTGGCTGGAGAGCCTCGGGAGCCCGCGCGACGTCTCCGCCGTTCCCGGCAACCACGACGCCTACGTCCGCGGCGCGCTGAAGCGGGCGGCGGCCAACTGGGGTCCCTACCTCAAGGGCGACACCGGCGAGGCCGGCCGTTTCCCCTATCTGCGTCGACGCGGACAGGTGGCGGTGATCGGCGTCTCCTCGGCCGAATCCACCGCACCGTTCATGGCCACCGGCCGGGTCGCCGCCGGACAGGCGCTGCGCCTCGCCGATCTGCTCGACCACGCCGGGCGCGAAGGTCTCTACCGGGTGGTGCTGATCCACCATCCGCCCGCCGCCCAGCCGATCCACTGGGCCGGCCGCCTGATCGGCGCGGCGCGGATCCGCGACCTGTTCGAGCGCCACGGCGCCGAACTGATCCTGCACGGCCACACCCACCGCTCGTCGCTCGAATGGCTCGCCGGACCGGGCCGCCCGATCCCGCTGGTCGGTGTGCCCTCGGCCTCCCGCAGCCCCGGTCCCGACCGGCGCGGCGCCGGCTGGAACCTGTTCGAGATCGACGGCGGCCCCGGGGCCTGGCACACCACTCGGATCGAGCGCGGCTTCCGCGACGCCTCCTCCGGTCTGGTCGAGATCTCGCGCAAACCGCTCCTGCCCTGACCCATCCGACCGACGGAGGCTTCCCGATGTCCGAGCTCTCGCCCAGCGCCGCCCGTGTCGCCGCCGCCGCCCGCGACCTCGGCCTCGCGGTCGACGTGATCGAGCACGAGGCGACCACCCGCACCGCCGAGGATGCCGCGGCCGCCTGCGGCTGCGCCGTCGGCCAGATCGTCAAGTCGCTGATCTTCCGCGGTCGCACCACGAAGAAGCCCTACCTGCTGCTGGTCTCCGGCTCCAACCGGGTCGACGAGAAGGCGGTCGCCGCCTCGATCGGCGAGGCCCTGAAGCGCACCGATGCCGACGACGTCCGCACCCTCACCGGCTATGCGATCGGCGGGGTGCCGCCGCTCGGCCATGCCCAGCCGCTGACCGTCTACCTCGATCGCGACCTGCTCGCCTTCCCGACCGTCTGGGCCGCCGCCGGCACCCCCAACGCGGTCTTCGAGGTGGCGCCACGGGCCCTCGCCGAGGCGACCGGCGCCGAGGTGATCGCGGTCGGCTGAGGTCGCCGTCCGATCGGTCGCGTTCTCCGGCCGGCCGCGTCGATCGACGCCGCCGCTCGGTGCGGCTTTTCCTTCCCCCTCCGACGCCCCGGCGGTAGAGGTGTGGGCCGACGAAGAGACCGACGAGGACCGATGACCCAGACCCGTATCGACCGTCCCGCCGGTATCGCCCGCCTGCCCGATCTCGGCCGGCGCACTCTGGTGATGGGCATCCTCAACGTCACCCCCGACAGTTTCTCCGACGGCGGCCGTTTCGCCCGGCTCGATGCCGCCGTCGCCCACGCCCGACGGATGGTCGAGGAGGGCGCCGACATGATCGACGTCGGCGGCGAATCGACGAGGCCCGGCCACGCCCCGGTCTGCGCCGACGAGGAGATCGCCCGGGTGGTGCCGGTGATCGAACGCCTCGCCTCGGCGATCGGCGTGCCGATCTCGATCGACACCTCCAAGGCGTCGGTCGCCGCCGCCGCCTTCGCCGCCGGTGCGGCGGTGCTCAACGACGTCTGGGGGCTGACCCACGACCCCGACCTCGCCGCGGTCGCCGCCGAACACGCCGCTCCGGTGGTGGTCATGCACAACCGCGAGACGATCGATCCGAGCCTCGACGTCGTCGCCGACGAGATCGCCTTCTTCCGCCGGGCGATCGGGCTCGCCACCGCCGCCGGGGTGCCCGAGACCGACGTGATCGTCGATCCCGGCATCGGCTTCGGCAAGACCTTCGAACAGAACCTCGAAGCCCTCGCCCGGCTCGACGAGATCGCCGTCCTCGGCCGGCCGATCCTGCTCGGCACCTCGCGCAAGTCGCTGATCGGGCGCATCCTCGATCTGCCGACCGACCAGCGCCTCAACGGCACGCTGGCGACCAACGTCGCCGGGATCCTCGCCGGCGCATCGATCGTCCGCGTCCACGACGTCCGCCCGCACGTCGAGGCGGCCCGCGTCGCCGACGCGATCCGCGCCCATCGCCCCGTCCCCGGCCCGACCGGAGGAGCCCGCCCGTGACCGACCACATCCGGCTCGACCGCATCGCCGTCTACGCCTACCACGGCCTCCATTCCGAAGAGGAACGGCTCGGCCAGCGCTTCTACGTGTCGCTCGACGTCCGCGTCGACCTGCGCCCGGCCGGCGAGAGCGACGACTGGAAGCGGACGATCTCCTACGACCGCCTCGCCAAGATCGTCACCGACATCGCCACCGAACGCCGCTTCTCGCTGATCGAGGCGCTGGCCGAGGTCATCGCCCGCCAGATCTTGACCACCTATCCGCAGGTCGAGAGTCTGGTCGTCCGGGTCGACAAGCCGGCGGCGCCGATCCCGACCATCCTCGACGGCGTCTCCATCGAGATCGAGCGTCGCCGCGATGGCTGAGGCGCTGATCGCCTTCGGCGGCAATCTCGGCGACGTCGCCGCGACCTTCGAGGCCGCGCTCGCCCGCCTGGAGGCGGCCGGCGTGCGGATCCGCGCCCGCTCGTCGAACTGGCGGACCCCGCCCTGGGGCCTTCTCGATCAGCCGGCCTTCGTCAACGCCTGCATCGCGGTCGAGACCGATCTCGCCGCCGAGCCGCTGCTCGATCTCCTGCTGGCGACGGAGACCGAACTCGGCCGGGTCCGCACGGTCCGCTGGGGACCGCGCACCCTCGATCTCGATCTCCTCGACTTCGACGGCGCGACGATCGCCACCGACCGCCTCACTCTGCCCCATCCGCGGATCGCCGAGCGCGCCTTCGTGCTGGTGCCGCTCGCCGAGATCGCCCCCGATCGGACGATCGGCGGGGTCCGCGTCGCCGACCTCCTCGCCCGGGTCGACGCCACCGGCATCGACCGCCTGACGGATCAGCCGCGTTCGCCGGCGAGATAGGCCCGGAGCACCTCCGGCTTCGGGATCTCCACTCGTTCGCGGGTCACCGTGACGCCGTGCTTCTTCAGCCGCGCGATCGCCCGGCTGAGGCTCTCCGGGGTCATCCCCAGTTGGGCGGCGATCAGCGACTTCTCGTAGGGCAGATCGAAGGCGGCGGGACGCCCGTCCTCCGGCAGCAGGTCGCAGAGGAACCCGGCGAGCCGCCGCGGTCCGGAGAGCGCGGCGAGCCGTTCGAGGGCTCCGACCATGCCGCGCAGATGGAGCGAGGCGGAGGCGAGCATCGCGAAGGCGAGATCGGCGTCCCCGACGATCCGCGACCTCAGCCGTTCGACGTCGATCCGCAGGATCCGCGCCGGGGTGATCGTCGCCGCGCCGGCATGGGCGGGTCGACCGAGCAGCGCCGCCGCTTCGCCGATCGCCCGGCCGGGCCCGACGATCGCCACCACCGCCTCGCCGCCGTCCTCGCCGCTGCGGTAGATCCGCACCCAGCCGGAGAGGATCAGCGGCAACCGGCCGATCACCTCGCCGCGGGTCACCAGTTCGTGCCCACGCGGCAGGTCTTCCGGCTCGGCGTCGCCGAGGATCGCGTCGACGTCCGCCGGCCCGACCCGCTGGAACAGCGCGCTTCTCGCCACCGTCGCCCGATCGGTCGCCTCCATCGCCCTCTCCCTCAACACCGGCAGCCGACGCCGACGCCGGCCGCGACCCGGCCGACGAAGCCGTCGATCCGGGCAAGCGAGGCGATCGTCACCCGTTCGCGCTCGACGCCGACCCCGAGCGGCCGCAGCACCGACAGCGCCCGCGACAGGCTCTCCGGGGTCATCCCGAGACGCCGCGCGATCAGTGCCTTGTCGTAGGGCAGCACCAGCTCCACCGCATCTTCGCCGCCGCCGCGCACCCGGGCGGTGCGGGCCAGGAAATCGGCGACCCGCTGCGGCGCCGACAGCACCTCGAGCCCTTCGACCCGGTCGGCGAGATCCTCGGTGTGGTGGACGATCGAGGCGAGCAGCGCCAGCGCCACCTGCCCGTCGGCCCGCATCGCCGCCCGGACCACCGCCGCGTCGACCCGCATCAGCCGGGTCGGGCCGACGGTTTCCGCCGACACCGGATAGCGCCCGCCCATGAACATCACCGCTTCGGCGAAGCTCTCGCCCGGCGCCATCACCGCGACCACCGCCTCCTCGCCGTCGGCGAGCGTCCGGTAGAGCTTCACCCAGCCCTCGAGCACCGCGAAGAAGGCATCGGCCGGATCCCCCTCGATGAAGATCGTGCGGCCGCGGTCGAACACCCGGATCCCGGTCTCGCCGATCACCCGCCGTGTCACCGCCTCGCCGAGTTCGGAGAACATCGGCGTCGCCATCACCGCGCGCAGGTCAGCCGCGGTCGCCGTCTGCCCGGTCTGCCCCGCCATGTTCCCTCCCCGAACCGTCGTCAGGCCGCCGTCGCGGCCCCCCGCGCGAGACGATCGACGAAGGCGAAGGCCTCGCCGTCGTCCTCGAACACCACTTCGAGCCCGTCGGCGAAGGCCCGGAAGCCCGGCAGATGGTCGGTGGTCACCCCGACCAGCACCGGAACCCCGCGTTCCACCGCCCGTTCCACCGCCTGACGGAAGCCGTGGCCGTCGATCTCGACCGCCGCGAACTTCGACACGATCATCAGATCCGGCAGCGGTTCGACGTCGAGCCGGCCGATCAGCCGGCCGACCGCCTCTTCGAGCGCCTGGACGTGCAGATGGCAGGCGGTCGCCCCGTCGCCCCGCTCCTCGGTGATGTCGATCGGCGCACCGCCGTCGAGATCGACCAGGATCCGGTCGGGCGAGGTCCGCCCGGGGTGCGGCAGCTCCTGCTGGACCATGCCGACCAGCCCGAGGCCGGCCCGCTTCGCGTGCTCGGCCAACCTCGCGAACACCTCGCGATTGTCCTTGCGCCGGATCAGCGCGGCCACCAGCGGCAGGTCGTCGTCCATGCGTCCCTCCTCACGCCCCCTTCGGCCGGAAGGCGACCATCCGTTCGGGGCGGGTGTCCAGCCGGTCGCCACCGGTGAGGTCGAGACAATAGGGCACGGCAGGCATCACCGCGTCGAGACAATCCCGGATCGAAGCGGGCTTTCCCGGCAGATTGACGATCAGCGCGCGGCCCCGGAGTCCGGCCTCCTGACGCGACAGGATCGCCGTCGGCACGATCGTCAGGCTCTTCGCCCGCATCGCCTCGCCGAAGCCCGGCATCATCCGATCGCAGACCGCGGCGAGCGCCTCCGGAGTCACGTCGCGCGGCGACGGCCCGGTGCCGCCGGTGGTCACCACCAGCGAACAGCCCTCGACGTCGACCAGTTCGATCAGCGCCGCCTCGATCGCCTTCTGCTCGTCCTCGACCAGCCGCCGGACGATCCGGAACGGGGTCGCGAGCACCTCGGCGAGATAGGCCTCGATCGCCGGCCCCGACCTGTCCTCGTAGATGCCCCGCGAGGCGCGGTCGGAGGCGGTGACCACGCCGATCGGCACGGGGGGCGAGGCGACGGACGGATCGGACATGGGCGGTCTCCGCTGGCGGATGGGACGGCGCGTCGCCGTCGGAAGGGGCGTGGCCGGCAGAAATGGACCGGCCACTTGTCGTCGGTCAAGCGGCGGCGGATTCGGCGATGCTACTCATTCGCAGAAACATCCCTTCCGACCCGGAGATCTCCCATGGCGACGACCGCCGAACGGATCCGAAATCACCGCGGCATCGCCCTGCTGTCCGGCGGATTCCGTCCCTTCTTCCTGTTCGGCGCGATCTGGGCGGCGCTCGTCGTCGCCCTCTGGCTGCCGGTCTTCGAGGGCCGGGTCGAACTCCCGACCGCCCTCGACCCGATCCGCTGGCACGTCCACGAGTTGCTCTACGGCTGGCTCGGTGCGGCGATCGGCGGCTTCATCCTGACCGCCGTGCCCAACTGGACCGGCCGACTGCCGGTCGCCGGCACGCCGCTCGCCCTGCTGGTCGGTCTGTGGATCGCCGGCCGGTCGGCGATCTTCTTCTCCGGCGCGATCGGGCTTCCTCTGGCGGCGGCGATCGACCTCGCCTATCCGGTGGCGCTGATCGGGGTCGTCGCCCGCGAAGTGACCGCCGGGAAGAACTGGCGCAATCTCCGGGTGGTCGCCGTCCTCGGCCTGTTCCTGGCCGGCGACGTCGCCTTCCTGCTCGAAGCGACCCGCGACATCGGCTTCGGCCACGGCACCCGGCTCGGCATCGCCTCGGCGGTGCTGCTGGTCTCGCTGATCGGCGGCCGGATCGTCCCGAGCTTCACCGCCAACTGGCTGCGGCCGCGCGGCCCGGGCCGGATGCCGGTGCCCTTCGGCCGTTTCGACGGCGCCGTGATGGCGGCGACCGCCGTCGCCCTGCTGTCGTGGATCGTGCTGCCCGAAGCGAAGGCGACCGGCGCCCTGTTCCTTCTCGCCGGCGTCCTCCACGGCATCCGGGTCGCCCGCTGGGCCGGCTGGCGGACCACGCCGGAGGCGATGCTGCTGGTTCTCCACGTCGCCTATCTGTCGATCCCGCTCGGCTTCCTGGCTCTCGGTGCCGGCCTGGTCGGCCTGCCGGCGCCCGCCGGAAGCGCCGCCCTCCACGCCTGGACGATCGGCACCACCGGCATGATGACGCTGGCGGTGATGACCCGGGCGAGCCTCGGCCACACCGGCCACGTGCCGACCGCCGGCCGGATCCACGTGGTGATCTACACCGCGGTCGGCGTGGCGCTCCTCGCCCGCGTCGCGGTCGGCTTCGGGGTCGCAGAGTTCGCGCTGCTCCACCTCGCCGTCGCCGGTTGGCTCGTCGCCTTCGGTGGTTTCGTGGTCGCCTACGCCCGTCTGCTCCTCGCCCGGCGGAGCTGAGGCGGGTCGCCGTGGGTCCGATCGCCCCGACCGGCGCCCGCGGCCGACACGAAACGGAACGGGCGGATCCGTCGAGGATCCGCCCGTTCTGCATCTCTCCGGTCGTTCCGGCTCACTTCGCCGGAGCGGCCCCGTGCTCGGGCATCGCGTGGCCGGGCATCGCGCCGTGGCTCGCCCCGGCCTGTCCCATCGCCTCGACCTGGAACTCGACGTCGACCGCACCGGCCTTCTCGAAGACCAGCTTGCCGGGGAACTTGGTGTCCTTCTCCAGCGGCGCCTTGAGGCCGATGAACATCACGTGGTAGCCGCCCGGCTTCAGCTCGATCTTGCCGCCGGCGGGAACGGCGAGCCCCTGATCGAGCGGACGCATCTTCATGACGCCGTCGATCACCGCCATTTCGTGGATCTCGATCTTGGCGGAGACTCCCGCCTCGACCCGTACCAGCCGATCCGGCGTCGTGCCGGTGTTGGTGACGGTCAGAAAGCCGCCGCCGGTCGGTGCCGCCTTCGGCGTGGCGCGGGCCCACGGATGGCCGATCTCGAGGGCCCCCACCTTGTAGCCGTGGGCGAAGGCGGGAGCGGCCGCCACCGCGAGACCGGCGGCGAGGGCGAACGAAAGCAACGTCTTCATCTGATCTCTCCGGTGGCGCGGCCGATCCGCGGCCGGCACACCCTGTTCGGAATGGAGAATGGCCCGATGGGCCGGAACGGAAAGTCGCGAGCCCATGACCGCGTCGTCGCGGCCCGGCCTCTCGCGAGGGCGATCAGCCGATCCGTCCCGGCGGTCCGCGCGACACCGGCCGCGGCAGATCCGCCCGCCGGACCGGCACTTCGACGAACACCGGCAGCGGCCGGTCGCCCGGCGGCGGCACCGGCAGCGCGATCGCCGCGACCAGCCCGAGACCGGGCGCTCCCGAGAGCAGACAGGCGTCGCAGATCGCCGTCGCCGGCGCGGACGGCGGAGCCCCGTCGGCCGAGGCCGGCGCATCGTGACGACAGATCGCCAGGACGTCGAGACCGTCGGTGAGCCCGACCTCCGCCGAGACTTCGGCCGCCGGAAGCACCGGCGCGCGATGGGCGAGGCCGAGCAACATCGTCGTCAGCGCCAGGAGCGCCGCCGCCAGCAACCGGATCTCGGATCGCCTCACCGCTTCGAACATCGAATGAGAATGAGCGGCGGTCGCAGCCCGTGTCAACGTGCCGCACCCTCGGACCCACCGCGCCCTCGTCCCTCTCCACCGTCGGACGCCCGACGGCCGCATCGTCATGCGGCGAAACGACGCACTCCGTCGGGAAGACCCTTCCGGATCATGTCGGAGAGGAAGGCGAGCGCCTTCTCCCGCGGCGTGTTGGCGCGGTGGACGAGGCGGACCCGGCGGAAGTGGCGAGGGCCCTCGAGCGGCCGTGCGGCGAGTCGGCCGATCAGCCCGATGTCGTTGCCGACCGCCAACCGCGGCACCAGCGTCACCCCGTAGTGGGCGGCGGTCAGGTGCAGCAGGGTCTCCAGGCTGGTCGCCCGGATGTCGGCGCCGATCAGACCGCCGCGGTCGGGATGGCCGCAGAAGTCGAGCGCCTGATCGCGCAGGCAATGACCGTCGGCGAGCAGCAGCAGCGACTTCGGATCGAGGTCCTCCGCCCGGATCGCCGCATGGCTCGCCAACGGGTGGTCGGGCGGCATGACGACGAAGAACGGCTCGTCGAACAGCAGATGCTGGGTCAGCCGCGGATCCGGCGGATCGGACGCCAGGATCGCCGCCTCGAGGCGGCCTTCCGCCAATGCGCTCAACAGGTTGGCGGTCAGGTCCTCGTACAGCATGAGCGGTGCCGCGGGCAGCGCCTCGGTGGCGATCGGCAGGACGAAGGGCATCAGATAGGGCGCCAGCGTCGGGATCACGCCGAGCCGCAGCGGCCCGGCCAGCGGGTCGAGATTGGCCCGCGCCAGCGCCACGATGTCGTCCGCCGCCGACACCGCCCGGCGGGCGTGGTCGAGGATCTGTTCGCCGACCGGGGTCGGTTTGATCGCCCGCCCGACCCGCTCGAAGATCTTCACCCCGAGCTCGTCCTCGAGTTTCAGGATCTGCCCGGAGAGCGTCGGCTGCGACACGTGGCAGGCGTCCGCCGCCCGCCCGAAGTGGCCGAGGTCGGCCACCGCCAGAACGTATTGCAGGTCACGTAGATTCATCTCGTCTCCCTCCGGAGGGCCGTCGGTCGCACCGACATCACCCGCTACCACCGCCGCCGCGGCGGTTCGGGTGCGGTGCAACTGACATTCCATCGTTATCCCCGATCGAAACGACAGAGACAATCTATTTGAGCGATGTTCTGCCCGGCGTTAACGTGCCGGCGTTTCGCACCGCGATCGGATCGACCGCGGTGCGGAATCCGAGGTTCCCGGCCCCGGTCCGCCCGTGTCCCCGTCCGAAGGGGACGGGAGATCCGACGGGTGGTGGGGAGGAGAACCCGGTCCGGGCGGCGCCCGCCGCTCGCCCCACACACGAGCGTTCCGCGCACCGAAGGGACGACGTCCCGACGGACGGAGGCGCTCGCCCGCACTCGACGGTTCCGACCGGCGGGATGCGACTTCGAGCCGACCGATTTCGACCAACAGGAGAAAAGCGATGTCTCTGATCAACACGGAAATCAAGCCGTTCTCGGCCACCGTCTACCACAACGGCAAGTTTTCCGACATCACCGAAGCGAACCTGAAGGGCAAGTGGTCGGTCGTGTTCTTCTATCCGGCCGACTTCACCTTCGTCTGCCCGACCGAGCTCGGCGACCTCGCCGACTCCTACGCCGATTTCCAGAAGCTCGGCGTCGAGATCTACTCGGTGTCGACCGACACGCACTTCACCCACAAGGCCTGGGCCGACGCCTCCGACACGATCAAGAAGATCAAGTATCCGATGATCGGCGACCCGACCCACGCCATTTCGAAGAACTTCGAGGTGCTGATCGACGGCGAGGGCCTCGCCCTGCGCGGCACCTTCGTGATCGACCCCGACGGCGTCATCAAGATCTGCGAGATCCACGACCTCGGCATCGGCCGCGACGCCAAGGAGCTGCTGCGCAAGGTCCAGGCGGCGCAGTACGTCGCCTCCCACCCGGGCGAGGTCTGCCCGGCCAAGTGGACCCCCGGCGAGAAGACCCTCGCCCCGTCGCTCGACCTCGTCGGCAAGATCTGACGCGACCCGCGCCCGGAGCCTCGCGCTCCGGGCGCATCCCCTCGATTTCGACGACGAGCCGCCGGTCGCCCGACGGCTCCTCCTCGCAATCGCATACGGGAGTGCTCCATGCTCGACGACGCCATCAAGGGTCAGCTCGCGGCCTATCTGCAGAAGCTCGCCGGACCGATCGAACTGGTCGCCTCGCTCGACGCGAGCCCCGCCTCCGCCGAGATGCGGGCGCTGATCGACGACGTCGCCGGCTGCTCCGATCTGGTCACCGCCCGCTTCGACGGATCCGACGCCCGCCGCCCGTCGTTCACCGTCGGCCGTCCCGGCGAGACGGCACGGATCGGCTTCGCCGGGCTTCCGATGGGCCACGAGTTCACCTCGCTGGTGCTCGCCCTGCTCCAGGCGTCGGGCTATCCGCCGAAGGTCACCGAAGCCGTCCTCGCCCAGGCGAAGGCGCTTCCCGGCCGCCACGACTTCGTCACCTACGTCTCGCTGACCTGCCAGAACTGCCCCGAGGTGGTGCAGTCGCTGAACCTCCTCGCCGCGCTGAACCCGAACGTCACCCACACCATGGTCGACGGCTCGCTGTTCCAGGCCGAGGTCGAAGCGAAGAAGGTGATGGCGGTGCCGACCTTCGAGAGGAACGGCGAGGTCTTCGGCCAGGGCCGTTCGTCGGTCGAGGAGATCCTGGCCAAGCTCGACATCGGTGCCGCCGAACGTGCGGCGAGCGAGATCGCCGAGAAGGACGTGTTCGACGTGCTGGTGGTCGGGGCCGGTCCGGCCGGCGCCGCCGCGGCGATCTACGCCGCCCGCAAGGGCATCCGCACCGGCCTCGTCGCCCAGCGCTTCGGCGGCCAGGTGCTCGACACCATGGCGATCGAGAACTTCGTCTCGGTCGCCCACACCGAAGGTCCGAAGCTCGCCGCGGCGCTCGAGAACCACGTCCGCGACTACGCCGTCGACGTGATGACCCTGCAGGAGGCGACCGGTCTGCGGCCCGCCGCCGAGCCGGGCGCCCCGATCGAGATCGAGCTGAAGAACGGCGCGGTGCTCAAGTCGAAGACGGTGATCGCCGCCACCGGTGCCCGCTGGCGGCGGATGGGCGTGCCCGGCGAAGCCGAGTACATGGCCAAGGGCGTCTGCTTCTGCCCGCACTGCGACGGCCCGCTGTTCAAGGGCAAGCGGGTGGCGGTGATCGGCGGCGGCAACTCCGGCGTCGAGGCGGCGATCGACCTCGCCGGCATCGTCGGCCACGTCACCCTGATCGAGTTCGATTCGAAGCTGCGCGCCGACGACGTCCTCCAGCAGAAGCTGCGCTCGCTTCCCAACGTCACCGTCCACGTCTCCGCCCAGACCACCGAAGTGGTCGGCGACGGCACCCGGGTGACCGGCCTCGTCTGGAAGGACCGCGTCACCGGCGAGTTGAACGACCTGCCGCTCGAAGGGATCTTCGTGCAGATCGGCCTGTTGCCGAACAGCGAGTGGCTCGACGGCTCGGTCCGCCTGTCGAACCGCAAGGAGATCGAGATCGACGTACGCGGCCGTACCTCGGTGCCCGGCGTCTTCGCCGCCGGCGACGCCACCACCGCACCTTACAAGCAGATCATCATCGCCATGGGCTCCGGCGCCACCGCCGCACTGTCGGCGTTCGATCACCTGATCCGCGCGTGATCGACCCGACCCGCGACACGACGACACGCGGGCGCCACGGCGCCCGCTCCGGGTGCCGGGAGCGCTCTCGGGCGGCGGCGCGGTTGACCGGGCGTTAAGGCGTGGGCCGATATTCCTCGGCACCCGCCTCCGCCCCCGGACACCCGAAAATGTGCGTTCGTCTCCTTCTCGTGCCACTCCTCGCGGCGCTCTTCATCGTGGCCGGGAATCCGACCGTCCGCGCCGACACTCCGCAGGAGGTCAAGGTCGGGGTCTACGTCAGCAACCTGTTCGACGTGAACTTTTCCAAGCGCGACGTCGAAGCGCAATTCTGGGTCTGGTTCGATCACTCGCTCGCCGAGCTCGATCCCCGCAACGAGATCGACATCATCAACGCCCGCAACGCCAAACTGCTCTCCCACTCCCGAGAGGAGGTGAACGGCGGCTATTGGGACGCGTTGAAGTATTCCGCGACCTTGAACGAGACCTGGGCGATCGAGAACTACCCCTTCGATCGACAGACGATCCGGATCTCGCTGGAGAGCGCCAACCTCGATGCCCGCCGGATCAGATTCGTTCCCGATCTGAAGGGAACCAAGATCCGGGACGACCTGAAGCTCGAGGGCTGGAAGATCGAGGGCATCCGGATCGCCCCTTCGGAGACGGTCTATCACACCGCCTACGGCGACCCGACGCTGAGCCCCGACGGGCCGAGCCGCTACCCCAGGGTGACCGTCGAGATCGACGTCAAACGCAACGGCTGGCGCCTGCTGCTCAACACCTTCATCGGCTTCGCGCTGGCGATCGCACTGGCCGGCATCGTCCTCAGCAGCATCGCCTCCGGGCGGCTGTCCAGGACGTTCGAACTCGGTCCGCAGCTCTCGCTCGGCACCGGCGCGTTGTTCTCGACCATCGGTGCCGGTTACATCCTGCAGAACGGCCTGCCGGCGACCACCGAGTTCAGCCTCGCCGACGCCTTTCAGTTGACCGCGTTCTTCGTCACCTTCCTGACCATGCTCTCGGTCTTCGTGGTCCACGTCCTCAGGAAGCACGACCGCCAGCGCGGAGCGCTGCTGTTCGGACGGGCCATCTTCCTGTTCTACCTGTCGATCCTGTCGCTGATCGCCTTCCGGGTGAACCAGGCGGTGATCAGCTGAACCGGAGGGCGGATCGGCCGCACCGTCGACCGGCGCGGTCCGGCCCGAAACGGCATACCCGACGGAATCGTCCGTTCCCGCAGGAACGGCCGGCCTCGCGACGCCCGCGCCTCCCGGCGCTCAGCGGAAGGCGGCGCCGATCGCCTCGAACCGTTTGGTCGCCGTCAACCCGCGCTTCTCTCCCATGGCCGCCGCCCCGTCGGCCAGGAGGGGGACATCGTCTTTGTCGAACGTCCCGACCAACCGGGTCCCCTGCGGCCCGATCACCAGCTTCTGATAGCGTCCCGATCCGTCGGGCCGGTAGAGCACCGTCTCGTCGGGGACGACGGGCGCCGAGACGGACGCGACACGCAGCCTCGTCTCGAACATCAGACCGCGGAAGACCACGGCACCGGCGACGACAACGACAGCCGCCGCTCCGATCGCCAGCGACGACCACAGGTCGCTCCAGCGCCAGCGTCGACGCGGCAGGCCGATCGCCCCTTCGAAGGCGGCATGCACGGATTTCGGCGTCTTGGGTGACGCTCTCGGCATCGATGCCGACTGTGCTTGCGCCCGTTTCATCATCTGACAGACCTCGATGATCTTCACCGATTGGATCGTGATCGCCAGCCCGTTGCCGAAACATGAATACATTCGCAGAAAGGTCGGTATTTTATCAAAAAGTACGACACCGGCGGCCGGTTTTTGAAAGAATTCTACTATGAGAGATCGTACGAAGCAGAAATTTCAGGCTGAAGGGGACATTGAAACCAGAATTTCGAGATCGAACGAGATGGCTCGTCACCGAGTTCGACTCTCGTCCGCCGGCCGACTGTGGTCGGCACGGTGTTCGCTTGCCTCGTCGCCGGCGAGCCGTGCCGCCCGCGCACCGGAGATGGCGCGGTCGATCGGAAGCTCGAGACCTCGACCGATGACGAGCCGGAGCAGAGACCGCCATGGTCGCGGTGCTCCCGAAGACGATCTTCGCCCGGGAGAGCACCGAGGCGACCCGTTCGCACCGCCGACGGATCGAGACCGCATCGGACGAAATCGCACCCGCCGCCACCTACCGTTCGTCGGGGTTCGCGCGTCGGGCTGCCGGGCCGGACGAGCGCGGCCGGCCGGCGAGCACCCGTCGGCCCGGCCGGAGCGTCCGTCCGACGTCACGTGAACGATCGGACCATTCCTCCGACCAGCAGGTTCCAGCTGTCGGTCAGGACGAAGAACAGCACTTTGAACGGTATCGAAAGGACCGTCGGCGGCAGCATCATCATGCCCATCGACATGGTGATGGTCGCAGCGATCATGTCGATCACCAAGAAGGGCAGTGCGATCAGGAAGCCCATCTCGAAGCCGCGGCGCAACTCGGAGATCATGAATGCGGGGATCAGAGTTCGAAAGTCGACGGGATCCTCGACACTCCTGCGGGGAGCCTGCGCGAGATTTTCGACCGCCAGCTTCTCGAACAACTGTAGATCTTTCGTGCGCACGTGATCCTGCATGAAGGTCCGGAACGGCGCGGTGATCCGCTCGAAGGCCTGCTCCTCGCCGATCTCGTTCTTCACCAGCGGCTGCACGCCGTCGATCCAGGCTTTGTCCAGCGTCGGGCTCATCACGTAGAACGTCATGAACAGCGACAGACTGATCAGGATCAGATTGGCCGGGGTCGACTGCAGTCCCAGACCGGAGCGCAGAAACGAAAAGGCG
>CALFRR010000220.1 GCA_937919435.1 uncultured Alphaproteobacteria bacterium | reverse complement strand
CGACGTCGAACTGCTGCTCGCCCGCCAGACCGCCCGACTGAAGGACATCGGCTGATGGATCTCGGACTCACCTCCCGCCGCGCGCTCGTTCTCGGAGCCAGCCGCGGCCTCGGCGCTGCGATCGCCGACACCCTGGCCACGGAGGGCGCCACGGTGATCGCCGCCGCCCGCTCGGCCGACGTCACCGCCGCCCGGGTCGCGACGCTGCCCGCCGAGGTCGCCGCCCGGATCCGCCCGGTCGCGGTCGACCTCGCCGATCGCGCCTCGGTCGACGCCCTCGCCGACGCGCTGCTCGCCGAAGGCGGCGTCGACATCCTGGTCCTCAACGGCGGCGGACCGCCGGCCGGCTCGGTGCTCGGCTTCGGCCCCGAGGTCTGGGAGACGCAGTTCCGGACGATGGCGGCGCACGGCTTCCACCTCGCCGCCCGCCTGCTGCCGGCGATGCGCGAACGCAGGTCCGGCCGCGTGATCACCGTCGTCTCGTCCGGCGTCGAGCAGCCGATCCCCAATCTCGGACTTTCCAACGCGATCCGGGCCTCGGTGATCGGCTGGGCGAAGACGCTGGCTGCCGAGGTCGCCGCCGACGGCGTGACGGTCAACAGCGTGCTGCCCGGCCGGATCCACACCGATCGCGTCGACCAGCTCGACGACCTCGCGGCGAACCGCCAGGGCAAGAGCCGCGACGAGGTCGCCGCCGCCTCGCGGGCGACGATCCCGGCGGGCCGCTACGGCCGTCCGGAGGAGTTCGCCGACATGGTGGCGTTCCTCGCGAGCGAGCGGGCGTCCTATGTCACCGGATCGAAGATCCGGGTCGACGGTGGGATGATCCGGGCGATCTGATACCGGCGTCGCGGCGTCTCGACCCCTCGGGACGCCGCGGACGAAGGCGAGCCCGACCCGGCGTCGACAGGGCCGGCCGGGACGCGCTCGGAACTCGGACGGATCCGAGTTCCCTGCACCCGGCACGGCCGCGCCGCGTGACGTCGGTCACGCAGGTTCGTCACGAATCCGCGGCGGCCGGCTCGATCCGGGCGAAGGCGGCCCGCTTCTCGATCCAGGCGAGGAAGGCGTCGAAGCCGTCGCCGGTCCGCGACGAGACGAGCAGGATCTCCAGCCGCGGATTGACCCGCCGGGCCGCGGCGAGACAGGCGTCGACGTCGAAATCGAGGTACGGCAACAGGTCCGCCTTGGTCAGCAGCATCAGATCGGCGGCGGCGAACATGTCGGGATACTTGAGCGGCTTGTCCTCGCCCTCGGTGACCGACAGCACCACCACCTTGTGGGCTTCGCCGAGATCGAAGGCGGCGGGACAGACGAGATTGCCGACGTTCTCGACGAACAGCAGCGAATTCTCCGGCGGATCGAGCGCGTCGAGCGCGTGGCCGACCATGTGGGCGTCGAGATGGCAGCCCTTGCCGGTGTTGACCTGCACCGCCTTCACCCCGGTCGCGCGGATCCGGTCGGCGTCGTTGGAGGTCTGCTGATCGCCTTCGACCACGGTGACCGGCAGCCGGCCGGCGAGCCGCCGGATGGTCTCGACCAGCAGCGTCGTCTTGCCCGAACCCGGCGAGGACACGAAGTTCAGCGCGAAGACGCCGCGCGCCGCCAGCCGGCGCCGATTGGCGCGGGCGAGCGCCGCGTTCCGGCCGAGGATGTCGCGCTCGATCCGGATGATCCGATCCTGCGGCATCCCGTCGACGTGCACGCCGGCCGCTCCGGCGCCCCAGTCGTGGGTGTCGCCGGCCGGCGGACGGCCGTGGTCGTGCCCGTGGTCGTGGGTGTGGTCATGGTCGTGGGGATGCCCGTGATCGTGGGCGTGCCCATGGTCGTGGTGGTGATGGCCGTGATCGTGGCCGTGGTCATGATGGTGCAACCCACCTTCCACCGTCGCCTGGCCGCAGCCGCAGACCGTACACATCGACAACTCTCCCCAGCAGAACGGAGCCACACGAGCGACGTCGTCTCGCTCCGTCGGCGGCATCGATCGAACAGGTCGATCGACGTCGACAACATATCGATCATTCGCCTTCGTGAGAACCGGATTTCATACGAACTCTTCTCACAGAAGATCTTTCGACGAGACGAGATCATCGGATCTTTCGATGGTCCCGTCGGCGACGTCCATCGCGGCGTCGCTCTCACCGGCGAAGCGGCGGCGGGCGATGGTCTGCTCTCCGCCCTCGGCCGTGCGATCGGCGGCCGGGGCGGTCTCGGCCGCTTCTTCGGCGTCGGCGATCCGGAACGGCGAGGCATAGACGGTGAACCGGCCCTCCCGGGCGAAGCCGACCAGTCCGACCCGCACCTTCTCGGCGAGATCGGCGGCGAGCGAGGTCGGCGCCGACACCGCGGCGACGAGGCCGATGCCGGCCGCGGCGGTCTTGTGGACGATCTCGTAGGAGCAGCGGCTCGACATCAGCACGAAGCCGGCGGCCGGATCGAGTCCGGCGGCGAGGACCCGCCCGATGGTCTTGTCGAGGGCGTTGTGACGGCCGACGTCCTCGCGCACGACGACCACGTCGCCGTCGAGACCGCAGAAGGCGGCGGCATGCACCGCACCGACCTCGGCGTTCAGCACCTGATGACGGGCGAAATCGCCGACCGCCCGGCGCAGCGCCGCCGGAGGCACCCGCGTCGCGGTCTCGACGCTCGCCACCGGGCGCAGCGCCTCGGAGAAGCGATCGACGCCACACACGCCGCAACCCGAGCGACCGGCGAGCGACCGGCGCCGCGCGTCGAGGGTCAGCGCCCGGCTCTCCGGGACCTCGACCCGCACCTCGATGCCGCGCCCTTCCGGCCGCAGTTCGATCGCGCCGATCTCGTCGACGCGCTCCACCACGCCCTCGGTCACCGCGAAGCCGCGGGCGAAGTCCTCGAGGTCGGCCGGCGTCGCCAGCATCACCGCGAAGGACCGCCCGCCGAAGACGAGGGCGATCGGCGTTTCGACGGTGATCGGCTCGTCGATCTCCACCGTCCGCAGGCGTTCGTGGCGGCGGGCCGCGACCACACGGCTGGCAGGGATCGCCGCAGAAGAGTTCGTCATGGATTTCCCACTCCTTCGACCGGACCGTCGCGACGGTCCACGCCGTCTCCCCGGACCGTGGCGGCCGGGCGATGCGCCCTCCCCCGCCGTCCGCGAACCGGGTTCGTCGTCATCCGCCCGTCGCCCACATGGCGCGATCGATCCGGCCGAGGTCGGCGCGGGTCGCATCGAAGCCGTGCCGGTCGGGCTTGCGGGCGATCGCCGCGACGATCGCCGCGCGGACCGGGCCGTCGCTCTCGCTCGACCGCAACACCGACCGGAGGTCGATGCCGCCGGCATGGCCGAGGCAGAGGGCGAGACGCCCGTCGGCGGTCAACCTGACCCGGTTGCAGCCGCCGCAGAAACCGTGGCTCATCGGGGTGATGAAACCGAGCCGGCCGCCGGTCTCCTCGATCCACACGTAACGCGCCGGGCCCTGGGCGCGGTCGGGCAGATCGGTGAGCGTCCAACGCCGTTCCAACCGCTCGCGGATCGCCGCCAGCGACACGTAGTGCCGGGACGGCTCGAGCCCGCCGCGACCGATCGGCATGGTCTCGATCAGCGCGAGGCTCATGCCGCGGTCGTGGGCGAAGAGGACGAGATCCTCGATCGCCCCGTCGTTCAGATGATCGAGGACCACGGCGTTCAGCCGCACGCCGAGGCCGGCGCGACGCGCCGCGTCGAGCCCGGCGAGCACGTCCGCGAGCCGCCCCGTCCGGCTGATCTCGGCGAAGCGGCGGGGATCGAGCGTGTCGAGCGACACGTTGACCCGCCGGACGCCCGCGGCGAAGAGATCCTCCGCATGGCGGGCGAGCAGCGAACCGTTGGTGGTCAGGGTGATCTCTTCGAGCGCACCGTCGTCGAAGTGGCGCGACAACGACTTCACCAGCCCGACGATCCCGCGTCGGGCGAGCGGCTCGCCGCCGGTCAGGCGGATCCGGCGCACCCCGAGCGAGACGAAGATCGACGCCACCCGGTCGATCTCCTCGAGCGTGAGGAGATCGCGCCGCGGCAGGAACACCGCGTCCTCGCCCATGCAGTAGCCGCAACGGAAGTTGCAGCGGTCGGTGACCGAGACACGGAGATATTCGATGCGCCGATCGTAGCCGTCGACGAGCCGGGACCGTTCGTCGAATGAGGAGAGGCTCGTCATGATCGTCGTTCCGATGGACGGAGGGCATGCGGGGGATGGGTTCCCCCGCACCGCGGGGATCATTCGGCCGGAGCGGCCTTGCGGCTCTCCTGCGGCCGGACCGGCGGCAGCGGGGTGATGCCGCCGAGGCTCTTGCGGTAGATCAGCCAGTAGACGACGCCGACGAAGCCGCCGCCGCCGACGATGTTGCCGAGGGTCGCGGGGACGAGGTTGTGGACGATGCTGGCGAAGGTGATCACCGAAGCGTCGAAGCCGGCGGGCACGTGGCCGGTCTCGACCATCAGCCAGGCCATCGGCAGGAACAGCATGTTGGCGATGCAGTGTTCGAAGCCGGCGGCGACGAAGGCGGCGACCGGCAGCACCATCCCGGCCATCTTGTCGGCGACCGACCGCCCCGCATAGGCGAGCCAGACGCCGAGGCAGACCAGGATGTTGCACATGATCCCCTTGAAGAAGATCGTGGTGGCGTCCGGGGACAGCTTGGACACCGCGAGCTTCAGGATGCCGAGCCCGACGTTGCCGCCGTTGAGGTCGGGGAAGTGGCACATCCACAGGAGGAAGACGAGGCCGAGCGCCCCGATCAGATTGCCGACCCAGACGATCGTCCAGTTCTTCAGCACTTCGAGGCTGGAGATCTGGCGGTTGCACCAGGCCATCACGATCAGGCAGTTGCCGGTGAAGAGCTCGGCGCCGGCGATCATCACCAGGGCGAGGCCGAGCGAGAACACCACGCCACCGGTCACCCGCTGCGCGGCATAACCGAGTTGCGGATCACCGAGAACGATCAGAAAGAACATGCCGCCGATGCCGATCGAGCCTCCGGCGACGATCGACAGCACCAGTTCGGGCAGGAACGGCATGCGTGCCTTCTTGACCCCGAGCTTCTCGGTCTTGTCCTGGATTTCTGCGGGTGAATAGGCGTCCGATCCGAAGATCGCCGCACCCTGAGACGTCGCCTGTTCGGCCATGTCGTGTCTCCCCAGTGTGGAATCCGTTGGTTTCCGATCCGTGGTCGCGCGGGTTCGGCCGCGTGCCGGATCACTTCGCGTGAGCGTCAGGCGACCGGCGGGAAATCCGCCGGATCGGCGCCGGCCTTCAGCCGGCCGTGGAAGTCTTCGACCGCGGCGCGCACCGGCGCCGTCATGTCTTCGTAGAAGGCCACCCGTGCCGGCTGGATGCCGACGAAGATCACCTCGCCGACCGTCTCGCCGAGCGAGGCGACGAGGTAGTCGAGCGGGATGGCGTGGGTGTCGATGAGGAAGCGGTCGGCGACCTGACCGGGATCGATCCGCCGGATCGACCCCGGCGGCAGTCCCATGTCGGCGGCGTCGACCAGCAGCACCCGACCGGGCGCCGCGGCCCGCACCGTGTGCATCACGTTCTCCGGCGTCGCGCCGCCGTCGATCACGGCCCAACCGGGCGCCGGATCGGCCTCGAGCCGCGCGGCGAGCAGCGGCCCGGCGCCGTCGTCGCCCATCAGGTCGTTGCCGACGGTGAGGACGATGTCGGTCACGGCAGCTTCCTCCCCATCAGGTAGATCGCCGGTTCCAGCTCGATCGCGGCGAGCGAGGCCTGCAGACCGTCGCTCCAGGCCGTCATCTCATCGTCGAAGCACGGGCGGGCCTCTTCGAGCGCCCGGCCGAGCAGAGCCGTATGGGTCCGGTCGATGGTGATCTCGCCGAACCGGTCGATCCCGGCGAGTTTGCGCCGGGCCTCGCCCTCCGGCAGCGCCGCCAGAAGGCGCTCCCAGAGCTCGCCCGAGCAGCGCAGAACCGGCTCGAAGCAGTCGAAGACGCCGACGTGATGGCCGATGGCCAGCGCGTGATAGACGACGTTCTTCGCACTCTTCGGCACGTCCTCCTGCCGTTCGAGGAACTTGGCGGAGAGCCGGTAGAAGACGATCCTCATCGCGCCAACCGCCCGACCGCGGCGGTGATCACACCGCCGAGCGCTTCGAAGATCTCCCGGGTCCGCGGATCCGGCGTGGATCGGAGCAACCCGGCCAGCCGATCGGCGAAGGGACGGCCGTCCGGCGCCTCCATGGCGGCGAGGAAGACCTCGGCGAGGTCGCCGCCCTGGCGATAGCCGGCCATCCGCCGCGCCTCGCGTTCGACGAGGACGCGGAGGTTGTAGGGAACCGTCGGATGGGCGATCGCCACCCGCTCGTTCTCGCCTTCGACGTGGGTCTTCGCCGTCAGCTTCTGGCCGAGCAGACCGAGCGCCACGGCGAAACCGTAGATCGTCGCGGCGGGCGACGGCGGGCAGCCGGGGATGTAGACGTCGACCGGCACGATCTTGTCGGTCCCGCCCCAGACGCAATAGAGGTCGTGGAAGATGCCGCCGGAACAGCCGCAGGCGCCGTAGGAGACGACGATCTTCGGATCGGGCGCCGCTTCGTAGGCCCTGAGCGCCGGCATCCGCATCGAGCGGGTGACCGCACCGGTGAACAGCAGGATGTCGGCGTGACGCGGCGAGGCGACCACCTTGATGCCGAAGCGCTCGGCGTCGAACAGCGGGGTGATCGCCGCGAAGATCTCGATCTCGCAGCCGTTGCAGCCGCCGCAATCGACCCGGTAGACGTAGGCCGAGCGCTGGATGTCCTTCAGCAGCGACGCCTTCATGCGGGCGATGTCGGCGGGCGTGTCGATCCGACCGATGCCCGAGGCGGGAGTGAACTGGTCGACGGTGGGAAGGCTGCTCATCGGCGGGTCTCCTCGAGACGGCGGGCGACGCCGAAGGCGGCGGGCTGGCGCACGTCGTGGGCACGCTTGCAGGCGGGACAGGTGGCGGCGAGACGGCGGCGCTGCTCCGCCTCGTCCGGCGTCGGCGCCGAGGCGGCGACCACCTCCTGGACGTAGGCGACCTCCTTGGCCACCGCGAAGGGCGTGTCGCAGGCCTCGCAGCGGGCGAGCCTGAACACCGCCTTCATGACGAGGTCCTCACGCTTCGCCACCGCCAGCTCGAACTCCTGGGAGAGCCGGATGGCGTCGGTCGGGCAGACCTCCTCGCAGCGGCCGCAGAACACGCAGCGCCCGTAGTCGATCGACCAGGTGCGAGTGGCGGCCTCGACGTCGGTGGTCATGCCTATCGCGTTGGGCGGACAGGCGATGGTGCAGGCGGCGCAGGCGATGCACTGCTCCGGCGTGTGCTCCGGCTTGCCGCGCAGATCCTTCTCCATCGGCAGCGGCGCGAAGGGATACTTCACCGTCGCTTCGCCGGAGCGGAAGATCTCCTTGATGAGCTTGAACATGATCTTTCCCCCGTCTCACTTCAGCGGCGATGCGGTGCGGTCACGGCAGTAGCGTTCCATCTCCTTGTAGGGGACGGTCTTCTGGGTGGCCTTCTTGACGTCGACGACGGTGACGCGGTCGGTGCAGGAGTAGCAGGGGTCGATCGAGGCGACGATCAGCGGCGCATCCGACACGGTGTTGCCGCGCAGCATGTAGCGCAGCACCGGCCAGTTGGCGTAGGTCGAGGCGCGGCAGCGCCAGCGATGGAGCTTCTGATTGTCACCGGTCATCGACCAGTGGATGTCCTCGCCGCGCGGCGCCTCGGTGAAGCCGAGCGCGAACTTGTACGGGACGTAGGTGAAGTCCTCGGTGAGGATCGGCCCGGCCGGCGTGTCGGCGAGCAGCGCCTCGATCAGCGAGATGCTGTCGAACACTTCGTTGACCCGGACCAGGGTCCGCGAGAGGACGTCGCAGCCGTCGCCGGTGTTGATGTCGAGACCGGTCAGCCGATAGCCCTGGAAGGCGTGGAGCACCCGGGTGTCGCGGCGATGCCCGGAGCCGCGGACCAGCGGACCGACCGGCGAATAGTCGCGGGCGATCTGCGGATCGAGGATGCCGACGCCCTTCACACGACCTTCGACGTTGGCGGTGGAGACCAACATGTCGACCAGACGGGTGACGTCGTCGCGCAGTTCCCGCACGGTCGCCAGCGTCCGCGAAGACTGTTCGCCGAGGATGTCGCGGCGGACGCCGCCGATCAGGTTGATCGCATAGGTCTTGCGATTGCCGGTCAGCATCTCCGCCAGCATCATCGACTTCTCGCGGATCCGGAAGAACTGCATGAAGCCGGTGTCGAAGCCGACGAAGTGGCAGGCCAGACCGAGGTTCAGCAGATGGCTGTGCAGCCGCTCGACCTCGAGCAGGATGGCGCGGATCGCCTGACCGCGGATCGGCACGTCGATGCCGAGGGCGTTCTCGACCGAGGTGGCGTAGGCGACCGAATGGGCGTAGCCGCAGATGCCGCAGACGCGATCGGCGAGGAAGGTGACCTCGTCGTAGCCCATCCGGGTCTCGGCGACCTTCTCCATGCCGCGATGGACGTAGAACATCCGGTAGTCGGCATCGACGATGTCCTCACCGTCGACGAACAGGCGGAAGTGGCCGGGTTCGTCGGAGGTGATGTGCAGCGGTCCGAGCGGAACCACGGTGGTCTCGCGATCGGAGTCGTTGACGAAGGAGTAGGTCTCGTCGTCGGCGGTCGGGGCCGGGCGGAAGCGATGGTCCATCGCATCCTTGCGCAGCGGATGCAGCCCCTCCGGCCAGTCGTCGGGCAGCACCAGACGGCGCGCGTCGGGCAGACCGACCGGCACCAGTCCGTACATGTCGCGGATCTCGCGCTCGCCCCAGACGCAGGCCGGGACCTTCGGCGTGACCGAGGGGAACTCCTCCTTGCCTTCCGGCACCTTGGCGTGGACCACCAGATAACAGCGGTCCTCCTCCTCCATCGACAGGACGTAGTAGACGCCGAAGGTGCCGTCGATCGAGCGTTCGTCGTTGCCGACGACCACCGACAGCCAGCCGCCGCGTCGGTAATAGAGATAGGCGACCGCTTCGGGCAGGCTCTCGAGCTTCACCGTGACGGTGATCTGGTCCGCCGTCTGGCGACGCTCCTCGAGCACCGCGTGGGGCATCTCGGCCCGGAGCGCGGCGACGTGGGTGGCGCCGACCGGGAGCTGTGTCATGACGTTCATGGTCTCGTCTCCGTGTTCGGCGGCGGTCAGATGCGGGGCTCGGCGCGCGGCGCGAGCTCGGCGACGGGTTCGGCAGGGGTCTGCCAGGGAGCGGCGATCGCCGCGGAGCGGTCACCGCCGAGAACGACCGCGGTCGCCTCGCGCACCAGATGGGCGACCGGCTGCGGCACGGCGACGCCGAGCACCAGGACGATCGCCAGCAACGCCCACATCGGGGCCAGCGCCCGCCAGCCGACGTCGCCGACCGGAACCGTCTCAGGGACCTTGCCGAGCACCGAACCGGAGATGATGTGGATCAGAGCCGCGATGGTGATCGTGAAGAGCAGACCGGTCACGATCATCAGCGCCCACCAACCCTGAGCGAGGCCGGCGGCGAAGATCAGGAACTCCGAGACGAACACGTTGAAGGGCGGGAAACCGGCGAGCGCGAGGGCGCCGGCCATCAGCAGGATGCCGCTCGCCGGAGCCCGGCGCAGCAGGCCCTTCACCTGCTGGAGGTCGCGGGTGCCGTACATCATCAGCACGTTGCCGGAGCTGCAGAACAGCAGCGCCTTGCAGAAGGAATGGTTGATGGCGTGAAGCAACGCCGCACCGATGCCGAGCGGACCGCCGATGCCGAGGCCGAGCGCGATCAACCCGAGGTGTTCGATGCTGTGGTAGGCGAGTTTGCGCTTCAGATCGTGCTGCACATAGACCAGGAACGCCGACACCGCGACCGACAGGAAGCCGAGCATCATCAGCAGCATCTGCGGGAATTCCGGCCCGACCGCCCGCGAGGTGACGGCGAGGTAGCGGATCACCACGAACAGAGCGCACTTCAGCAGAACGCCGGAGAGCAGCGCGGAGACCGGGCTCGGCGCTTCCGAATGGGCATCCGGCAGCCAGGCGTGCATCGGGAACAGGCCGGCCTTGGTGCCGAAACCGATCAGCACGAAGACGAAGGCGATCTTGGCGAGCATCGGATCGAGCTTGCCGGCATCCGCCATCAGCGAGGTCCAGAACACCGCCTTCTCCGGATCGCCGAAGGCGGCGGCACCGTCGGCGAAGGTCAGGACGGTGCCGTAGAGACCGAAGGCGACGCCGACGGTACAGATGATGACGTACTTCCACGCCGCCTCGAGGCTCGACCGACGTCCGTAGAGGCCGACCAGGAAGGCCGAACCGAGGGTCGTCGCCTCGACCGCCACCCACATCATGACGATGTTGTTGGCGGTCACCGCGAGCATCATCGTGAAGACGAAGAGATTGAAGAAGACGTAGAAGATCTTGTGCTTCTGCGGCGTCAGTTCGCCGTGTTCGACGTCGTGGCGGACGTAGGAGATCGCGTAGAGGCCGGTCAGAAGACCGACCACACCGACCAGACCGACGAAGATCGCCGCCAGCGGGTCGACGTAGAGCCAGCCGCCGAAGGCGACGAGATCGGCGCCACCGATCACCCGGGCGACCGAGACGAGCGCGAGGAGCGCCACCACCACGCCGGAGGCGACGTGTACGGCCTCGATGGTCCGGTTGCCGCCGTCCCTGGCCGGCAGGATCGCGATGGCGATCGCGGCGGCCAACGGTGCGGCGAGCATCAGAGGAGGGAGAAGCGAGGGCACCATGGCGGTCATCCCTTCAGATTGGTGAGCTGATCGGCGTCGAGGGTGCCGAAGGTGCGATGGATCTGAAGGCCGAGCACCGCCATGATCACCACGGCGAAGACCGCATCGGTGGCGATGCCGATCTCGACGACCTCCGGGGCCTTGGCCGCGAGGAGCGCCAGGGTCAGGTGCGAGCCGTTCTCCATCAGGCAGTAGCCGAACACCTGCTTGAGGATGTTGCGCTGGGTGACGATCGCCGCGAGCCCGAGGAAGAAGTGGGAGAGCGAGACCGCCAGGGCGGGCTTGATCGCCGCGGCCGCCGGCAGCGACACTCCGTCGACCACCCAGAAGCAGAGCACCACGACGACCGCCGCGAGCAGCACCGAGACGGCCGGCGGGATGCGTTCGCCCGAGCCGAGTTTCGTGTCTTCGATGCGCCCGAGCAGACGGGTCATCAGGATCGGCACCAGGAGAACCTTGGTGACGAACGAGGTGCCGGCCCAGGCGGTCAGCTCGTGCGAGCCGACGGTGCCGGCGAGGGTCAGGAAGATGGCGACCATCACCAGCGACTGGAGCGCGTAGAAGAGCGCCGAACCGGTCGGCCGCCGCGCCGTGATGACCAGCAGCGAGGTGACGATCAGGAGACCGGCGAGGCCGTTGACGAGTTGAAATCCGGACATCTCTGCCTCCTCAACCGAGCCAGGCGGTGGCGATGAAGGACGACGCGACGGCCATCACGATCAGCACGCCGAGCACCAGACGCATCGCGGCGGGCACCGGCTGTGCGGCGGCCATGGTCTCCGACGGAGTCCCGGGCACGGTGTGGCCGATCCACTTCAGGAACCAGGCGAAGGAACCGACCGACTCGAGGAGCGCGACGACCAGCAGGACGTAGAGCGCCGGATGGGCGTCTCCGACCCGGAAGCCGCCGGCGAAGATCGCGAACTTCGAGAAGAAGCCGGAGAACGGCGGCACACCGGTGATCGCCAGGGCGGCGACGACGAAGCCGATGCCGAGGATCGGGCTCTTGGCGAGGACGCCGCGCAGGATCGGCAGCAGCCGGGTGCCGGCGGTGTAGCTGAGCGAGCCGGCGACCAGGAAGAACAGCGTCTTGGCGAAGGCGTGGTTGAAGATGTGGGCGATCGCACCGTCGAAGGCGAGCTGCGAGCCGAACACCGACAGCGACAGCGCCAGGAAGATGTAGGAGAGCTGGGTGATCGTCGACCAGGCGAGCAGGCGCTTCAGATCGGCCTGCGGCAGATACATGGTGAAGCCGTAGACCAGCGTCACGATCGCCATGATCGAACCGACCCAGCCGACGATCTCCGGCGCTCCGTTCGACGACATCAGGGCACGGGCGAAGATGTAGACGCCGACCTTCACCATCGAGGCGGCGTGCAGATAGGCCGACACCGGGGTCGGCGCCTCCATCGCGTCGGGCAGCCACATGTGGAAGGGCAGCTGAGCCGACTTGCCCCAGGCCGCGACCAGGATCGCCAGGAGGACGATCGTCTTGGTGGCGGCCGGCAGCGTGCCGATCGCCGAGAGGGCGAAGGTGCCGGTCGACAGGAACAGCACCGCGGCGGCGACGTAGAGGCCGAGCGAGGCGATGTGGGTGACGATCAGCGCCTTGAGCGCCGAAGCGAGCGCCTTGGGCTTCTCGTAGTAGCCGATCAGGGCCCAGGAGCAGGCGCCGGTGATCTCGAAGAACACCAGCTGGCCGACCACCGTCGAGGTGAACACCAGACCGGCCATCGCCCCGATGAACACCAGGATGAAGGCCCAGAAGCGACGGCGGCCGATGTCGGCGTGTTCGCGGTTGCCGGCCGAGAAGTAGTCGGCCGAATAGATGGTCACCAGGAGGCCGATGGCGACGACCGCCACGGCGACCAGAACCGAGACCCTGTCGACGCCGAAACCGAGGATTTCGACGCCGCCGTAGGCGAGCAGCGCCCTTTCGGTCGCCACCATGCCGCCACGGGCGAAGGAGATCGCCAGGGTCAGAACCGCCAGGAAGGCCAGTCCGGCGAACGATCGTCCGATCGTCTTGGCCACCGGCTGGGGGGCGAGCGCCACCAGGACCGCCCCGAGGAACGGCGTGAGGATGGTCGCGAGTGCGAGATTGATCATGTCTCTCTCCCGTCGCGGCTCACAGGCCGGCCAGATGGAAGACGAAGGCGAGCGAGGCGATGCCGAGCCCGAGCCAGGTGTGTCGCGAGGTCAGACGGAAGCGGGCACGCGCCACCGAGTTCTCGACGACGCCGACGGCGAAGAGGGTCACCGCGACCTTGACGACGAAGGCGAGGAGGCCGATCGCCAGAGCGGAGAAGGTCGTTTCGGTCGCCGAACCGAAGGGCACGAAGGTGCCGACGAACCAGGCGACGACGACCAGCTGCTTCAGCGACAGCGACCACTTCACCAGGGCCAGCGACGGGCCGGAATACTCGGTGAGCGGGCCCTCCTGGAGCTCCTGTTCGGCTTCCGCCATGTCGTAGGGCAGCTTGCCGAGCTCGATGTAGCAGGTGAAGGCGAAGGCGATGCCGGCGAGCAGGGTCGCGGCGATCGCCTGCGGCCGGCCGGCGGCCACCGCGGTGCCGATGTCGCCGAGGTTGGTCGAGCCGACCAGCAGCGCGACGGTGAACAGGGCGAGCAGCATCGCCGGTTCGACCAGCACGCCGAGCGTCAGTTCACGGCTGGCGCCGATGCCGGCGAAGGAGGACCCGCTGTCGAGACCGGAGAGAGCGAAGAAGAAGCGGGCGAGTGCGAAGAGATAGATCGTGGTGATCAGGTCTCCGAGCGCGGCGATCGGCGTGGCGCGGGTCAGGATCGGAAGTCCCATGCCGATGACGAGCAGGGTCGCCGGCATGACGATAGGCATCACCCGGAAGGCGAAGCCGGCCGCCGGCGGACGCACGTCCTGCCGCTTCAGCAGTTTGACGAGGTCGCGGTAGTCCTGGAGGACACCGGGGCCGTGGCGGGTGTGCATCTTGGCCCGCAGGACACGCAGGCAACCGGAGGCGAGCGGCGCCGCCGCGGCGAGCAGGAGGACCTGCACGAGAGCGACGAGGAGCTGGGCGAAGCTGGGCATGACGGGGCTCCTAGTGCAGGGTCACGAGCAGCAGAGCGACCAGCGCCGCGACGATGTAGAGGCAGTAGATGCGGAGATCGCCGCTCTGCAGCACCTGGGCGCGACGCCCGATGCGGACCGCGGCGTCGACCACCGGCTCGACCAGCCGGGTATCGAAGATCGTCTCGTTGCGACGGCAGGCGGCGACGAAGCCGTCGAACCGCGCCTCGATCGCCCGGTCGACCGCGGCGACCGACCGGCGGACCGCGTAGAGGGGCGCGAAGAACATGCGGATCGGCTGGGCGAAGGACCCGGCGGAGACCGTCATGTGGCCGTCCGGCACGTAGCCGCAGGCCCACGGCGCCTCGCCGCGACGCGGCGCCCGGCGGGCGACCGACGAGATCGAGGCGATCAGCGCCGGCAGCGTGGCGAGGCCGATCAGCAGCAGCGCGACGAGCGGGGTCGACAGCACGGTGTGGCCGCCGTCGCCGGGCATCAGCAGGGCACCGTCGGCGACCGTCACGGTCGACAGACCGAGGGTGGCGGCGGCGGCCGAGGCGAGGACCGGCGCGATCGCCGGCGCGGCGAGGCCGAGCACCACGCAGGCGGCGGCGAGCAGCACCATGCCGATCACCATCGGCGCCGGCACTTCGGTGGCTTCCGCCGCATGGCGGCTGCGCGGCGCGCCGGAGAAGACGACGCCGTAGGCCTTGACGAAGCACATCACCGCGAGCGCACCGGTCAGCGCCAGCAGGGTGGCGGCGATCGGCGTGGCGAAGCGGACGGCGAAGGTGCCGTCGAGCGCGGCGACGAACAGCGACTGATAGGTGTACCACTCGGAGACGAAGCCGTTCAGCGGCGGGATCGCCGAGATCGCCAGGGCGCCGATCAGGAACGACATCGAGGTCCAGGGCATGGTGCGGCCGAGACCGCCCATCTCCTCCATGTCCTTGGTGTGGACACGGTAGATCACCGAGCCGGCGCCGAGGAACAGGAGGCCCTTGAACACCGCGTGGTTGACGAGGTGGTAGAGCCCGGCCATCAGGCCGAGGACGGCGACCAGCGGACGGCCTTCGGCGAGCCCGATCATGCCGGTGCCGACACCGAGCATGATGATGCCGATGTTCTCGACCGAGTGGTAGGCGAGCAGCTTCTTGATGTCGTGTTCGGCGAGCGCGTAGATCACGCCGAGCACCGACGAGATCGCGCCGAGCGCCAGCACCAGCAGGCCCCACCAGGCGACGGTGCCGCCGAGCAGATCGATGCCGACCTTCACGACCCCGAAGATGCCGATCTTGATCATCACGCCCGACATCAGCGCCGAAGCGTGCGACGGCGCGGCCGGGTGGGCGCGCGGCAGCCAGATGTGCAGCGGAATCATGCCGGCCTTGGCACCGAAACCGAGCAGCGCCAGCACGAAGGCGATCGAGGCGACGAGTTCGCTCGGCCGATGGGCACGGAAGTCGGCGAACTCGAAGGAGCCGGCGGCATTGGCCATCAGGAAGAAGGCGGCCATGATCGCCACAGACCCGGCATGCGCGACCAGGAAGTAGAGGAAGCCGGCGGAGACCGCCTCCTCGTTCTGATCGAAGATGACCAGGAAGTAGGACGCCAGCGACATCATCTCGAAGAAGACGATGAACCAGAAGGCGTCGTCGCAGGTCACCACCATGACCATCGAAGCGACGAAGGAGAGGGTGAAGAAGCCCATCGCCCCGACACCGCGCCCCGCATATTCGCGCACGTAGGCGAGCGAATAGATCGAGGCGACCAGCGCCAGACCGCAGATCACCGCCACCATCAGCCCCGACAGCGGGTCGAGCCGGAGGAGCAGGCGGGCGAAGGGGAAGGGTCCGCCGAGATCGACGGTGGCCGCCGGGGCGGTCAGCGCGAGAAGGCCGGCGACGAGGCCGACGGCCCCACCGGCCGCACCGGCGAAGCCGGCGGCGCCGATCGCGGCGCGGTCGTTGGCGCGCAGCAGGAGGCCGGCGACGCCGCCGAGCGAGAACAGCGCCAGCGAGAGGAGAAGGAGATCAGTGGCGGACATGGTCAGTCGTGCTCCCCGAGGAGGGCGAGAGGCAGAGCGGGACCGCGCGTGCTCGCCGCAGCGAGCCGCCGCACGTCGTTGGATCGGTCGAGGGTCTCGGCTCCGGCGTACCAGAGGGAATCGGTCGGACAGACCCGGACGCAGGCCGGACCGCCGTCGAGGCCGTCGCACAGGTCGCACTTGACCGCGACCGTCTTGACCCCGAGGTCCCAGGCGAGGATCGGATCGAGCCCGGCCGGCCGCCGCGGCTCGGGAACCGGCACGCCGGTGACGCCCGACATCGGCGTGCCCGACGGCGAGATCGCGCCGAAGGGACAGGCCAGCGCGCACATCTTGCAGCCGATGCAGCGCTTCTCGTCGAGCCGTACGGCACCGTCGGCGAGGCGGATCGCATCGACCGGGCAGACGCGCGCACAGGGCGCGTCGTCGCACTGACGACAGAGCACCGGCGCCGTGCCGGTCGCCGTACGGGTCACGGTCAGGCGTGGCGCCTTCTGTGAGCCCCTTGCCCCGTGGGCGGTGCTGCAGGCGGCCATGCAGGTGTTGCAGCCGATGCAGCGTCCTGGGTCCGCGATGACGAAGCGGTTCATCTCCAACCTCCAAGCGGCGGCAAGGGCACCTCCCCATGGCGCGACCGATCGGTTCGCCAGCGAAGAGCCATCGACCGCGTTACCGGCACAGGAGCGATAAGGAAAACCGATCGACTGATTTCTATCACTTCATAATACAAGTCGATCATAGTTGTTCCTGTGTCGCACACCCCTGTTTTCGACGTTCAGTATGTGACCGCATAGTCTGCCCTCGTATTGAATTCCAGCATCAAATAGCCTCTACGCATTTGTGCTATCTGTTTGATGTTCGTTTTTGGCGTGTAAGCCTTCCACACCAAAATCCGAGCGCTCGAAGACATTGATAGATCATCATTGTCGGGCGATCGAAAAAACCGATGACCCGCCGAGGGTGTCGGACGAGGTGCGCCATGCATGCTTGAAACCGCCGACCGCGGCATCGCGGTCCGTTCGCGAGCCCCGTCGCAGGGGGCGGGGTCGGTACGGTCGGGCGGCAGCCCCGGCCCACCGACGAGATCTCCCCGGTCTCGCCCGTCGCGAGACCCGCGTATTCGAATCCCGGCCGGGCCGGGATCGTTCGAAGACCCTCACGAGGAGAATTCGAGATGAATCGCTTCATCGTCGCCGAGCCGCAGAAGTGCATCGGCTGCCGTACCTGCGAAGTCGCCTGCGTGCTCGCCCATGCTCGGACCGAGAACGTCGAAGTTCTCGCCGACACCGCCTTCCGGCCGCGCCTGAAGGTGCTGAAGACCCTGAAGGTCTCCACGCCGGTGGCCTGCCGGCACTGCGAGGACGCACCCTGCCTCAACGCCTGCCCGTCGCACGCGATCGGCTACCGCGACCACACCGTCCAGGTCGATCAGTCCAAGTGCATGGGCTGCAAGAGCTGCGTCGTCGCCTGCCCGTTCGGCGCGATGGAGGTGGTCACCCGCCCGGCGGCGCGCAGCTTCGCCGGCATCACGGTGGCCGACGGGGTCCGCGCCGAGGCGCACAAGTGCGACCTGTGCATCGACCACGCCGGCGGTCCGGCCTGCGCCAAGGTCTGCCCGACCGATGCGCTGCACGTCATGGACGAGGCACGCCTCGCCGAAACCACCGCGCGGCGTCGCCTGCGCACCGCCGCCGAGTCGGCGAACATCGAAGCGGCCTGACGGCCGGCTCGCTCATCTCCATTCGAGGTCGAGACCATGGAAAAGCACATTTCCGTCTGTCCGTACTGCGGGTCGGGCTGCAAGCTCGCGCTCGTCGTCGAAAACGACAAGGTGATCGGCGCGGAAGCGCTGGACGGCGTCACCAACCAGGGCGAACTCTGCCTGAAGGGTTGGTACGGCTGGGACTTCATCAACGACACCAAGATCCTGACGCCGCGCCTGAAGTCGCCGATGATCCGGCGCACGCGCGACTCGGAGTTCGAAGCGGTGTCGTGGGACGAGGCGATCGCCTTCACCGCCGGCCGGCTCTCCGAGATCAAGAAGAAGTACGGCCCCGATTCGATCATGCTGACCGGATCGTCGCGCGGCACCGGCAACGAATCGAACTACGTCGCGCAGAAGTTCGCCCGCGCCGTCATCGGCACCAACAACATCGACTGCTGCGCCCGTGTCTGCCACGGACCGTCGGTGTCCGGTCTGATGGTGACGCTCGGCAACGGCGCGATGTCCAACTCGATCTGTGAGATCGAGGACACCGACTGCATCCTGTGCTTCGGCTACAACGCCGCCGACAGTCACCCGATCGTCGCCCGCCGGATCATCAAGGCCAAGGAGAAGGGCGCCAAGATCATCGTCTGTGATCCGCGCCACATCGAGACCGCGCGCATCGCCGATCAGTGGCTGTCGCTGAAGAACGGCTCGAACATGGCGCTGGTCAACGCCTTCGCCAACGTGCTGATCACCGAAGGTCTCTACGACAAGGACTACGTCGCGAACTTCACCGAGGGCTTCGAGGAGTACAAGAAGCTCGTCGCCAAATACACGCCCGAATACGTCGAAGAGATCACCGGCCTGAAGGCTTCGGAGATCCGGCAGGCGATGCGGACCTATGCTTCGGCGAAGACCGCGACGATCCTGTGGGGAATGGGCGTCACCCAGTGGGGCCAGGCGGTCGACGTGGTCAAGGGTCTGTCGGGTCTGGCGCTGCTGACCGGCAACCTCGGCAAGCCGAACGTCGGCGTCGGCCCGGTGCGCGGCCAGAACAACGTCCAGGGCGCCTGCGACATGGGTGCGCTGCCCAACGTCTTCCCGGGCTATCAGTACGTCGTCGACGCCGAGGCGCGCGCGAAGTTCGCCAAGGCCTGGGGCGTGCCGTCGCTGCCGGACAAGATCGGCATGTCGCTGACCGACGTTCCGCATGCCGCGGAAGAGGGCAAGCTCAAGGCGATGTACATCTTCGGTGAGGATCCGGCCCAGACCGAGCCCGATCTCGCCACGGTGCGCAAGGGCTTCGAGGCGCTCGAGCTGATCATCGTGCAGGACATCTTCATGACGAAGACGGCGATGTTCGCCGACGTCATCCTGCCGGCCTCCTCGTGGGGCGAGCACGACGGCGTGTTCTCCTCGGCCGACCGCGGCTTCCAGCGCTTCTACAAGGCGGTCAACGCCAAGGGCGACGTCAAGCACGACTGGGAGATCCACGGCCTGATCGCCAAGGCGATGGGCTACGACGGCATCGACTACCACTCGACCGAAGAGATCTGGAACGAGCTGATCTCGCTCTGCCCGCTCTACACCGGCGCCACCTACGACAAGCTCGCCGGCCTCGGCTACGTCCAGTGGCCGTGCCCCGACGAGAGCCATCCGGGGACCCCGTGGCTCTACGAGGGCAACGAGTTCCAGACCAAGTCGAAGAAGGGTCTGCTGTTCGCCGCCGAGTGGCGTCCGCCGCTCGAGAAGGTCGATGCGGACTATCCGCTCGGCCTGTGCACGGTGCGCGAGGTCGGCCACTATTCGTGCCGCTCGATGACCGGCAACTGCTCGGCCCTCGCCACCCTCGCCGAAGAACCCGGCTACGTGACGATGAACCCGCAGGACGCGGCGCCGCTCGGGATCAAGGACCAGCAGCTGGTCTGGGTGATCTCGCGGCGCGGCAAGGTGATCGCCCGCGCGGCGGTGACCGACCGGACCAACAAGGGCGCGGTCTACATGACCTACCAGTGGTGGATCGGGGCCTGCAACGAGCTGACCGTCCACCACGTCGACCCGATCTCGAAGACGCCGGAGTACAAGTTCTCCGCCGTCCGGGTCGAGGCGATCGCCGATCAGGCGTGG
>CALFRR010000219.1 GCA_937919435.1 uncultured Alphaproteobacteria bacterium | reverse complement strand
TGGGCGGCGGCGTCACCGCCACGGTGATCTCCGGCGGCCGGATGATCGACGTGCTCTCCGACGAAGAAGGGCCGTTCTCGCCGGAGCGGGCCGGGCGGGTGCCCTGCCGGCAGTTGGTCGATCTGTGCTTCTCCGGCGACTTCGACCGTAAGTCGGCGACCAAGCTGATGCGCGGCGTCGGCGGTCTCGTCGCCTATCTCGGCACCAACAGTGCGCTCGAGGTCGAAAGCCGCATCGACGCCGGCGACGGCGAGGCGGAAGCGGTCTATCGGGCGATGGCCTATCAGATCGCCAAGGGCATCGGCGAACTGGCGACGGTGGTGATGGGCCGGGTCGATCGGATCGTCCTGACCGGCGCCATCGCGCACTCGAAGCGGATGGTCGAATGGGTCTCCGAGCGGGTCCGCTTCATTGCGCCGGTGACGGTCGTCCCCGGCGAGAACGAGCTCGAAGCCCTCGCCGAAGGAACCCTCCGGGTGCTGAACGCCGAGGAGACGGCCAGCCGCTTCGTGGAGGCGTGACGCCGTCCCGAGTGTGGAGCGGTATCGGGTCCGTGGGCCGATCGGCGCGGCGAGCAGTTGGAATCGGGCGCGCCCCCGGGGGGCAAAGGAGGACGCCGATATCCACGCGATATCGGAGACGATTTGAACGCCAGCCTGACGACGACTTTTTTCTATTCTGCTGCCGCCCGCATGATGACATCTTCTCGTGCTCGACGCTCATCACGAAGAGTATGGGCATTATTCTCATTTCCGGGCAACTTCCCCGTATTCTCCCGCTTACGATTCCCTGTTGTGCTCCGCAGGGAATCTTCGATCCAAATTATTGATTAAACTGACATTACTCCGCGGAGAGTGGAACCGAACCAACTCGATCGACAGGTTTTCCCTGAAAGCAGGGAATTTGCGAGACCGGTTCGCGTTCGACTGCGACCACCGCCATTCTTCCTCAACCTGCGCCACGGTCAGATCCGGCAAGGAGAATCGATACGATTTTCCGATGGATCGGGAGGCGGCGGCCCGCGGCTCTGCCTCGGCCAAGTCCCTGTCCTGCTCGCGGACGACGATGACTCCCGCGTGGGGGATTCCTTCGCTCGACCGCGATGGCGTCGCGGGGCGATGAATCCGGCCCGATGGGTGAAGGAGTCGATCGCCGCGGCATGTCGGCGTCGTCGAGCGAACATCACCGATCGCGCCTCGACCGCCGCGGTGACCCGCGCCGCATCCGCGGCGAGAGGAGCGAGATCGACCGGCGGCGGGTCTTCCGTCGCGCTCGGCCCGAGGCCGCGCGCATCGAACGCCCGGACGTCATGATCCCGCACCAGATCGGCGAGGAGGCGCGGACGCGGACGACGACCTCGCCCCGGCCCGCCACCGGATCCGGAAAGTCCGTCTCGATCCGCAGTTCGTCGTCGTCGCCATGCTCGCGCAGAACGAGGGCCTTCGTTCGGATTTCCTTCACTGATCGGATGCGTCGTCCGGCCTCGGCCGGCCGCAAGTCTGTTGGCGTCGTCGGGCCGTCGGCCGAACCGTCGAGGGCTTCCGGCCGGTCGCCTCCTCGGTTCGATCGCCGATCTACCAAATAAAACGAGCGTAATCGAAATTCTCGATGTCGGCGAGCGAGCAAAATCCAGTGAAAGTCCAAAATATGGAATCCATTTCTTTCCTACGACTCGATTTTCATGGCTATCGACATGCCGTCGAATGCAGACTCACATCTGCAATACGCGCCAGACCGGAGATTCGATGCCGGTTCCGCAAAACGGCATCACCCATGTTCAGCCGGGTCTGCGGGCCGAGGCGGCCTCGGCCAGCTTCGCCCAATAGGCGATGCCGAAGGGAATCGCCGCGTCGTTGAAGTCGTAGGCCGGGTGGTGCACCCCGGCGGTGTCGCCGTTGCCGATGAACAGGAAGGCGCCGGGGCGGCTCTCCAGCATGTAGGAGAAGTCCTCTGCCCCCATCAGCGGCGCCAGTTCGCGGTCGACCGCATCGGCGCCGACCAACTCGGCGGCGACGTCGGCGGCGAAGCCGGTCTCGGCGGCGTGGTTGACGGTCACCGGATAGCCGCGGGTGTAACGGAGGTCGATCGTCGCCCCGAAGGTTCGGGCGACGCCCTCCGCGATCGCCGCGATGCGGCTCTCCAGCCGGTCGCGGACCGCGGCGGCGAGGGTGCGAGCGGTACCGGCGAGCCTCACCCGCTCGGGAATGACGTTGAACGCCGCGCCGGCCTCGAACCGGGTGATCGAGACCACGGCGGCCTCCAGCGGATCGAGCGAGCGCGAGACGATGGTCTGCAGCGCGCCGATCAGCTGAGCGCCGACCACGACGGGGTCGATGCACTCGTGCGGCCGTGCCGCATGGCCGCCGCGGCCGACGATCTCGATGTCGATGCGGTCGGTCGAGGCCATGATCGGCCCGGTCCGGGTGGCGAACTGCCCGACCGGCAGACCAGGGCGATTGTGGAGGCCGTAGATCTCGCGGATCGGAAAACGATCGAAGAGGCCGTCGTCGATCATCGCCTTGGCGCCGGCACCACCCTCCTCGGCCGGCTGGAAGACGAAGGCGAGGGTGCCGTCGAAGGTGCGGGTGGCGGCGAGGTGCTTCGCCGCGCCGAGCAGCATCGCGGTGTGGCCGTCGTGGCCGCAGGCGTGCATCCGCCCCGGAACGGTCGAGGCGTGTGCCACTCCCGAAGTCTCGGTGAGCGGCAGCGCGTCCATGTCGGCGCGGAAGCCCACGACGCTCTCCGACGGGCCGCCGCGGCCGTGCAGCAGCGCCACCACGCCGGTGCCGCCGAGGCCGCGGACGATTTCGTCGACGCCGAAGCTTCCGAGCAGCTCGGCGACCCGGTTCGAGGTGCGATCGAGGTCGTAGAGCAGTTCCGGATGAGCGTGGAAGTCACGGCGCCAGGCGGTCGCTTCCTCTGCGACCGCGGCGATGCGAGGGTCGATGGTCATGGGCGTCTCCGGCGGGCGCGGTCAGGCGACGAAGTCGAGCGGCGCGCCGTGGGTGCGGGCCGGATCGAGGCGGACCGAAGTCGGGCCGAGGAGGCCGACCGAATAGGGCCCCTCCCCTCGCGCCTCGAGATGAGCGGCGACCGCCGCACCGGCTGGGCCGACACCGGCCGACGAGGCGAGCGTCACCGTGGTCGCGCCGATCGCGAGATGGGCGATCCGCAGCCCGAGGCCGGGCAGCGCGACCGAGATCGCCGGTGGGGTGCCGAGAAAAGCCGCCCAGCGGCCGAGCGACGACTCGAGGTCGGCGACCGCGACGACGATCGAGGCGACCCCGCGGGCGCCGTTCGAATGCACCCTCGCGTCGCCTTCCGGCACCCGCAGCGACCGATCGGTGACGTCGCCGCACAGGAACGGCACGTCGCTGCCCGGGCTGCGGGCGGTCTTCCACTCGAGGAAGGCGCCGTCCGGCCGATTGCGGCTGCCCGGCACCGGCGGATCGATGTCGAGACCACGTTCCCGGGCGGCGGCGACGTCGGCCTCGATGTCGGCGGGCAGCAGCGCGAAGTCGACGAGGCCGGGACCGGCCTCGTCCAGCACCCGCCACCAGCGGAAATCCGGGGTCGGCTGGCCGAAGGCGATCAGCTCGAAGTACGAGCCGTCGGCGAAGACGACGAGGGCGTTCTTCGAGCCGCGCCCGGGGTGCTCGCCGCCCTCGAGCACGTTGAAACCGAGCCTGCGCCAGTCGGCGATCGCCCGATCGAGATCGGCGACGGCGACGACGACGTGATCGAGGGAGAAACTCATGCGTAGACCTCTCGGCGGACGGGGAAAGGGGTGACGGCGTCGCCGAGGTCGGGCGTCCAGTGACAGCCGGGCACCGCGGCGAGAAGGGTGCGAGTGTAGTCGTGACGCGGATGGGCGAAGACCTCGGCGGCGTCGCCGACCTCGACCACCCTGCCGTTCTTCATCACCGCGATCCGGTCGCAGATCTGGGCGGCGACGCGGAGATCGTGGGTGATGAACACCATGGTGAGGCCGAGCTCGCGCTTCAGCCGCTCGAAGAGTTCGAGGATCTGCGCCTGGACCGACACGTCGAGGGCCGAGACCGGCTCGTCGGCGACCAGCACCGAGGGCTCCAGCGCCAGCGCTCGGGCGAGGCCGATGCGCTGGCGCTGGCCGCCGGAGAACTCGTGCGGGAAGCGGTCGATGCCGTTCGGATCGAGCCCGACCAGGGCGAACAGCCGCCGCGCCCGGTCGAGCGCTTCGGCCCGCGCCATGCCGTGCACCACCAGCCCCTGCGCGACCAGATCGCCGGCGCGGCGGCGCGGATTGAGCGAGGCGTGCGGATCCTGGAACACCATCTGCACCCGCCGGCTCTGCTCGCGCAGCTCGCGCCGCGACAGCGAGGCTAAATCGACGTCACCGATCCGGACGGCGCCGTGGTCGGGGTCGATCAGCCGGACGATCATCCGGGCGAGCGTCGATTTGCCGGACCCGCTCTCGCCGACGATGCCGAGGGTGCGGCCGCGCTCCAACGTCAGGGTGACGTCGTCGACCGCGCGGACGACGCGCTTCCGGCGCCCGAACAGCGAGCCGGTGCGATAGGTCTTGCCGGCGCCCTCGACCTCGAGCAGGGTCTCGCCCGGCGCGATGCGCGCCGCCCGCTTCGGCGGCACCGTCGACGGCACCGCGGCGATCAGCGCCCGGGTGTAGGGGTGCTTCGGCCGGTCGAGGACCGCCTCGGCGGTGCCGTGCTCGACCACCCGGCCGTGCTGCATGACGCTGACCCGGTCGGCGATCTCGGCGACGACGCCGAAGTCGTGGGTGATGAACAGCACCGCCGCGCCGGTCCGGTCCTGCAGTTCGCGGATCAGCGACAGGATCTGCGCCTGGGTGGTGACGTCGAGCGCCGTGGTCGGCTCGTCGGCGATCAACACCGAGGGTTCCAGCGCCAGCGCCATGGCGATCATCGCCCGCTGCCGCTGACCGCCGGAGAGCTCGTGCGGATAGGCCCGTGCCGCGGCCTTCGGATCGGGGATGTGGACGTCGGCGAGCAGCTTCTCGACCCTTCCGGCGATCTCCGATGCGCGCAGATCGGTGTGGGCGCGGAACATCTCGGCGATCTGGTCGCCGATGGTGTGGAGCGGGTTCAGCGCGGTCATCGGCTCCTGAAAGATCATGCCGATCTCGCGACCACGGATCCGCCGCAGGCCGCGTTCGTCGACCTCGCGCAGGTCGCGACCGCGGAACAGGATCCGGCCGCCCTCGACGGTGAGCGTCGGCGCCAAGAGGCCCATGATCGCGGTTGCGGTCATCGACTTGCCGGAGCCGCTCTCGCCGACGACGCAGTGGATCTCGCCGGGGCGGAGATCGAGCGACACCGCGTCGAGGGCGTGACGGCGATCGCCGCCGGGCGGCAATGCGACGGTCAGATCGCGGACGGAGAGCAGCGGTTCGGTCATGTCCGGTCCCTCAGGCGTGGGTTCAGCGCATCGTTGAGGCCCTGGCCGATCAGCGAGACGGCGAGGACGGTGGCGAGGATGGCGAGGCCGGGGATCGCCGAGACGTACCATTGGGTGCGGAGCACCGCCCGGCCGGCGCCGATCAGGTTGCCCCAGGAGGCGACGTTCGGATCCGACAGGTTGAGGAAGGCGAGCGCGCTCTCCAGCAGGATCGCCACCGCCATGACGACGCTGGCGTAGACCAGCACCGGCGGCAGGGCGTTCGGCAGCACCTCGCGGAAGATGATGCCGACGTCGCGCATCCCCAGCACGCGGGCCGCCTGGACGAACTCGCGCGACCTGAGCGACTGGAACTCGGACCGCGTCAGCCGCGCCGAGGCCGGCCACGACACCACCCCGATGGCGACGGTGACGGTGGTGATGTCGGAGCCGAAGACGGCGATCAGCACCAGCAGCAGGAGGAAGTTCGGCAGCGTCTGGAAAGCCTCGGTGACCCGCATCAGCACCTCGTCGACGCCGCCGCCGTAGAAGCCGGCGAAGGCGCCGACGGCGATACCGATCGCCATCGCGATCACCGTGGCGACGACGCCGATGCCGAGCGTCACCCGAGCGCCGTGGAAGAGCACCGCGGCGATGTCGCGGCCCTGGACGTCGGTGCCGAGCGGGAAACGGCCGTCGGCGAGCGGCCATTGCAGCGGCCGGCCGGCGAGATCGAGCGGATCACCGGGATAGAATTGGTCGGCGCCGAGCGCCATCGCCAGCACGACGAGGAACAGGACGAGGCCGATCAGCGAGGCCGGCCGGGCGAGAAACAGACGGAAGAATCGCATCTCGCCCTCCCTCAGGCCGCGATGCGCGGATCGAGCCGCGCGCACAGGAGATCGACCAGGAAGTTGACCGCCACCACCAGCAGCGCCGAGACGAAGACGATGCCGAGCAGGGTGTTGAGGTCGCGCTGGACGACGGATTCGTAGGCGAGCCGGCCGAGCCCGGGCAGGGCGAACACGCTCTCGACCACCACCGAGCCGCCGAGCATGGTGCCGGTCTGCAGGCCGATCAGGGTGACCATCGGCAGGAGGGCGTTGCGCAGCACGTGGCGGGTCAGCACCACGGTCTCGGACAACCCCTTGGCGCGGGCGGTGCGGACGAAGTCGAGGGTCATCACCTCGAGCATCGAGGCGCGCATGATCCGCAGGTAGGTGGCGAGGAAGATCAGGGCCAGCGTCGCCACCGGCAGCACCAGATGGTGGGCGACGTCGACGACGCGGGCGAAGCCGGTCAGCCCGGCGCCGAGGTCCTCGAGCCCACCGGCCGGCACCCATCCGAGATCGACGGCGAACAGCACGATGCCCATCAACCCGAACCAGAACGACGGCGTCGCGTAGAAGACGAGGCCGAGTGTCGACAGCACCGTGTCCGGCCACTCGCCGACCCGGCGGGCCGCGAAGACGCCGAGCGCCAGCCCGATCGAGAAGGCGAAGGCCAGCGACGAGCCCATCAGCAGCAACGTCGCCGGCAACCGCTCGGCGATCACCTCGGCGACCGGCTTGCCGTAGATCGCGGAGTAGCCGAGATCGAAGGTCGCCAGCCGCGCCAGATAGTGCCCGAGCCGTACCGACACGGACAGGTCGAGCCCGTAGAACCGGCGCAACTCCACCGCCGCGGCCGGATCGCCGCCGCCGATCTGCGCCATCAGCGCGTCGACGGTGTCGCCCGGCGCGAACTGCAGCAGCAGGAAGAGGCCGATCAACAGGACCACCAGGGTGGGCAGGCTGGTGACCAGCCGCCGCCCGGCGAGGGCGAGAATGCGCATGCGGGAACCTCGGCGAAGTCGCTCGATGAAGAGACGGCAGGGACGATCGCGTCCCCGCCGGTGTCGGCCGATCAGGCGTCGATCCAGACGTCGTGGGCGTCGCTCGAGTCCCAGCGCGGCTGGGTGTGGTGGTTCTTCACCGTCTTCGCCGTGGCGGCGATGAACTGGCGCTCGGTGACCATCCAGATCGGCAGCTCGTCGTTGATCTTGGCGACGAACTCCGCGTAGAGCGCCTTGCGCTTGGCGGGATCGACCTCGGAGGCCGCGTCGTCGATCAGCTTGTCGACCACGTCCGACTGCCAGCCCCACTGGTTGGTCCACGGGGCGCCACGCGGCGAGCCGGAGCGATACCAGACGGTGGTCGACACCGCCGGATCGCCGCGGAACTGGTGCCAGCCGGTGGCGATGTCGAAGGCCCAGTCCTTGTAGACGGTCGACAGCGCCCCGGCGATGTCGAGCAGCTGGATCTCGATCTTGATGCCGACCTTGGCCAGCGACTGCTGGACGTAGGTGGCGAGCAGCGGCACGTCCTCGCCGTTCTGGATCGGCACCAGCTTCAGGGTGAAGCGGACGCCGCCGGCGCCGCGCTTGAAGCCGGCCTCGTCGAGCAGCGCCTCGGCCTTCTTGACGTCGTAGGGGTAGGGCGGCTGATTGCCCGGGAAGAACGCCGGCGCGGTCGACGGAATCGGCCCGGTCGCCGGCTTCCCCCGCCCGTAGAGGAAGTTCTCGATGAAGAACGGCACGTTGATCGCGTGGGCGATCGCCCGGCGGACCCGGACGTCGGCGAGTTCCTTGCGGCGCAGATTGAACTCGAGCGTGTTGTTGAAGGCGTTGGCCTCGATGCCGCGCGACGAGATCTCGAAGCGCGGATCCTTGGCCAGCCGGTCGTAATCGGCGAGAGCCAGGGCCGAGTAGGTGGATATCTGGATCTGCCCGGTCTCCAGCGAGGCGGACGCCGCCGACTTGTCGGTGATCACCCGCCAGACGATCTTGTCGAGGTAGGGGAAGCCCTTGCGCCAGTAGTCCGGATTGCGCTCGGCGAGGATGTACTGGCCGCGCTCGTAGCGCACGAAGCGGAACGGCCCGGTGCCGATCGGCGCCGTGTTGGCCGGGTTCTGGAGGATGTCGGTACCCTCGTAGACGTGGCGCGGCGCGATGTAACCGAGGTCGGCGAGCGCCCTGAGCAGGAGCGGCAGCGGCATCGGCCGCGAATAGCGGAAGATCGCGGTGAGGCCGTCCGGCGTGTCGACCGCCTCCAGATACTGCTGCAGCTGGGTGCCGTAGTTGAGGTGCTTCTTCCAGAGTTCGAGCGCGGTGTAGGCGACGTCGGCCGAGCCGAACGGCCTGCCGTCGTGCCATTTGACGCCGTCGCGAAGCCTGAAGGTGATCGTCTTGCCGTCCGGGGTCGACTCCCAGGAGGTGGCGAGCACCCCGACCGGTCTGCCCTCGGCGTCGAGATCGACCAGCGCTTCGAAGATCTTCGACGAGACGATGTAGACCCCGGTCGAGGCGCGGATCGCCGGGTTGAGGATGCGCTGCTCGGAGCCGAGGTGGTAGGTCAGGGTGCCGCCGGTCTTCGGCGTGTCGGCGCGGGCGGAACCGCCGAGGGCGGCGAAGAGGGCGAAACCGGCGGTACCGGCGAGCGCCTGACGGCGTGTGAGAGACATGGGCGAAGCTCCGGCTGTCGTGCAATGTGGCTGCGCCGGACGACGGGAGGACCCGTGGGTCGACGGCGATGATGCTCCGACTCTATCGACAAAGCGGATCGTTGCTCTGGGCTGAAATTCCAAAATGGAGGTCGCAAGGGAAGTCCTCGACCCCGTCCCGCCGGATCGACGCAACCACGATCCCCCGACCCTCGGCGCCGGGCGGCCCATGGCCGCGCACCATCGCCGCCCGCTCCCGGATCGGCGGCGTGGTGTCGCCCTCGGTCCGGGCGAAAGGGGATCGGGAGCGCATCGGCAGGTGGGCTCTTCGGGAGGACGGCGCCGAGCCGACGGCGACCTCGCCGACACGGCGAGGGCTGCGGTCACCCTCTGCGACGACCGTTCTCATCGGCGACGGTGCCACTGGGTTCCGACCCGGAGCGGATGCGCGATCCTCGTCGGCGGTTGTCCGCGATGCGCCGCTCGGCCATTGTCGCGAGACGGCTCGGAGGGTGCGGTCGGTTCGGCACCCATCTCTGCGCCGGTCGGTCTTCTCGTCCCGAACGGAGCCCTCGTGATCGATCCCGCCGTCTACGGAGGCCTCTTCCTCGCCGCCTTCCTCGCGGCGACCATCCTTCCGATGCAGTCCGAGGCTCTGCTGGTCGGCGCCCTTCTCGCAGGCGACCAACCGGCCTGGGCATTGGTCGTCTGTGCGGGCGTCGGCAACGTGCTCGGATCGATCGTGAACTGGTTCCTGGGACGCGGGATCGAACGGTTCCGCGATCACCGCTGGTTCCCGGTGAAGGCGGGCGATCTCGACCGGGCTCGGGCCTGGTACCGGCACTGGGGCAAGTGGTCGCTGCTCCTCAGCTGGGCGCCGGTCGTCGGCGATCCGCTGACGGTCGTGGCGGGATTGCTGCGCGAGCCGCTTCCGGTCTTCGTCGCGCTGGTCGCCGTCGCCAAGTTCGGGCGCTACGTCGTCCTCGCCGCGGCGACGCTCGCCTGGGCCTGACGGGACGCGGGAACGGGCGAGAGCGGGAGACCGGACGACGTGTCGACGCGCGTCGATCCCCATGCCCGTCTCCGGTCCGGCGTCCCGCCGGCACCGGCACGACCATCGAACGGCGACGCAGGCCGAGGCGAGGAAAGGGATCCGCGCCTCGGCGAGAGCTCGACGTCGTCAGATCCCCCGGTAGGGCAGGTCGGCCATCATCCCGGTCGCCATGTGGTAGAGATGGTGGCAGTGGAACGCCCACCTGCCCGGGTTTACCGCATCGAAGGCGATGGTCACCGTCCGCATCGGCGGCACCAGGACGGTGTCGCGCACCGCACCCGCGAAGCGTTCGCCGTCGATCGCCACCACCTGGAACCGATGCCCGTGCAGATGCATGGGATGGGACATCATCGAGTGGTTCCGCATGGTGATCTCGACGCGCTCGCCCCGCTCGACGGGGAAGCTCGCCGCCGACATCGCCCAGGAATAGCCGGCCATGTCGCCTGTCAGATCGACGACGTGGGCGCGATCGGGAGTCTTCACGGCCAGGGGCGTCGCCGCCTTCAGCGACCGTTCGAGCACCAGATCGAGCGCCGGCGCCCTGGTGGAGCCGACACCCGGAACCTTGGCGACCGTGGCTCCCGCCGTGGCGAGCACGATGCCGGTGCGCTCCACCGCGCCCTCGCGGAGCGCGAGGATCGGGAAGGCACCGCCCTCCTTCGGCAGGGTGACGCGCAGATCGACGCGTTGGCCCATCGTCACGCCGAAACGCCGCCCCGAGACCGGAACGACGGGCTGGCCGTCGACCTCGATCAGCACGGCTTCGAGCGCCCCGGTGTCGATCACGAAGGCGGTCGAGGTGGCACCGTCGATGATCCTGAGGCGCACCGTGCCGCCCTTCTCGACGCGGATCACCTCCGGGTCGGAGAGGGTGCGGTCGTTGGCGAGATAGGCGTCGTAGTCGATGTCGTTGAGATCCATCGCCATGCCGTTCATGCCGGGCATTCCGCCCATGCCGGGCATGCCGTTCGTGTCGTGCCTCATCCCGGCCATCGGCATCGCGCCGTGGTTCGCCATGCCCTTCATGTCGTGGCCGCCCATCGGCATCGACCCGTGGTCCATCATGCCCTTCATGCCGCCCATCGGGGCCATGCCGGGCATCGCGTGCCCGCCGCCGGCCGACGGCTCGCGCAGGCCGGCCAAGAGTTCTTCGGGGCTGCGGAAGGAGAAGTCGTGCAGAAGCACGACCACTTCCTGCTCGTCGGCGGCCCTGTCGGCGGCGCGACGGACGATCAGCGGGGCGGCGAGCAGGCGTTGTTCCTGCAGCGTGTGGGCGTGCATCCAGAAGGTACCGCCGTCGCCGACGGGAAAGTCGTAGGCGCGCGTCTCGCCGGACACCAGGAGCGGTTTCGGCATGTCCGGAACGCCGTCCTGCTCCCACGGCGGCGTGAGCCCGTGCCAATGGATCAGCGTCGGTTCGCCGGAGCGGTTTTCGAGCGCCACGGCGAAACGGCTCCCGGCATCGAGCGTCAGCCCGTGGCCGCCGTCCGGACGCAGCAGTCCGAGGACGGAGGCGGCGCGGCCATCGACGTCGATGGTGCGGGTGGTCGCGGCGAGCGGGACGGCGTCCTGCGCGAAGGCGGGGATGCGCAGGCCCGAAACGAGACCGGCGGCGCCGAGGCCGAGGGTCGAGCGGAGAAGGGTACGGCGGTTCAGCATGGAAGCCTCCGAAGAGCATTCGAAAAGGAGGAGGCGGCCGGCGACCGCGTCGCCGGCCGGGCCCGACGAGCGAGGCTCAATGGCGTGCGAAGATCCGGCGCGCACCGGCGGCGTCGAAGGCGACGACCTCGTAAGGCGTGCCGTCCGAGCCCATGCCCGGAGCGCCGGACGGCATGCCCGGCGCGGCGAGGCCGAGCCCTGCGGGACCTTCGGCGAGGAGCCGTCGCACGTCCGCCGCCGGGACGTGGCCTTCGACGACATGGCCTTCGATCAGCGCCGTGTGGCAGGAGGCGAGATCGTCGCCGACGCCGTGCGCGATCTTGATCGGTGCGACGTCCTCCACGTCGTGGACCACGACCGTGAAGCCGGCGGCGCGCATGTGATCGATCCAGCCCCCACAGCAACCGCAGAGTGGTGACTTCCAGACCTCGACGGTGGAGCCGGCCTGGGCGAGCGCCGCAGAGCCGAGGAGGCCGAGGGCGAAGAGAGAATTGCGAACGAGAGTGATGGCGAGGGACATCCGTGTCCTCCTCGCGACGGTTCGACCGCGTTCGGCGCGGCGACGTCGCATCTGTCGTCTCGTGGAAGGCACCGACGCGAAGCGGCGTCGGCGCGCGTCGCCGTCCTTCGCGAGCATTGCGCTCGCGCGAGACGGCGGTCCGTTCAGGCGACGTCGCGAGGCGGTCTCGGGTCCGGGGGAGGATTGCGTCCGGTCGGGTCGGTCGTGGTGCGCCAGGCCGGCCGGTTCGCCGAACGCAGGGTCACGAGAACGGAGGTCGCGACCGTGGCGGCCGGAGGGGCGTCGGAACAGGAGCCGCCGGCCGGACAGTTCGGGCAATGGCGATGATCGGCAATCTTGCCCGTGGGAGCGCAGGGCGGCTTCGCCGGGTGATGCGAGGCGGACGTGTCGGCCGCATGATCGGAACAGCCGATCACCGCGACCGTGGCCGCCGACGCGGCGTGCGCCACCGGCCGTGCGGAAGGCACGGCGAAGCCGATCCCCACCAGGAGATAGAGGCTCGCCAGAACGGTTCTCAGCACGCGCGCGATCGACACCGGTTCGAAACCCTTGGGACAGGTCGGAAGATTAGGGTCGAACCTGCGGCGAGACAATGGCGGTTCGCGTGATCGGCGGTCGGCACGATGGAGAGACGCCGCGGACGCGGTCGTGCGGATCGGCGGCCGGCGCACCGCCGCGGTGCCGCCGAAGGTCTCGACGATCGGCGTGACGAGGCCGACGCGGACCTTCGGTGCGATCGAGGCCCGGAACGCGGCGAGGAACAGGCTCGTCATCGCGCCGTCGGCGTGAGGCACGCCGAGCCGATGGCTTCCTCGATGCCGGGAGAAACGGCACCGCCACCCTCCGGAGTCGACGGGGCGCAAAAACGGGCATGACGCATAAAGTTGCATCTTGATCGGCACAGCGATGGCATACCAAGATTATGCCATGATGGATCCGAGCTCTCCGCCCCCTGCGGCGCCTCCCCCCAACGACGCGGACGCGACCGTCAACCTCGCCAACGGCGCCTTCGAGGCGCTGCGCCGGATGATCCTGCACGGCGAGCTCGCCGGCGGTGTTTCGCTCAACGAGCGGCATCTCGCCGACCGGCTCGGCCTCTCGAGGACGCCGGTGCGCGAGGCGCTCGGCCGGCTGATCGGCGAAGGCTACGTGGCCCGCGAGGGGCGCCGCCTGATCGTCGGCTCGATCCGCGTCGAGGACATCATGGAGATCCTGACGGTGCGCCGCGCCGTCGAGGGCGAAGCCGCGGAGATCGCCGCCGGGCGCTGCGATCCGGCCCGGATCGAACGGGTGCGTCAGGCGGTGCTCGGCATGGTCTCGCCGGCCGAGGTGACGCCGGAGCGCCACTGGTCGGTCGACGATCTCGTCCACCTGACCATCGCCGAGGCGACCGGCAACCGCCTGCTCGCCCGCCTCGTCACGGACCTGCGGGGGCGCACCCGAATGTTCGGCCTCGCCCGGGTCCCGCGCCGCTTCGACCCCGGCAAGGCGGAGCATCTGGCGATTCTCGAAGCCGTTCGCGACGGCGACGGTGCCACCGCCTCCGCCGCCATGCGCCTGCACATCGACAACGCCCGCAAGGGCATTCTCGACACGCTCGCCGGCGTCTCGCCCGACCGCCGCAGCTGAGGAACCACGATGAACCGTCTGCTCTATCTTCTCAACGGCACCCAGCGGAAGACCAACGCCCGGCTGCCCGAGTTCTTCGAGGAAGCCGGCCTCGCGGTCGATCCGATGTGGGCCTACGACGGCGAGTTCCCCGAGGATCTCGGGGTCTACGACGGCATCTTCCTGTCCGGCAGTCCGCACGGCGCCTATGAGGACATCCCCTTCATCCATCGCGAACACGACCTGATCCGCGAGGCGGCGGCGCGCGACATCCCGATGCTCGGCGTCTGCTTCGGCCACCAGATCCTCGCCTCCGCACTGTGCGGGCGGGATCAGGTGTTCCGCCGCTCCTTCTGCGAGGTCGGCTACAAGTGGCTGCCGACGACCGAGGCCGCCCGCACCGATCCGCTCGCCGCCGAACTCGGCGATGCCGTCCGCATGTTCGTCTGGCACAACGACGAAGTCCGCGCCGGGCATCCCGACATGGTGGTGCTGGCCCATTCCGACCTCTGTCCCAACCACGTCTGGCGCCACCGCAGTCATCGCGCCTGGGGCATCCAGGGCCATCCCGAAGTGACCCGCGACGAGGCGGTCGTCTGGTTCGAGGCGAGCCGCGCCCGGCTCGAGCTCGACGGCGCGGTGATCGCCGATCTCCAGGCCGACGCCGACGACGCACTGCCGGCCAAGACCATGCTCACCCGTTTCGCCCGGCTGGTCGCCGACGAGAAACGGGCCGCCTGACCCCGCGCCGGACGGGCGACCGTCCGGCCGGGACCGACGACACGGCCGCCGGCGGCTCACCGCCTGCGGCGACCGATCACACCGACCCGCAACGACGCAATCGACCGGCCATCGGCCGGACGACGCTGTCCTTTTGTCTCTCCGATCTGCAGGAAAGGATCGACCCATGAAGACGCGATCGTTCTTCGCCGCGGTGATCGCCGCCGCCCTCGCCGCGCCGCCCGTCGCGGCGTCCGCCGACGAGATGGTCTTCGCCAGCTGGGGCGGTACCTATCAGGACGCCATCCGCAAGGCCTGGCTCGAGCCCTTCGCCAAGGCGAGCGGCGTCAAGGTCGAGGAAGACACCGGCCCCGAGACCGCCAAGATCAAGGCGATGGTCGACACCAAGTCGGTCTCCTGGGACATCGTCACCGCCGGCGGCGGCGGCCTGATGCGCGGCGTGGCGCAGGGCCTGTTCGAGCCGATCACCGCCGACATGGTGAAGCAGGACGACGTCATCGAAGGGGCGCGGAACCCCTACGGTGTGCCCTCCGAGATCTTCTCGACCCTGATCGGCTTCTCGACCAAGGCGTTCCCGGCGAGCGGCGCCCAGCCCAAGACCTTCGCCGACTTCTTCGACGTGAAGACCTTCCCCGGCAAGCGGACGCTGCCCGACAAGCCGGAGACGGTGCTCGAGGCGGCGCTGCTCGCCGACGGCGTTCCCGCCGACAAGGTCTACGCGACGCTCTCCACCGAGGCCGGCATGAAGAAGGCGCTCGACAGGATCGCCGCGCTGAAGCCCTCGGTCGCGGTGTGGTGGTCGAGCGGTGCCCAGCCGGTCCAGGCGCTCGGCGCCGGCGACGTGGTGATGGCGCTCGGCTGGAACGGCCGCTTCCAGGCCGGCATGGATTCCAATCTGCCGATCGCCATGTCGTGGGCTCAGCAGATCCCGCAGGTCGGCTACTTCATGATCCCCAAGGGGGCGCCCAACAAGGCGACGGCGGCGAAGTTCCTCAACTTCATCCTGAAGCCCGAGATCAACGCCGAGCTGTCGCGTCACGTCGCCTACGGTCCGGCCACCAAGGGCGCCTGGGCCCACATCGACGCCGCCCGCGCCGAACGCCTGCCGTCCACCCCGGAGAGGCTGAAGAACGCCCTGTTCCTCGACATCGACTGGTGGGCGAAGAACGGCGCCAAGGCGACCGAGGCCTATACCGCGATGATCAAGGGCTGACGGCGATGACCATCTTCCGACCCTGGTTCGCGCGCGAGGAGTACCTCGCGCGCGTCGAGAAGATCCGGGCGAGGCTCGCCGCGGAGAAGCTCGACGCCCTCCTCGCCTTCCTGCCCGAGACCGTCACCTGGACGACCGGGTTCTTCACCCGGGGCTATTCGTCCTTCCAGTTCGCGATCATCCCGCTCGAGGGCGATCCGGTGGTGGTCTGCCGCGACGTCGAGGAATGGTATCTCGACGCCACCTGCGTCTTCCCCGGCCGGGTGCTGTGGACCGACAGCGACGATCGCGACGCGGTCGGTGCGAAGGCGGTCCGCGACGCCCTCGGCCCGAAGGCCAGGGTCGGCATCGAGCTCCGCGCCTGGCCGCTCAGCGCCGGTCGCTTCGCGGCGCTGCGCGAGGCACTGCCGGAGACCACCTTCGTCGACATGTCCGCGACGACGACGCGGCTGCGCTTCGTCAAGTCGCCGGCCGAGATCGCCTGGCAGCGGCTCGCCGCGAAGGCCGCGGAGGCCGGCATGGCGGCGGGCATCGCCGCGGCGACGGAAGGGGCGAGCGAACGCGACATGGCGGCCGACGTCTGCGCCGCGATGATCCGCGCCGGCTCCGATCTGCCGGGTCCCGGCGTCCTCTCCTCGGGCGAGCGGGCCTACCATCTCCACGGCGGCTATGCCGACCGGATCCTGGAACGCGGCGACGTCGTCCAGCTCGAGGTCACCCCCAACGTCCGCCACTACCACGCCCGCTTCATGCGGCCGATGAAGGTGGGCACGGCGACCGACGAGGATCAGAAGACGGTCGAGACGCTGATCGCCGTCCAGGACCGGGCGATCGCCGCGGTCGGCCCGGGCGTCGCCGCGACGGTGCCGGATGCGATCTACCGCGACGGCGTGCTGGGAGCGGGTCTCCGGGAGACCTACACCAACAAGACCTTCTATTCGGTCGGCCTGCTGCTCCAGCCGAACGGCGGCGAGCCGCTCGAGGCCGAGCCCACGGCGACCTGGGTCTTCGAACCGGGCATGACCTTCCACACCTACGTGCTCGCCCGCGGCTTCGGCATGTCCGAGACCATCGCGATCACCGAGACCGGCATCGAGCGGCTGACCAACTTCCCGCGCCGGCTGTTCGTCACCTGACGGGATCGGGCGGAGGCCGCCGCCTCCGCCCGCCGCTCGACCCGCCCGCCCGCCCGAAACGAGAGGAGACGAGATGACGATCACCGACGGCCTCCGCCCGCTGCCGCGGCCCTCGTGGCGCCGTCATGCCGGCTGGATCGGCATCGCACCGCTGGCGGTCCTGCTGGTGATCGCCTTCGCGATTCCGGTCGGCTCGCTGTTGCGCCTCTCCTTCGGCGAGGGCGACTTCACGCTCGAACACTTCGCCCGCATCGTCACCGTGCCGCTCTACCGCTCGGTGCTCCTCACCACCCTGACCATCTCGGCGACGACGACCCTCCTCTGCGTAGTGATGAGCTATCCGGTCGCCTATCTGATGGCGACGGTCGGCCCGCGGATGCGCGCCCTGCTGATCGTCGTGGTGCTGCTGCCGTTCTGGACCAGCTCGCTCGTCCGCACCACCGCGTGGATCGTCATCCTGCAGGGCAACGGCATCCTCAACCGCCTGCTGATGGGCGTCGGCCTGACCAGCGAGCCGGTCGCCTTCGTCTACAATCTCTCCGGCGTGCTGATCGGCATGACCCACGTGCTGATGCCCTTCGTCGTGCTGCCGCTCTATGCGGCGCTGCGCGGGCTCGATCTCTCCACCGTCCAGGCGGCGGAAGGGCTCGGCGCCGGGCCGACGACGGTGTTCTTCAGGATCGTCGTGCCGCTGACCGCGCCCGGTGCGGTCGCCGGCGCGACCATCGTGTTCATGAACGCCCTCGGCTTCTACATCACGCCGGCGCTGATGGGCGGCCCGGCCCAGACGATGATCTCGCAGATGATCGCCGACAACGTCGGCCGCCAGCTCGACTGGAGCTTCGCGGCGGCGCTGTCGACGGTGCTGCTCGGAGCGACGCTCGTCCTCTTCGTGCTGTTCCAACGGGTCTTCGGCCTCGATCGGCTGTTCTCCGGCGGTGGCGGCGGCTCCAAGTCGGGCGAGCCGTTCCGGCTGACCTCTCGGGGACGCACCGCCGGCGGCCTGTTCGGAGCGGTCATGGGCCTCGCCGTGGCCGTGTTCCTGATCGCGCCGATCCTCGTCGTCTTCCCGATGAGTCTCGGCTCGTCGCCCTTCCTCGCCTTCCCGCCGAGCGACCTGTCGCTGCGCTGGTACGTCAGTTTCTTCGAGAATTCGAAGTGGGTCGGGGCGCTGACCCGTTCGCTCCAGGTGGCGGCGGTGACGGTCGCCGGTGCGGTCGTCCTCGGCACCGCCGCGGCGATCGGCCTCGACCGCATCGGGCAGCACTGGCGCCGGACGATCGAGACCGCCTTCGTCCTCCCGATGATCGTGCCGGTGATCATCCTCGCCGTCGGCCTCTACTACCTGTTCGCGCCGGTCGGTCTCGTCGCCTCGATCTGGGGACTGGCGATCGGCCACACGGTGCTCGCCGCGCCCTACGTCTTCATCACCGTCCGGGCGGCGCTGAAGGGCTTCGATCCCAACCTCGAGCTGGCCGCCCTCGGTCTCGGCGCCCCGTGGCACACCATGGCCCGGCGCATCCTGGTGCCGGTGATCCTGCCCGGCATCCTCGCCGGGTCGGTGTTCGCCTTCATCACCTCCTTCGACGACGTGATCCTGGCGCTGTTCCTCACCAACATCCGCACCCGGACGCTGCCCAAGCTGATGTACGAGGGCGTCGCCCACGAGATCGACCCGACGATCATCGCCGCCGCCGGCCTGATCATCCTCGTCACCGTCGCCCTGCTCGCTCTCGATCTCGTCCTCACGAGGAAACGCCCATGAGCCCGACGCCCCTCGGCAAGCCCGTCGCCGTGCGCGGCCTGCGCAAGATCTACGGCGGGGTGGTCGCCGCCCTCGACGGCATCGACCTCGACATCGCCCCCGGTTCGTTCTGCACGCTGCTCGGCGCCTCCGGCTCCGGCAAGACCACGCTGCTCAAGGCGCTCGCCGGCTTCGAGACGGCGGACGAGGGCGCCATTCTGGTCGACGGCCGCGACATCGGCCAGGTGCCGGTGGCCAAGCGCAACATCGGCATGGTGTTCCAGAACTACGCGCTGTTTCCCCATCTCACCGTCCGGCGCAACGTCGCCTTCGGCCTGGAGATGCGCGGCATCGGCCGGGCCGAGATCTCGCGTCGGGTCGACGCCGCGCTCGCCCTCGTCGGCCTCGACGCCCACGGCGACCGCCTGCCGCGCGAACTCTCCGGCGGCCAGCAGCAGCGGGTGGCGCTCGCCCGCGCCCTGGTGATCGAGCCGGACATCCTGCTGATGGACGAGCCGCTCGGCGCCCTCGACAAGAACCTGCGCCAGGCCATCCAGATCCAGCTGCGCGACCTCCATCGCCGGATCGCCGCCACCACCGTCTACGTCACCCACGACCAGGAAGAGGCGCTGTTCCTCTCGGATACGATCGCGTTGATGGATCGCGGCCGCGTCGTCCAGGTCGGCTCGCCGGAGGATCTCTACTTCCGCCCGGCCAACCGTTTCGTCGCCGCCTTCCTCGGCGAGTGCAACTTCGTCCGCGTCCCCGACGGCGAGGAGATCGGCCTGCGGCCGGAGAAGACCCTGATCGGGGCGCGCGCCGAGGCGGCCGAGATCCGTCTCGACGGCATCCTCGGCTCGGCGGTCTTCACCGGGACCGGCTACCGCGTCACCGCCACGGTCGCGGGACGCGAACTGACCGCCCTCACCGCCAACGACGATCCGGTCGCCGGGCTCGCCCCGGGCAGCGCCGTCGTCGTCGGCTTTCACCCGGCCCATGCCATGCGCTTCGCCGACGCGGCGCGGCCCTGAGCGAAGAGGACACCTCGATGAGACTGGACGCACACGCCCACGGCGTCTTCGTGATCGCCGTCACACCGTTCCACGACGACGGGGCGCTCGACCTC
>CALFRR010000218.1 GCA_937919435.1 uncultured Alphaproteobacteria bacterium | reverse complement strand
CCGGCGTAGGCGCAGCCGCGGATGGTCATCACGCCGGGGATCGACTTGATGTTCGACTTGACGTCGCACTCGGTCACCGGCTGGACTTCGCCCTCCACCTCTTCGGTGCCGGCATCGGCGGCGACCGAGAGATGCTTCTTGCGGCGCTTGGCGAACTTGTCGGGATACTGAGCGAGGACCTCCTCGATCAGCTTGGCGTGGAATTCGCCGTCGTTTTCGTAGTCGAGGCTCATGGAACCCCCCTTCGGGTCGTCCGGGAGTTGATCGGGATCGCAGGCGCCGCGCAGGGCGGGCGGCTCGGCGGCGCCCCGGGAAAGCTCCCGGGACGACGGCACCGCGGGCGGGCGGAGGACGGGGGCCGGGCCCCCGCACCCCGCGCCGAGATCACTGCGCGGCCTTGGCGGCGGCTTCCTTGGCCTGGAGCTCGGCCAGCGCCTGCTCCTCGGTCTTCATGATGCCGAACTCCATCAGCATCTCCTCGAGCTCTTCCATCGAGATCGGGGTCGGGATGACGCCCTTGCCGGAGTTCTCGTGGATCTTGCGGGCGAGCTCGCGGTATTCGCCGGCCTGCGCCGAGTCCGGCGCGTACTCGATCACCGTCTGACGACGCAGCTCGGCGTGTTGGACGATGTTGTCGCGCGGCACGAAGTGGATCAGCTTGGAGCCGAGTTTGGCGGCCAGCGCCTCGGCGAGCTCGAGTTCCTTGTCGGTCTGACGCTCGTTGCAGATCAGTCCGCCCAGACGGACGCCGCCGGAATGGGCGTACTTCAGAATGCCCTTGGAGATGTTGTTGGCCGCATAGAGCGCCATCATCTCACCGGACATCACGATGTAGATCTCCTGCGCCTTGTTCTCGCGGATCGGCATCGCGAAGCCGCCGCAGACCACGTCGCCGAGCACGTCGTAGGAGACGTAGTCGACGTCGTCGTAGGCGCCGTTCTCCTCGAGGAAGTTGATCGCGGTGATGACGCCGCGGCCGGCGCAGCCCACACCCGGCTCCGGACCGCCGGACTCGGTGCACTTGATGCCCTTGTAGCCGATCTTCATCACGTCCTCGATCTCGAGGTCCTCGACCGAACCGGCCTGGGCCGCGAGATGGAGCACGGTGTCCTGGAGCTTGGTGTTGAGGATAAGGCGGGTCGAGTCCGCCTTCGGATCGCAGCCGACGATCAGGATCTTCTGACCCATCTCGACGAGCGCGGCGAGCGTGTTCTGGGAGGTGGTCGACTTGCCGATGCCACCCTTCCCGTAGAAGGCGATCTGCCGAAGCTTGGCCATGTTGGAACCCCTTCGAAGAAATCTGTCGAGGCATCGCCGATCGATGCCGTTCGTCCGGCAGCCTCGGCCGCCTCGCGAGACAAGAGGTTTCAAGCTTCGTGCCAACTCTCGGACGAAGGTCGCAAACAGAAATTAATCCAATGAAATCTTATGGTTGCTCGGATGCTCCGGGCGCTGCCGGGGTTCGACGGGGCCTGTCGCGACCCCGACATTTCCCGACAGGCCGTGTCGAACACCCTGCGTCGATGCGAGGGGGCGTCGCCCTCACCCGGCCCGGGCGCCGTCGAAGCCCTGGAGCACTCCGACCGCGTTCTCGCCGATCGCGGCGACCGCGTAGCCGCCCTCCTGGACGAACACGGTCGGCAGGCCGAGCCCGGCGATGCGCGCCCCGACCGTCGGATAGTCCGAGGTCTTCAGCCGGAAATGGCTGATCGGATCGCCCTCGTAGGTGTCGACCCCGAGCGAGACGACCAGCGCCTCCGCCCCCGACGCGCCGATCGCCGCGAGTCCGGCGTCGAGCGCCTCGCCCCAGACCGAGAAATCCGATCCCGCCGGCATCGGCAGATTGAGGTTGAAGCCCTCGCCGGTCCCGACCCCGCGCTCGTCGGCGGCGCCGAGGAAATAGGGGTACTCGGTCGAGGGATCGCCGTGGAGATTGACCACCATCACGTCGCCGCGGCTCCAGAAGATCTCCTGGGTGCCGTTGCCGTGGTGGAAGTCGACGTCGAGAATCGCCACCCGCTTCGCCCCCGCGTCGCGCAGCCGGGTCGCCGCACAGGCCGCGTTGTTGATGTAGCAGTAGCCGCCGGCGGCGCGCACCCCGGCGTGATGGCCCGGCGGCCGGCAGAGCGCGTAGGCGCCGCGTTCGCCCGCCGCGACGAGATCCGCCGCCGAGAGCGCCGAGGCATAGGAACTCTCGATCGCGTCCCAGGTCCCGGCGACGAAGGCCGAGCCGCCGTCGAACGAGTAGTAGCCGAGCAGCGCGGTGATCTTCTCCGGCCGGAGGTCGTCGCGCAGCCCCCGGGTCGGCCAGACGAAGGGCAGCGCCGGCCCCTCGTAGCCGGCCGCGATCCACCGATCCCACGCCTCTGCGAGAAACCCGACATAGTCGGGGCGGTGAACCCGGTTCGCGACGTCGAGGGTCTGGGCGGTCGGTTCGAGGATCGGCCCGAGCCCGACTTCGCCGATCCGCGCCTTGATGATCTCGGCCCGCTCCGGCAGTTCGAAGCCGGGGAGCAGCCGCCCGGCGGTCAGTTCGAGCTGGCCGGCGTGTCCGGCATGGCGCGGCGAATGGACGGTCTTCATCGGCCTGTCTCCGATCGGTTGTCGGGTGACACTAACGCCCGGAGCCGGACGTCCGCCTCCCCTTTCCGTTCGGGTCAGCCATTCGTGATGGCACCCGGGCCGGTCAGCGCACGCCGGCCCGGGCGAAGGCGGCGGCCCGCGCGATCGCCTCGTCGGACGGCCGCACCCCGGTGTAGAGCACGAACTGCTCGACCGCCTGCAGCACCCCGACCTCGCCGCCCGAGACGATCGGCCGGCCGTGCGCCCGCGCCGCCCGGATCGTCGGGGTCTCCAGCGGCAGTGCGACCGCGTCGAAGACCAGTGCCGCCGCCGCGATCGCCGTTTCCGGAAAGGCGAGATCGTCGGCCTCCGGCCCACCGGCCATGCCGATCGGGGTGACGTTGACCAGCATCGCCCCGTCGGGCGCGGCGAAGTCCGGCCGCCACGCCCAGCCGCAGCGCGACGCCAGAGCCCGCCCGGTCTCGGGATTGCGGGCGACGACGGTACCGTTGGTCATCCCCGCGTCGCAGAGCGCCGCGGCCACCGCCTTCGCCATCCCGCCGGAGCCGCGCAGCACCACCGGGGTCGCCGGATCGACGCCGTGGGCGGCGACCAGCCGGGCCGCGGCGACGTAGTCGGTGTTGTGGGCGGTCATCCGACCGTCGTCGACGACCAGCGTGTTGACCGCGCCGATCGCCGCCGCCGACGGCGCCATCTGGTCGACGAACGGAATCACCGCCTCCTTGAACGGCATCGACACCGCGGCCCCACGCACCGAGAAGGCGCGGATCCCGCCGATCGCGCCGGCGAGGTCGGTCACCGCGAAGGCCTTGTAGACGAAGTCGAGGCCGAGCTCTTCGTAGAGGTGATTGTGGAAGCGGGTGCCGAAGTTCGACGGACGCGCCGAGATCGACAGGCACAGGCGGGTGTCACGGCCGAGTCGCAGGGTCATCGCGGGGTCTCCCGGGACGGGTACGCAGAGCGCGAGACTGGACCCGTCCGGCGGCGCGGGCAACCGCACGGTCGCGACTTTCGCGGCATGCCGGCCCACCCCACGCAACCTTGAACACCGCTAAGCAATTCTCGCTATAGGATGGGCACCCCGGGCCGTTCGGCCCCTCGCGTTCCCCCGAAGCTCGAGGAAACTCCATGACCTCCACTCACGACGTCGCGGTTCTCGTCGGCAGCCTGCGCCGCGATTCCCTCTCCCGCAAACTCGCCCTCGCCATGGCCGGGCTCGGCGAGAGCCGGCTGTCGCTGCGCCTCGTCGAGATCGGCGACCTGCCGTTCTACGATCCCGATCTCGACGTCGACCCGGCGCCGGCCCCCTGGGCGCGGCTGCGTGCCGAGATCGGTGCCGCCTCGGCGGTGCTGTTCGTCACCCCCGAGTACAACCGCTCGGTACCGGCAGTGCTGAAGAACGCCATCGACGTCGGCTCGCGGCCCTACGGCAAGGCGGTGTGGTCGGGCAAGCCGGCGGCGATCGTCTCGCTGTCGCAGGGCGCGATCGGCGGCTTCGGCGCCAACCATCACCTGCGCCAGTCGCTGGTGTTCCTCGACATGCCGGTGCTGCAGCAGCCGGAAGCCTATGTCGGCGGAGCCGGCGGCCTGTTCGACGAGAACGGCGCACTGGTCGTCGAAGGGACCCGGACCTTCCTGAAGACCTTCCTCGGCACCTTCGCCGGCTGGATCGACAGGACCGGCCGCCACGGCTGACCCGCACGGCCATCGGGCGGAAACCCTTCGCCGCGATTTCGACGCACTCCGCCAAGATCTCGTCCGATTGCGGGCGCATCACGCGGAGCGATACGACCACGGATTCGCCGCCCCCCTCGGAGCGGCGCATTCGCCGTGCAAAGGACGCCTTCCGCGATGATCGGTAACAAATCGCCCCTTCTCGTCGCCCTGGTCGCGCCGCTGGCGCTCGCCGCCTGCGCCGCCCAGCCGTCGATGCCGCCCGAACCGAGCATTCTGGTGCTGCCGGGGGCGAAGAAGACCGCCGCCCAGTTCCACAACGACGAGAACCGCTGCCGCGCCGAGGCGGACAACCGCACCGGCGGTGTCACCCCCGGCGACGCCGCGACCGATTCGACGGTGCGCTCCGCCGCCCTCGGCACGCTGCTCGGCGCCGGCGCCGGCGCGGCGATCGGCTCGACCCAGGGCCAGGTCGGCACCGGAGCGGCGATCGGCGCCGCCTCCGGCCTGCTGCTCGGCACGGCCGCCGGCGCGAGCGCCGGCGAACGCTCGGCCGGTGCCGTCCAGCGCCGCTACGACATCGCCTATGCCCAGTGCATGGCCGCCGCCGGCAACAAGGTCGAGGAGGCTCCCCCGCCGCCGCCGCGCACCGTCGTCTACGAGGAAGAGGTGGTTTACCGCCGGTCGCCGCCGCCGGTCTACGTCGAGGGCGGCTACTGGTACGGCCATCGCCGCTGGTGAACCGCGGCTCCACCGGATCGAACGAGCGGCGCGCCCCCCGGGGCGCGCCGTCTTCGTTTCACGCCGAGGATCTCCCGACCAGAATCTCGACGGCACGGACGAGCGGCAGATCGATCACCTCGAGCCCGAGTTCGACGAAGAACTTCAGCTCGTTCTTCGCCGCCGTCGCCGGATCGGCGACGATCAGATGGCGGCCGCCGGAGCGCTTCGCCACCTGCCGGGCCCAGGTCCGCAGCATCTGATCGTGGAACCGGCAGCCGACGAACAGGAAGTTCCGCCCTTCGCGCCGCCGCTTCACGACGTCCGGGATCGGCGTCTGGATGTCGATCTCGGTCAGCACCTCGACGTAGTCGGAATCGGCGACCAGAAAGTTCTTCGCCGGCGTGATCCCGCCGTGCGGGCGGTAGAGGACGGTGCGGGCCGCCTCCGCGGCTTCCGGCAGCACTTCGCCGCCGGCCGCGTCGTAGGCCCGGGTCCAGATGTCACGGGTCTCGCCGGCCCGGGTGACGCCCTGGATCTCGACATGGTCGCCACGCCCCGCGGCGGCGAACGCGGTGCGCAGGGCGCCGTCGTACCAGGTGTCGACGATCAACGAGACCGGGTTTTCGGCCAGAAAGCCGTGGAGCGCCGACGGCGTCACCGGCGGCGCGAAGATCTCGGCCATGTAGGCGGTGAGCGTCCTGCGATGGCGGCGCTGTTCGATGAACTGGGCCGCCGACCACATGTTGGTGCGGATCCGCCCCGGCACCGGCGCCCGCCGGTGGAGCGCCGCGGCGACCGCCTCCGGCTCCAACGGCACCGGCGAAGGGTCGCCGAGCCCGGCGAGCCCCGGCCCGAGATAGGGCACCAGACGATCGGCGAGGAGATCGGCGCGCACCGCCGCGAGCCGCGCCTCGGCCTCGGCGCCGCCGAGCACGGTCGTATCGATCGGAACCACCGCCACGCTCATCCTCCTCTCGTCGTCGTCCGGCCGGCGAACCGGCCCGTTTCGATCACTCGTCGTCGCCGACCTTGCGGGCGTTGACGGTGATCGGCAGCTTCGTGTCGGCCGGCATCTCCGGCAGGATCAGCACCCAACCGTTCTTCATCCTGATCGAACCGCCCCACAGCGCCTCGTTCTCCATCTCGACGATCGGTTCCTCGAGATCCTTCTTCGGGATGTAGGCCGACAGGCCCTTGGCGCTCTTGCGGATCATCACTTTCATCGGTGGGTCCCCCCTCACGCGTGCCGTCGACCGCGCCGACCCTCGGCTTCCGCCGCCGGCGACGCCGCCTCGATCCGATCGAGGCTCTCCAGTTCCTTGCCCCGCATCCCGACGATGGTGCCCCGATCGGGCCACTCGACCGCGTAGATGAAGAACTGCTGCAGGAAGGTGCCGATGTCGCGCACCCATCCGACGTCGCCCTTGAACACCAGGGGCTCGCCGATCTCGCGGCGCGGATAGGTGCCGTCGTTCTTCACCAGTCGGCGGGCCCGGACCTTCTCGCCGGGCAGGAACACCGGCGGCCGGTGGATCTCGACCTCCTCCTCGCGCCCCAGACCCATCGGCCCCTCCTTCGGTTCGCCGTCCGCAGCTTCAGGCGGCCTTGACGCAGGTCTTCGGCATCGGACAGACGGCGGCACACTGTTGGGTGTCGAACGAACCGACGCACTCGGTGCACTTCGCCGGATCGATCACGTAGACGTCCCGCTTCATGCTGATCGCGCCCGACGGGCACTCGAACTCGCAGGCGCCGCAGGTGGTGCACTGGGAAGCGACGATCTTGAAGGCCATGGTTCTCTCTCCTGAGGGTGAGCAGTTGTGGACCGGGCGGCGCGCCCGATCCGCGGAAAATCGGTCAGGCGACGGCGACGCTCGGGCGGGTGCCGAAGCGGCGGGCATAGACCTCGCCGATCGCCGCCTCGACGTAGTCGAAGCCGAATTCGTCGGTGGCGTGGATCCCGGCGGCGTCGAGCATTTCCTTCGGGCAGTCGCCGATCTTGGCGCAGAGCACCACCGCCACCCCGTCGAGCGCCGCGATCACCGTGTCGAGGGTCGCATCCTCGCCCCAGCCGCCTTCGCAATATTGCGCCTCGACCTTGCGGTGACCGACGAAGGCGATCCCCTTCGGTCCCGCCTCGTAGATCTGGAATTCGCGGGCATGGCCGAAGTGCTGGTTGATCCGGCCGCCGCCGTGGGTCGCCACCGCGATCAGGAGCTTGGCGTCGGTCGCGGTCTCCTTGACCGCGGCGACCGCCGCCGCTTTCGCCGCGCCGTGGTCGCCGCGCTCGCGGGCGACGATCTCGCGGTAGGCCTCGCGCTTCGACGGATCGTAGGCGACCTCTTCCGGCAACCGGTCGAGGGTGAACTCCTGGCCGCGGTCCTCGCCGAGCAGGCCGACCGCGTCGGCCCGGCACTGGCGGCAGTGGCGCATCAGCTTGGCGCCGCCGTCGAGCCGGTCCTGCAGCGCCTTCAGCTCCATCGGCGTCGGCCCGCGCTGGCCGGTCAGTCCGAAACGGGTGCCGTGCGCCGGATCGGAGATCAGCGGCATGACGTTGTGCAGGAAGGCGCCGCGCGCCTTCACCCAGCGGTTCACCTCGACGAGGTGGTCGTCGTTGATGCCGGGGATCATGACGGAATTGATCTTGGTCAGGATGCCGCGGGCGGTCAGCATCTCGAGCCCGAGCATCTGCCGCTCGTGCAGGATCTTCGACGCTTCGACGCCTTCCCAGCGCCGACCGGCGTAGAAGATCCACGGATAGATCTTCGCCCCGATCTCCGGATCGACCATGTTGATGGTGATCGTGACATGGTCGACGTTCATTTCGACCAGTTCGTCGACCCGGTCGGGCAGCGCCAGACCGTTGGTCGAGATGCACAGCTTGATGTCGGGAATCCGCCGGGCGACGTCGGCGAAGGTCGCCCGGGTCTTCGCCCAGTCGTAGCAGGCGTCGCCGGGACCGGCGATGCCGAGCACCGACAGCTGCGGCACCTCGTTGGCCACCGCGATCACCTTGCGCATCGCCTCCTCCGGCGTGAGCTTCTCGGAGACGACGCCCGGACGGCTCTCGTTGGCGCAGTCGTACTTGCGGTTGCAGTAGTTGCACTGGATGTTGCAGGCAGGAGCCACCGCGACGTGCATCCGCGCGAACCAGTGGTGCGCCTCTTCCGAATAGCAGGGGTGATCCTTGATCCGCTCCCAGACGTCGGCGGCCATGTCGTCGGGCTTGGCCGACGAGCCGCAGGCGGACGACGAACAGCCGCCCGAACGCGCCGCCGTTTCCAGCGCCTCGACGTCGATCGGCTGGAACAGGCTCTCCAGGGAAATCATCGGCCGGTTCATCGCAACACTCCCTCGGCAAGGTGCGAAGCCCAATTCGCAACCCTCGTGCCAGAGGAGAAATCCCAGACGAATCAAGCGGACGACGGAAGCGGAGGGTCCGTTCGCGCGGGCTTGTCGACATTCCTGTCGGGTGTGCGACAGAGCCGGAGCGGCGTTTGTCGGACGTCGGGGCCGGTGAGATCCGCTCCGCCCCCGGCTCGGGACCGGTCTCGTACGACAACTCTGCATGGCAGAGATGCGACATGTAACGTGCGTTTCAGCATTCGTTCACGGACGCAACGTAATCTCCATACAGATCAGTTGGGATCCGAGGACCGGGGACGCAGGAAGGCATGGCGGTCGACCACGCGACATTGATCATGGCGATCGCCTGTGCCGGCGCCAGCCTGTCGATCGCCACCTTCGCCGTCTGGATGGCGACGCCGATCGATCGTTTCCTGCTCACCTGGATGAGCGGAATCGGACTGATCGTCGTTCACGCACTGCTCTACGCGCGCTACGTCGGCACCGCCGATCCGGTCGACCTCGTCCTCGCGCTGGCGGTGATGCCGATGGCATTGGCACTGATCCGTGCCGCCTCCGTCCAGTTCCGCGACGGCGGACTGCCGGTCGGCTCGACGATCGCCACGGCGGCGATCGGCGTCTTCGGCTGCCTCGCCCCGATGTACCTCGGCCTCGACGGGGCGGCTCTGATCTTCGACAACACCTGGGCCGGCCTGATGCTGATGTGGACCGCGCTGATCTACGCCGGGCAACGGGCCGATTCGCCGATCCAGCTCGGGGCGATCGCCGGCCTCTATGCGGTCTGCGCCCTCTCCTTCTTCGCCTGCGGGGCGGCGTTGGCGATCGACGGCCGGATGGCCCTCGGCGCCGCACCGGTCAATCTGGTGGAGAACACATCGGCGGTCGTCTGGATCGTCTCGATGACCGGCATCGGTGGTCTGTCCCTGGCGCTGGCCCAGGCCCGGCGCGCCCACGGCCATCGTCGCGACGCCCTGACCGACCCGCTGACCGGTCTGCTCAACCGGCGCGGTCTGATCGAGCATCACGGCGAACGGCCGATGTCCCCCGGACAGGCGATCCTGATGTTCGATCTCGACCGCTTCAAACAGATCAACGACCGTTTCGGCCATGCGATCGGCGACCGCTTCCTGACCGGCTTCGCCGATGTGCTCACTCGCGAAATCGGTCTCGCCGGTACCGCCGCCCGGATCGGCGGCGAGGAGTTCGCCGTGGTGCTGCCCGCCCCCCGGACCGGCGGGACGTCGGCGATCGAGGCCGCCGACCGAATCCGGCGCCGCTTCGCCGACAGCGTGATCGTCGCCGACGGCAACCCGGTCAGCGCCACGGTCAGCGTCGGCATCGCCTTCGCCGACGCCACCCGCACCGATTTCCAGGAACGGCTGATCGCCGCCGATCGCTCGCTCTACGACGCCAAACGGCGCGGCCGCAACTGCGTCGTCCTCGCCGCCGTCGCCTGATACCGAGCGGATGAAGTTCCGACCCGTTCGGAGCTTCGTCCGCGAAGGCGAGCCCGAACGGGCGTCGGCCGGTCGGGCCGTGACTCACGAAATTCGGACGAGTCCGAATTTCGTGAACTCGGTATGAGACGCCGTCGATCCGGCGACCGGATCGCTCAGAAGCGCTTCAGTTCGATTCCGCGCTTCTTCAGCGCATAACCGATCTGACGCGGCGTCAGTCCGAGGAGCCGGGCCGCCTTGGCCTGGACCCAGCCGGCCCGCTCCATCGCGTCGATCAGACGCTCCCGTTCGTTCGATCGCCCGCTCCGCGCCGGACAGTCGATGTCGGCGTGCTCGCAGAGCGGCGGCTCCACCTCGTCGACGCCGACGGACGGCGCCGCCGGCAGCGGCGGCATAGCGATCGGCATCGGTTCCGGGCGGATCTCGCCACCCGCCGCCAGAACGTCGATCGGGCTCGGCCCCGGCTTCTTCGGCGTGCTCTTCCAGAGGAGTGCGGAGAGGCAGTCGCCGGTGTGGCAGGCGAAATCGGCGGCCGACAGCGTCTCCGCCCGCGCCAGCGTCGCGGTCCGCCGGACGCAGTTCTCGAGTTCCCGCACGTTGCCGGGGAAGTAGCAGCGCGACAGCAGGTCCAGCCCCGACGAGGCGAACACCAGATGGCGTCCGTTCTCGGCGTTGAACCGGTCGACGAAGGCGCGCGCCAGATGCGGGATGTCGCCGGGCCGCTCCCGCAGCGGCGGCAGGAAGATCGGCACGACGTTGATCCGATAGTAGAGATCCGCGCGGAACTCGCCCTTGGCGACGGCCTCTTCCAGGTTCTTGTTGGTGGCGCAGACCAGACGGACGTCGACCTTGAGGGTCTTGGTGCCGCCGACCCGTTCGAATTCGCCCTCCTGGAGGATCCTGAGCAGCTTCGCCTGGAACGCCGGCGAGATCTCGCCGATCTCGTCGAGCAGCAGGGTCCCGCCGTGGGCGAGTTCGAAGCGCCCGGCCCGCTGGCCGACCGCGCCGGTGAACGAGCCCTTCTCGTGGCCGAACAGCTCGCTCTCCAGCACGCTCTCCGGCAGCGCCGCGCAGTTCAGCTTGACGAAGGCGCGCCCCTTGCGCGGGCTGAGATCGTGGATCGCCCGGGCGAACAGCTCCTTGCCGGTGCCGCTCTCGCCCCTGAGCAGCACGGTCGAATTCGACTTGGCGACCACCGCGATGGTGGCCAGCACCCGCTTCACCGCCTCGCTCTCGCCGACGATCCCCTCGACCCGCGGCACCACCCGGCGCTCGGCGAGTTCCGCCCCGAGCGCCTTCTCGAGCGCCCCGCGTTCGTCGAGCAGCCGCTGCCGATCGGCCGCCAGGATCCGGTGCAGCCGAACCGTCTGCCCGATCAGATTGGCGACCATCGACAGGAACCGCAGATCGTCGTCGATCCGGAACTGGGTCAGCCCGTCCCATACCCGGTCGATCGACAGCGTCCCCACCACCTTGTGCTCGACCTTGATCGGCACCCCGACGAAGGAGACGCGGACGTCGGGACGGTCGGTGTCGAGCTCCTTGGCCCCGCCGAACAGCGGCTCGTGGGCGACGTCCTGAACCACCAGCGGCGTCGTCGTCGCGACGATCCGGTCGATCACCGCACGCGGCAGCGAATCGATCGCCCGCGCCGCGCCGTGCTTCTGCTCGGCCCAACCGGCGGCGGCGACGATCTCGACCTCGTCCGCCGCGTCGAGCACCACGATCATCCCGCGCCGCATCTGAAGGAACGAGGTCAGCACGTTGACCACGTTGGACAGCGTCGTTTCCAGGCGTGCCGGCTTGGTCAGGATCTTCGAGATCTCGTAGATCCCGAACAGCGCCATCTCGGCGTTGGCCTTGGAAGCGATCACCGGCCGCGGCGGCTCGGACACGCGGTCGGCGGAGGCGGTCGGCATGGCCGTCGTCGCAATCCCCATGACACGGACTCCCCGACGGATGGCCGGACGGAGGAACGGTCCGGCCCATCGTTGCAGGCAGATCCGATGCTGGGTCGTGCTCGAGGAAATGTCACGCCGCAATTCGCATCAGCTTCGGCGGATTCCTGCACATTCGGCTCGCAACTGCTCACCAAGCGACAGACGACGCCACGTCGTGTACGTGCATTCACCGATGAGATCTCGTCGATTTGACCAAATGGACGGAAACCTCAGAGCAACTGTCCGCCGTTGATGTTGATCTCTTCGCCGGTGATGTAGGAGGCCGCCTGCGAACACAGGAAATGCACGAGTTCGGCCACTTCCTCGGGCCGTCCGAGCCGGTGCATCGGGATCAGCGGCAGGAACTTCTCCTCCGTTCCGGGCGACAGGATGTCGGTGAAGATCTCGCCGGGAGCGATTGCATTCACACGGATTCCGTGCGGTGCGAAGTCGGCCGCCATCTCCCGGGTGAGCGCCGTCAGCGCCGCCTTGGAGGTCGCATAGGCGGTCCCGGCGAAGGGGTGGACCTTGTGGCCGACCACCGAGGTGATGTTGACGATCGCCCCCTGCCCCGCCTTCAACTCGTCGAACAGCCCACGGGCGAGCAGGATCGGCGCCAGCAGATTGACGTGGAACACCCGCATCCACGTCTCCATCGGCGTGGTCAGCGAATTCTGGCGCTCGCCGTTCGGTCCCTTCGGCGAGATGCCGGCATTGTTGACCAGGGCGTTGAGCGGCCCGTCCTCGAGCTTGGTGCGGATGTCGCGAATCGCGTGGGCGACCCCGTCTCGGTCGACCAGATCGACCTGGACGTGATCCTCCGGCCCGGCCTCCCAGGGGCAGCGTGCGCTCTCGAAGGGATGGCGCGAGATGGTCAGGATCCGCCAGCCCTCGGCCGCGAACTTGCGCACGATCGCATGCCCGATGCCGCGGCTCGCGCCGGTCACCACCATCGTCCGCCGAACCCCGTCGGTCGGCCGCGCCGCGAAGGCGGTGTGATCGACCGGGCAGACGGCCCCCGAAACGGCCGGTACGCCTCCCGCCGCGGGCGCCGCCGCTTCCGCGGCCGGCGGGCGGAAGGTGTGGGTGATCGGATCGTAGCCCGGCGGATAGACCGGCGCACCGCCCGCCGCACCGTGTCCGGCATGCGGGTGGCCGGAACCGGCGGTCTCGCCGCGGGCCGGGCCCCCGTGCGCGACGTCTGCGGGCGCATCGTGGGTCGGACGGTCGCTCATGGCGTCACCTCTTCGGTTCGGGAACGTCGCTCCAACGTAGGAGCCGGCGCCCCTCGCGACAAGGCGACGGGTGTCGCGGACATGCGAAACGCGGCCGAGCATCGCCCGACCGCGTCCGTCGTCGTTCGGAGGGGGCGCCTCAGCCGATCCGCTCGAGCCCGCCCATGTAGGGACGCAGCACCGGCGGCACGGTGATCGAGCCGTCGGCGTTCTGCCAGTTCTCCAGCACCGCGACCAGGCAGCGGCCGACCGCCACGCCGGAGCCGTTGAGGGTGTGGACGAAGCGCGTCCCCTTGCCCTCGGCCGGCCGATAACGGGCGTTCATCCGCCGCGCCTGGAACTCGCCGCAGTTCGAGCAGGAGGAGATCTCGCGATAGGCGTTCTGCCCGGGCAGCCAGACCTCGAGGTCGTAGGTCTTCTTCGACGAGAAGCCCATGTCGCCGGTCGACAGGACGATCGTGCGATAGGGCAGCTCCAGCCGCTTCAACACCTCTTCCGCGGCCAGCGTCATCCGCTCGTGCTCGGCCTCCGACGCCTCCGGCGTGGTGATCGAGACCAGCTCGACCTTGGCGAACTGGTGCAGCCGGATCATGCCGCGGGTGTCGCGCCCCGCCGATCCGGCCTCCGACCGGAAGCACGGCGTCCACGCGGTGTAGCGGTAGGGCAGCGCACCCTCGTCGAGAATTTCTCCCCGCACGATGTTGGTGACTGGCACTTCGGCAGTAGGGATAAGATAGAATTTATTTACTTGACTGGAAGCCTCTCGCGCAGCAGTTGAAATTCTATCTCGGGCCTCCAGAAACTCCGGCGTCCCTTCCGGTCCATAATCTTCATGTTGATAATATTCACGAAACGCTTCATGCACAACGCCCGTCTCAACTAATCCGGACGCAAAATCTGCTGCCGACACACCAGCAAACAGATCTTCTTCGAACTTCGGCAGGTTGCCGGTACCGAAGGCGGTCTCGCTCTTCACCAGGAACGGCGGATTCACCTCGGTGTAGCCGTGGGTCTCGGTGTGCAGGTCGAGCATGAACTGGGCGAGCGCCCGCTCGAGCCGTGCGAGCTTGCCCTTCAGCAGCACGAACCGCGCGCCGGAGATCTTCACCGCCGTCTCGAAATCCATCTGGCCCAGCGCTTCGCCGAGCTCGAAGTGCTGCTTCGGCGCGAAGTCGAAGCTCTTCGGCGTGCCCCAACGGCGGACCTCGACGTTCGCCGTCTCGTCCGCGCCGACCGGCACGTCGGCGGCGGGCACGTTGGGGATGCCGGCGAGCACCTCGGAGAGCTCCGTCTCGAGGTCGCGGGCTTCCGCCTCGCCCTTCTGGATCTCCGCCTTGATCGAGGCGACCGAAGTCTTCAGCCGCTCGGCTTCCGCGGTGTCCTTGCGACCCATCGCCGCGCCGATCGCCTTGGCCGCGGCGTTCGCCTGGGCCTGCAGCTCCTGCAGACGGGTCAGCTTGGCCCGACGGGTCTCGTCGAGGGCGATCAGGGCGTCGGCCATCGGCGGCTTGCCGCGATGGGTCAGAGCCGAATCGAAGGCCGGCCCGTTGTCACGGATCCACTTGATGTCGTGCATGGCAGTATCCTTCGGAGATCGGTCGCGACGGCGCGGACACCGGTCGGAGCCCCCGGGAGGGGCACTCCGGACCTCAGGTGGTCGCCGGCGGCGAAGGTGGCGGCGGCGGCAGTTCCGCCTCCGGCTCGTCCTTCCGCTCGACCATCCGGACCGCGAAGATGGTCAGTTCGTAGAGAAGGATGGTGGGCAGGGCAAGCGAGATCTGGGACAGCGGATCGGGCGGAGTCAGCACCGCTGCGACGATGAACGAGATCAGGATCGCCCAGCGCCGCTTGGAGCGCAGCCCCGCCGCGGTGACGATGCCGATCCGCCCGAGCAGGGTCAGCACCACCGGCATCTGGAACACCAGACCGAAGGCGAAGGTCAGCGACATGATCAGCGACAGATACTCGCTGACCTTGGGCAACAGTTCGATCTTGATGCCCCCGTCGGCCCCCGACTGCTGCATCCCGGCGAAGAAGCCGAGCACCATCGGCAGCATGAAATAGACCAGCAGCGCCCCCAGCATGAAGAACACCGGGGTGGCGATCAGGTAGGGCAGGAAGGCGTTCTTCTCGTGCTTGTAGAGCCCGGGCGCCACGAACTTGTAGATCTGCGCGGCGATCATCGGGAAGGCGATGCAGATCGCGCCGTAGAAGGCCACCTTGATCTGCGTGATGAAGAACTCCTGCGGCGCCGTGAAGATCATCGTCGCCGGCTGCCCGGTCATCTGGCGGATGACCAGATCGTAGGGCCACACCAGGACATTGTAGATGCCCTTGGCGAAATAGAAGCAGACCAGGAAGGCGACGAGCAGCGCCACCAGAGCGCGGATCAGCCGGCTCCGGAGTTCGAGCAGATGCTCCATCAGCGGCATCCGCGAGGCTTCGATGTCGTCTTCGTCGCTCATGCGCGGGGCGCCTTCTCGGCGGAATCGGAAACGGGGGCTTCGGCGACCGCCACCGGAGCGGCGGCTTCCACCGGTCGGTCGTCCGTCTCGGCGACGGCCACGGGTGCGCTCTCGGGCGCGGCGAAATCGGGAACCCCGACGGCCGGCACGTCGATCGGCGGCGTCTCGATCGCCTGTGCGTCGAAGGCCGGTTCGGGCGCCAGCGGCATCGGCGCGGCGTCGACGTCGCTCGGGCTCGCGACCCCGGCTTCGATCCGGGCGAGCTCGGCGTTGGTCTCGCGTTCGGCCTTGGAGAGCGATTCGGTCATCGAGCCGATCTGCTCGGCGATCATCGCCTTCGGCGACAGCGCCTTCAGATCCTCGACGCTCTTGCGCACGTCGTCGAGATCGGCCTCGCGCAGCGCCTGATTCATCTGGGACTGGAACTCGCCGGCCATCCGGCGGGCCTTCGCGGCCCACTGACCGGCGGTACGCAACAGCTGCGGCAGTTCCTTCGGACCGACGACGACCAGCGCCACCACCGCGATGATCAGGATCTCACTCCAGCCGACGTCGAGCATGTTCTACCGCCAGATCAACCGGGCCACGGGGCGGGCGCGCCGCCCGGGGATGCCCGGAAATGCCGAGGCCGGGGTCCGCGTCCCGCTGGACGCATCCCCGACCCCTGGAAAGCCGTCGACGGGAAACGCCTCCCGCCCGCGGACCGCCTCAACCGGCGGTCTTCGACTTGTCGTCCTGGTGGGCGATCGGCTCGCCGGGCTTGGCCTCGATCGGCTTCGGCGCCTCGGCCGGCTTGGCCTCGTCGTCTTCCGCGAGCCCCTTCTTGAAGCTCTTGATGCCCTTGGCGACGTCGCCCATCAGATCGGAGATCTTCCCCTTGCCGCCGAAGAACACGAGGGCGACCGCCAGAACGATCAGCCAGTGCCAGATACTCATCGAACCCATGTCGTTCCTCCTGCGGGGTGCGCGTCCGTGCGCGGACCCCCTCCGCGGCGGCGCGCACTATGGCAAAAAGGGTTCCCCCCCGCAACCGGCCTCGCACCCCCCCTCGGGTCGTCCCCTATGCCCCGCGGTCCCCGTCGATCGGCTCTTCGGCCCCGCCCTCTTCGCCGTCGACGGCGAGATCGAGCAGATCGCTCGGATCGAGCGGGTCTTCTTCCTCCGGCAGCAGCGGCGCGTCGCTGGGGATCGGCACCCGGAAGCCCGAAGGGATCTGCCCTTCGATCAGACCGGCGCCCTTCAATTCCTCGAGACCGGGCAGGTCGCCCAGCCGATCGAGCCCGAAATGGACGAGGAACCCGTCGGTCGTCCCCCAGGTGACCGGCCGGCCGGGGGTCCGGCGCCGTCCGCGCATCCGGATCCAGCCGGTGGTCAGCAGCACGTCGAGAGTGCCGCGGGCGATCGCCACGCCGCGGATCTGTTCGATCTCGGCCCGGGTCACCGGCTGGTGGTAGGCGATGATCGCCAGCGTCTCCAGCGCCGCCCGGCCGAGCTTCCGGACCTCCGCCGTCGACCGCGACAGCCGCCGGGCGAGGTCGGGCGCGGTGCGGAACTGCCAGCGGCCGGCGACCCGGACCAGTTCCACCCCGCGGCCGCGATGGTCGGCGACCAGCCGGTCGAGGACCGCGCCGAGATCGACGCTCGCCGGCACGAACGGGGCGAGGTCGTCGATCCCGACCGGTTCGGCGGAGGCGAAGATCAGCGCCTCGACGAGGCGCGCGACCTCGTGCTCGGTCTCCGAGGCGAAGAGGTCCTCGATGTCTTCCGGTTCGTCGCGTCGATCGCTCACGGCTCGTCGTCCTCTCTCTCCCCGCCCGGCGCCGCGTCGCTCTCCCGCGGCGGCGGCAGCGCCACCCGGACCCGGGCGAACAGCGGCGCGAACGGCTCCGCCTGCGCGAGTTCGAGCTTGCCTTCGCGCACCAGTTCGAGCCCGGCGGAGAAGGTCGAGGCGAGCGCCGTCGCCCGCATGTCCGGCGGTGCCCAGCGCGCCACCAACTCGCCGATCGGCACCCAGTCGGCCGCCTCGCCGACCAGCCGGACCAGGATCTCCCGGGCCTCGGCGAGCGGCAGCACGCTGCGCGCCAGGACCCGATGGGAGATCGGGATCTGGCGCTGGCGCAGGCCGGCGTAGCCCGCCAGCAGTTCGCCGAGATCGCAGTCCCAACGCGGTTCGACCGCCACCACCAGCGCACCGGCGGTGCCGCTGCCGAAGACGTCGCGCCCCAGCCGGGGGCGGGCCATCAGTTTCGCCGCCGCCTCGCGGATCGCTTCCAGCCGACGCAGACGGAAGGCCAGCGCCGCCGCCAGTTCCTCGCCGCTCGGTTCGGCGTCGGGCGCCGGCGACGGCAGCAGCAGGCGCGACTTCAGATAGGCGAGCCAGGCGGCCATCACCAGGTGATCGGCGGCGTTCTCCAACCGGCGGCGGCGGATCCGCTCGACATAGGCGAGGTACTGGTCGACCAGTTCCAGGATCGAGATCCGGGCGAGATCGACCTTCTGTTGCCGGGCGAGCGCCAGCAACAGGTCGAGCGGCCCTTCCCATCCCTCGAGTTCGAGGACCAGTTGCGGCTCGTCGACGTCGAGTTCGAGCTGCTGCGGCTCGACGAAGACGTCCGGCGGACGCGACGAAACCCCGCCCGGCGGCGTGCCGCCGGCGGCGCCTCCCGAGGGTCCCTCCCCGTTCGCCGTCGCCTCCACCTCCGTCCCCCGTCGGAGCCCTCGGGGTCCCCGCCCCGTGGCTCCCGTCCGGTGTGTCAGACCGGGGCGGGTCGCGTCAATCCGGCGAATTCGGCGGCGAGCGAGACGAGATCGGCGCGGTCGGGAGTGCGGCGGAAGGCCAGCGCCCGTTCCGCCCGATCGGCGGCGGCGCCGGCGAGCGGCCGGCAGGCCCGTGCCACCTCGCGCATCTCGCCGAGATCGCCGTTGCAGTGGAGGACGAGGTCGCAGCCGGCGTCGAGCGATGCCGCCGCCCGCTCGGAAAGCGACCCGGAGAGCGCCTTCATCGAGACGTCGTCCGACATCAGGCACCCGGAAAAACCGATGTGGCCGCGGATCACCTCGTCGATCACCCGCTTCGAGGTGGTCGCCGGCCGGTCCGGGTCGATCGCCGTGTAGACGACGTGGGCGGTCATTCCGAACGGCATCTCGGCGAGCGCCCGGAACGGCGCGAAGTCGATCCGCTCGAGCGTCGCCCGGTCGGTGTCGACCACCGGCAGATGGTGATGGCTGTCGACCCCGGCCCGGCCGTGGCCCGGCATGTGCTTGACGACCGGCAGCACGCCGCCGGCCATCAGCCCGTCGCAGGCGGCCCGGCCGAGGTCGGCGACCCGCTCCGGGCTGCTCCAATAGGCGCGGCGACCGATCACGTCGTGGGCGCCCTCGACCGGTACGTCGAGCACCGGGAGGCAGTCGACGTCGATGCCGAGATCGGCGAGATCTGCGGCGATGAGCCGCGCCCCGATCGTCGCCGCCCGGTGCCCGAGCCGCGGATCCCGTTCGGCGATCTCCCCGAACAGCCGCCCTTCCGGATAGGCCGGCCACTGCGGCGGCCCCAGCCGCTGCACCCGTCCGCCCTCCTGATCGATCAGGATCGGCGCTTCCGGCCGTCCAGCCGCCGTCCGCAGCGCGGCGGTCAGCGCCCGGATCTGCTCCGGCGTCTCGAGGTTGCGGGAGAAGAGGATGAAGCCGTAGGGCCGCACCTCGGCGAAGAAGGCCGCTTCTTCGGCGTCGAGAACCGGTCCGCGGCACCCGCAGACGAGGGAGAGAGAGGTCATCGCACGGACTTTCGGCAGAGACGGAGGAGAGGAGGGAAGCGCCACGCGCGGCCCCCCGACGCCGCCCCGCCCGTCCGGGGAGGCGACCGTCGGCGACGCACGGCGTTCGGGTTCAGCGGTGGACGACCATGCACTGGCCGCCCTGCGCCTTCAGCTGTTCGCACAGCGCCACCGCCTGTTCGCGGCTGCCGCCGGAGACGCGGGCCCGGTAGAAGGTGCCGCGATCGCCGAGATTGGCCTGCTGCACGTCGAGCCCGCGGCCCGCCAGCACCGGCCAACGGCGCTGGGCATCGGCGAACGAGCGACGCGCGTCGGCATCCGACTTGGTCGCGGAGATCTGCACCATCCAATCGCCGGATCCGGCGGCGGCGGCCGGTGCCGCGGGCGGCGTGATCGCCACCGGCGCGGCGGGAGCCGCGGAAGCCGGAGCGGGTGCGGCGGCCGGCGGGGTCGCCGAGGCGAGGCGCGGCGGAGTC
>CALFRR010000217.1 GCA_937919435.1 uncultured Alphaproteobacteria bacterium | reverse complement strand
GCCGAAACCTTCGTCGGGGGTGTGCCCGGTCGTCTGGTGGTAGGAGCTGCCTGCCTCGTTCTGCGCGAGGGCGATCATGTCCCTTGGATCGGCGCTTGGGAAGAAGAGGGAGCGCTCCGGAACTTCGTCGAGATCCATCCTGCAGCTCTCGACGAAAGGCACGTGCCCCACGAACGATCCATCCGGCAGTGCCTCGACGATCACCACCGCGGTGTCATTGACCCCTTCGCCCGGCGCATCGGCATGTCCTTCGAAGTGCTTCGCAAATCTCCACAGTCCGTTCTCAAGTCTCTCGAAGCCGAAAGCTTCGAACAGTTCAGCCGCTTCAGTCATCCCCGGTTCTCCATTCGTGTCCGATGCCACCATGGAGGTGATGCCGGAAAACCACAAGCCCGGACTCCGTCCCACTAATAGTTGACAATGGCCTTGCAAGCCTTTGCCGCGGCTGGTATCGAAGATGTCTGACAAAGGATTCGATCGATGAGAGAGCCAAAAACTCACTTTCTGTAGTGCGGGATAGTCCCGACTACAGGAGTAGCACATGTCCAGAGGACATCACCACTACAAGGGCGCGGTCAGCATCACCTACGAGGCTCGCGGCGTCTATATGCTGAAACACCCGACGGGGACCGTCTTTCCGTCGTTCGAGGCCGTCCTGAAGGATTTCGGCTATCTCTTCGCCTTCCATGAAGGTGCCCACTACCGCCGCGGCTCCAGCAGCAGCGGCTTCATGAGCAACGGAGACTACCACTTCGATCTGGACCGCAACATGGTCATGCTGCGGGCGAGGAATCTTCATCCGCTGATGGAGGTTCCGGACAGCCGCGTCCATCTCCTGTGCGACCACTTCTACGGCGAGATCGTCTTCCGTGACGACTGCGGCCGCAAGATCGGCGCGTATCACGTCCGCGAGAATCTCTCGCGGATCCGCAGGCAGATCGACGCATCGCGCTTGAACCACTGGGTCTGGCGCGGCGTCGTCCACTTCGACGACTACCGCGCGGAGGACTTCCGCCAGCGTCCGGTTCCACGTACGGGCAAGCGCAAGCGGTACAACTGGGACAGCGGTCGTCCGCCAGTTTCCAGGGAGATCGCCGACAACGCGGCCCTCGCATTCGACGAGGACTGCATCGAGTACGGCATCAGGATCCGTGGCAGCCGCCGCACCCGGATGCTCGAGGAGCATCTCGGCTGGGATTACTCCATGCGCAGCGACTGGCGCATCCGCAACTGGAAGCGTCACCGCGATCATCAGTGGAAGCACTGATCCTCGGCGAACCCGGATCATCCCGGGCTCGCCGTTCATTCCGTGCGGGATTCCGTCGCGCAGAAGCCGACCGTCAGGATTTAGAGCGGCGATCCTGCGATGGTGCTTTTCGTTGTCGACGGGTATTCTTGGTCGACTTCATGCAGGAGCTCCCAATGCCCAGAAACCTCGACTTCATCGATCGGAACGAGATTCCTCCATACGAGGTCTTCACCGACGAATTCGACCGTGTCGCCCACATCGGCGAGCTGGTCGAGAAGGAGCGGCTCGAGTTCGCCCACGCCTGGATGCAGAATTATCGGGACAGCCATCTCAGAGATGCCGGCGGCTTCCTGCACGCGATCGAAGACATGAGCGCCCGCATTGCCAGCCAGTTCAACGAGTCACGCCTCGACCCTTCCGACACGGCAGTCACAATCCTCGTCGACGGCTCCGGCAGCACGCGCGGCACCCCCGCTAGGGACATGACGTTCGCGACCATCGAGACCTGCATCGCCCTCGAGAACCTTGGCGTCGAGACATCGGTTCTGGGATACACGACTTCGTCGTGGAAGGGCGGAGAGTCCCGCAGGAAGTGGCTCGATGACGGGCGTCCCATCAAACCGGGCCGCCTGTGCGATCTCCTGCACATCGTCTACAAGCGCGCAGACGAGAGCATTGCCGCCTCGATCGACTTCCTTTGCGCGATGGCCTGCGACGAGACAAGGAAGGAGAACGTCGACGGAGAGGCTCTTCAGTGGGCAGCGAGGCATGCGCTCGAGAGCGCGAGAAGCCACAAGATCCTCCTCAATCTCACTGACGGACTATGGCCTGTCGATGATTCCACACTTTCCGTCAACCCCGAGACCCTGCTTCTTGGACACCTCAAGACCGTGGCGGACGACATAGAACACGACGGGCGCATAGCCTTGTCCGCCGTGTATCTGGATCTGGACTCGCACAGGTGGGCATCGCGCTCAACCGAAGAGTACGCCGCCCTCAAGGGGCGCGGCCAGACCATCTTTCCGCGGGACATCATGGTGCAGGTGAAGGACGAGTTCTCCCTTCTGCTCGCGGGCGTGGCTGAGGGCGTCGTACTAGGCATCGATCGTGCCGCCGAACTGGATCCCCGTCTCGCCATCCGCCAGGGGTGGTGATCTCCAGGTCAGCCGAATTCGTCATCGTCGGCATCCACGGCGCGGGGAAGCGCGGCCAGGGCATGGCTTGCACGGTTCTCCCGCGCCATCCTCGCAGCTTCCGCCGCATCGACGCTGATGCCTGGGTTGACGCTTCTCCATTTATGTCCTTGCGCCTCGAGGTGATCCATGAACGCCGCCGGAAGGCAGTCCTCGTAGGCGGCCCTGATCGCCGCGGCCGCCGATCCCGCCTACCCCGCCGAGATCGCGGTGGTCGTGTCGAACCGCGCCGATGCCGGCGGCCTCGCCAGGGCCGCCGCCGCCGGCGTGCCCACCGCGGTGGTCGACCACAGGCCCTTCGGCAAGGACCGGGAAGCCTTCGAACGGGCGGTCCAGGCGGTGCTCCTCGAGCACCGCGTCGAAGTCGTCGCCCTCGCCGGCTTCATGCGGCTGTTGACCCCGTGGTTCATCGGCGCGTGGCCGGACCGGCTGATCAACATCCACCCGGCGTTGCTGCCCGCCTACAAGGGGCTGCACACCCACGCCCGGGCGCTGGCCGACGGGGTCAAGATCGCGGGCTGCACCGTCCACTTCGTCCGTCCGGAGATGGACGTCGGTCCGATCGTCGTCCAGGCGGCGGTGCCGGTCCTCGACGACGACACGCCCGACACGCTCGCCGCCCGGGTGCTCGCCGAAGAGCATCGGATCTACCCGCTGGCGCTCGCCCGGGTCGCCGCCGGCCGTGCCCGGGTGGTCACCGACGCCGACGGCAACGAGCGGGTGACGACCGACGGGAGCGTCGTGCCGCCCCCGCACACCGCGCTGATCGCGCCGGCCTGAGCGCCGGCGGATCCCCCCGGTCCGCTCTTCTCCTCCCTCGCCCCTCGGGATCCACCGGTCCGGAAGCGGTCGCCCTCGCCGCCCTCTCGTGGTCGTCCCCACCGTTCCGGCAGCGGGCGAACCCTCATGACGCGACGTCATAGATCTATTTCACATCGATCATTGACCATTCGGAAAGAGAGTTCGTGGCCGTATGCTCGTCATACGGGAACCGTGTTTCGATCGCGTGAAGGAGGACGCCACCGATGACCGAATGCCCGAACCTTCCGAACTGCGGATTCATCAAGAAATTCTGCGATTCCAAGAATCTCGCCTGCAAGGGATTCATCGCCCTCTATTGCCGCGGCGATCGGCAGTCGGACTGCGAGCGCAAGCGCTACAAGGCGGCTCACGGCACCGCACCTTCCGACGACATGATGCCGAACGGCCACATGGTCATGGCCTGAGGCGGCGGCTCCGCCGGCCCCCGGGCAGCCCGGCGATTCGCCCTCGCGCGTCGCCGCGACCGGTCGCGCCGCGAAACGAAATGGGCGCGCGGTTCCCCCGAACCCGCGCGCCCATCGCCCCCGACCGAGATCGGACATGTCCACCGTCCCCATGGGTTCCGACCGAAGTCGGCGGGGAACGGCGCATCGGCGGATCCTCCGCCGCCACGGATCGGTCTCTTCCGAGATCCCGCGGCGGTCGGCGTCCGCCGGTCAGCGCTTGCCGCAGCCGGCGAAGGCCTCTTCCGCGGCGGTGTTCCACGCGCCGGGAACGTCCTTGGCCTCGGCCGCGGCGGCGATCTCCTCGGCCTTGAGGCCCTTCATCACCCGGTTCGACGCGCACTGGCAGCGATCGACGATCACGTCCTGCTTCATGCCCTCCTTGCCGGACTGGCCGTAGACGCAGACGTCGAGGATGATGCGGCGCACCTGATCGCGTCCCGCCTCGACTTCGCCGGACGAGGCCGCGAGCGCCGGCACGGCACCGAAGAGAGCGGCGGAGAGGAAGGCGCAGACCAGGGCAGTGCGTGCGGACATGGGAAGAACACTCCGGAAATCCCGACGGGCGATCGTCGGGGGGATCGAAATTCGAACGTTGGCTACTCGCGGATTCGCCGCCGCTCAAGGGCCGACCTGCAACAGTCCGTTCAAATCGCGCGTTCGACCCGAACTTTGGCGTCGTGGAACGCCGCCCCGCCATAGGGCGCGGGCTGGTCGGCGCCGGTCAGCGTGTTGATCCCGCGCCCGTCGACGAAGGCCGAGTTGGGATGGATCCCCTCCGCAACGACGACTCCTCTTCGTACGCCGGCAAATGATTCGGCGAACAGCCGCACCGCCCCGCGATGATTGACCAGCCGCACCTCGTCACCGTCGGAAAGCCCGAGCCGGGCGAGGTCGTCGGGATGGATCTTGACCTTCGGCGCCCCCTCCTTGGCCCGTGACGTGGCCGTCTCGGTGAAGGTGGAATTGAGGAAATTCCGGGCCGGCGGGGTCACCAACCGGAACGGATGGGCCTCGTCGGCGGCTTCGACGACGTTCCACTGATCGGGCAGCCGCGGCAGCTCCCGCCACGGCCCCATCGGCCCGTCGTTCGCCGCGGCGACCGACGTCCAATCCGGTGCGAAGCGGAACTTCCCGTCGGGGTAGCCGAATCCATCGAGAAAGTGAGCCGTCTCACGATCGGGCTGGCAATCGATCATCGGCTGTTCGAGGTGATCTTCGAAGCCGCCGAAACCTGCCTTGCGCAGCATGTGGTCGACGTGCGCGCGGGCGCTCATCTCGAAGCCGGGATGCTCGGCGCCGAGTCGGCGGGCGAGATCGCGGATCACCAGATGGTTCTCCCGTGCCTCCCCCGGCGGCTCGATCAG
>CALFRR010000216.1 GCA_937919435.1 uncultured Alphaproteobacteria bacterium | reverse complement strand
CACCGCTCTGACCGTGCTCGCCGATCTCGGCCGTCCCGTCGATCCCGCCCGGGTCGCCCGGCTCGACCGGGCCCTCGCCCGGCACCGCCGATTCCGGCTGGCGCTGGAGCGGGCCTATCCGTTCCCCGGCCACCTCGTCGACGCGCTCGGCGAGGACGTCGTCGTCTGCCGCTGCGAGGGCGTCACCGTCGGCACCCTGCGCAGGGCGGTCGTCGAACGGGCGGTCGACGAGATCAACCGGCTGAAGGCGCTGACCCGCTGCGGCATGGGCCGTTGCCAGGGCCGGGTCTGCGGCCGCGCCGCTGCCGAGATCCTGGCGCGCGAACTCGGTCGCGACGTCGCCACGGTCGGCCGCCTGCGCGGCAATCCCCCGGTCAAGCCGATCCCCGTCAAGGAGGTGCCGTGATGGTCGAACGTCTCGACGTCGACGTCGCGATCGTCGGTGGTGGCACCGCGGCTCTCGCCGCCGCCGTCGCCCTGCGCGAGAAGGGTCTCTCCGTCGCCGTCCTGGAGAAGCGCCGCTGCGGCGCCGGAGCGAGCGGCGTCAACTTCGGCGGCGTGCGCCAACAGGGCCGCGATCTCCGGGAACTGCCGCTCGCCAAGCGGTCGCGGGCCCTGTGGGACGGGCTCAACGCCAAACTCGGCGAAGACACCGAGTTCGAGGCGACCGGCCACATCAAGCTCGCCCGCTCCGCCGAGGATCTGGCCGAGCTCGAGCTCTATCGCGAGAGGGCCGCCGAGTTCGGTCTCGATCTGACCATGCTCGGCGCCAACGCGGTCCACGAGGAACTGCCGTGGCTCGGCGAGAAGGTGGTCGGCGCTTCGCTGTCGCCGACCGACGGTCAGGCCAACCCGCGGGTGGTCGGGCCGGCCTTCGCCCGCCTCGCCAGAAGACTCGGAGCGATCGTCCGCGAGTTCACGCCGGTCGAGGCGGTCGCCCACACCGGCAGCGGCTTCGTGGTGAAGGCGCCCGGCCTCGAAGTGCGGGCGCGGCAACTGGTCAACGCCGCCGGTGCCGGCAGTGGCCTCGTCGCCTCGGCCTTCGGCGAAGACGTGCCGTTGACGCCGCTGTCGCCGAACATGCTGGTCACCGAGCCGATGCCCTATTTCGTCAGCCGCTCGATCGGGGTGTGCGGCGGCGACGTCTACGTCCGCCAGACCCGGCGCGGCAACGCCATCTTCGGCGGTGGCCACGGCATCCAGGACGTCGAGCTCGGCCTCGCCCGTCCGGCGTCCTCCGAGAGCCTCGACGGGATGCGCCGCACCCTGCAACTGGTGCCGAGCCTCAGGCGCGCCAACGTCATCCGCACCTGGAGCGGCTTCGACGGACAGATGCCCGACCACATCCCGGTGATCGGCTTCTCGAAGACCACCCCCGGGCTGGTCCATGCCTTCGGCTTCTCCGGCCACGGCTTCCAGCTCGGACCGGTCGTCGGCCTGATCGTCTGCGAACTGCTGACCGACGGGGAGACCCCCTCGCCGATCGCCCCCTTCGCCATCGACCGCTTCGGGGCGGACGCCGTCGCCGCCCCGCCGCCCACCCATACCGAACATTGACCGAACGGCCCTCCGCTTCACCTCGGAAGGGCGAAACAGAAGGAAACTCCGATGAAGCGACTGCTCCTCGCCACCGCGATGCTCCTCGTTCCGCTCGCCGCCGCACGGGCGGAGACGGTGCTCAACATCGGCATGGCCGCCGCCGACATCGGCCAGATCGATCCGCACCGCGCCACCTCGACCCAGGACAAGCCGGTGGTCTCCTGGGTGTTCAACGGCCTCGTCCGCTTCAAGCCGGGTTCCGCCAGCCTGGAGAGCCTCGAGCCGGATCTCGCCGAGAGCTGGGACAAGTCGGCCGACGGCAAGGTCTGGACCTTCCATCTGAGGAAGGGCGTCAAGTTCCACGGCGACTGGGGCGAGATGACCGCCGAGGACGTGGTCTATTCGTTCAAGCGGGCCGGCGACGCCAAGACTTCGTCCTTCGCCGCCGACTATTCGGTGCTGGAGAGCATCGAGGCGGTCGATCCCTACACGGTGAAGTTTACCCTGAAGAAGACGGTGCCCGCCTTCCTCGGCATCGTCGCCAACTATCACGGCGGCAACGTCGTCTCGAAGAAGGCGGCCGAGGCGCTCGGCGCCGACTTCCGGGTGAAGCCGGTCGGCACCGGACCGTTCCAGGTCACCGAGTACAAGTCCAACGAGAGCCTGACCTTCGGCGCCAACCAGAACTATTTCCGTGGCAAGCCGAAGATCGACCGTATCGTCTACCGCTTCATCCCGGCCGACGCGTCGCGCGACCTCGCCTTCTCGTCGGGTGAACTCGACGTCGTCTACGGCCGTCAGGACCAGCGCTGGGTCGACCGTTTCTCCAAGGAACCGAACACCGTCGTCCAGGCACTGAAGCCGGCCGAGCTGTCGCTCCTCCACATCAACACCACGATGAAGCCGCTCGACGACCTCCGGGTCCGCAAGGCGATCGCCTACGCCGTCGATCGGCAGCAGCTGGTCGGCTTCAAGGGCCCGGCGGTGAACCCGCCTGCGGTGTCGGTGGTGCCGTCGGGCTATCTCGGCACCGACGAGAAGGCCGAGCTGATCCCGACCGACATCGCCAAGGCCAAGGCGCTGCTCGCCGAGGCGGGTTATCCCAACGGGCTCGAGATCAAGGTCGTCCAGACCAGCCTGCCGACCATGCTCGCCTCCATGCAGATCCTGCAGGGCCAGCTGAAGAAGGCCGGCATCGAGCTGAAGATCGAGGTGGTCGACCATCAGTCCTGGCACGCCCAGATCCGCAAGGACCAGTCCGGCCTCGTCTACTACGCCGCCGCCCGCTTCCCGGTGGCCGACGTCTATCTGCGGCAGTTCTTCCATTCCGACTCGATCGTCGGCAAGCCGACCGCGGTGACCAACTTCTCGCATTGCGCCAACGCCGATGCCGAGATCGACGCCGCCGCGGTGGAGACCGACGTCGAGAAGCAGAAGGCCTTGTGGAAGACCGCCCAGAAGAAGCTGATCGACGAGGTCTGCGCGGTGCCGCTGTTCGAAGGTCTCCAGGTCTGGGCCTACAAGACCGACGTCGACTGGGGCTACAAGCTCGACGGCGCCATCCATCTCGGCCCGGTGGTGACCGAACTGACCACCAAGAAGTGACGCCGCCGCGGGGTGCTCCGTCGCACCCCGCTCCCCATCGATCGGCGCGAGCGGCGACGCCCGCGCCGGAGATCCGGCAGGTGCGGTCCGCACCTCTCCATCGTCAGGAGCGAGCATGATCCGCTTCGTGATCAAACGCCTCCTCGTCGCGATCCCGACGCTGTGGGCGGTTCTGACCACCGTCTTCATCCTCGTCCGGGTGGTGCCCGGCGACCCGACCATGGTCATCCTCGGCGATCAGGCGAGCGAGGCGGCCCGCGCCGCGCTGCGCGAGAAGCTCGGCCTCGGCAAGCCGATCCTCGCCCAGTACATCGACTTCATGACCCAGGTGCTGCACGGCGATCTCGGCCGGTCGCTGGCCACCAACCGGCCGATCGTCGACGACGTCCTCGCCGTCCTGCCCTGGACGATCGAGCTGACGCTGGCCTCGCTGGTGGTCGGCGCGGTGATCGGCATTCCCCTCGGGGTGCTCGCCGCCGAGAAGCGCGACGGCTTCGCCGACTGGTTCGCCCGGATCTTCTCGCTCGCCGGTGTGTCCTTCCCCGCCTTCGTCTCGGGGATCCTGCTGCTGCTCGCCTTCTCCGTCGAACTGCGCTGGTTCCCGGTGATCTCCACCGCCAAGTCCGACGACTGGTTCGGCCGGTTGCGCGCCCTGGTGCTGCCGTCGATCAACCTCGGCCTGTTGATGGTCGCCTACGTCACCCGCGTCACCCGCTCCGGCATGCTCCAGGCGCTCGGCGAGGACTATGTCCGCACCGCTCGCTCGAAGGGGCTCGGCCGCCGGCTGGTGGTCTGGCGCCATGCCTTCCCGAACGTCCTGGTGCCGGTGGTCACCGTCGTCGGCCTCTATCTCGGTGTGCTCATCGGCAACGCGGTGCTGACCGAGATCGTCTTCAACCGGCCCGGCATCGGCAAACTGATCGTCACCGCGCTGAACCAGCGCGACTACACCCTGCTGCAGGGTCTGATGGTTGTCTCCGCCTTCGCCATCGTGATCGCCAACATCCTGACCGACCTCACCTATGGTCTCGTCGATCCGAGGGTGAAGACCGCATGAGCGCCGTGACCCAGCCCCGCAACACCGTGCTGTCGCGCGCCCTGCGCACCCCCGGTCTCGCCATCGGCGTGGTCATCGTCGTGGTGATGATCGCCGCCGCGGTCTTCGCTCCGTGGATCTCGCCCTACGATCCCGACGACCAGGACGTGATGCTGGTGCTCGTCGGCCCCGAATCCGGCCACCTGCTCGGCACCGACGCCTTCGGCCGCGACGTCCTCTCCCGCATCCTGTGGGGGGCCCGGATCTCGCTCACCGTCGGCTTCCTCTCGACCGCGGTCGGGGTCGCCGTCGGCACCGCGATCGGCATCGTCGCCGGCTACTACGGCGGCCTCGTCGACCGTCTGGTGGTCGCCGCGACCGACGTGCTGTTGAGCTTCCCGCAGTTGATCATGGGCCTGTTGCTGGTCGCGGTGCTCGGCGCGTCGCTGACCAATCTGGTGATCGCCATCGCCGTCACCGCCGCGCCGGCCTTCGTCCGTCTCGCCCGCGGCTCGACCATGGCGATGCGGGAGCGCGACTTCGTCGATGCCTGCCGTTCGCTCGGCTACTCCGACGTCCGCATCATGTTCCTGCACGTCCTGCCGAACATCCTCGACGAACTGGTGGTGATGGCCTCGCTGTGGCTCGCCGCGGCGATCCGCACCGAATCGACGCTGGCCTTCATCGGTCTGTCGGTGCCGCCGCCGACCGCCACCTGGGGCGGCATCGTCCGCGAGGGCTTCGACAATCTGCTCGACGGCCCCTGGCTCGCACTCTTCCCGTCGCTCGCCATCCTCGCGGTGATGATCGGCCTCAATCTGATCGGCGACGGACTGCGCGACGCCACCGACCCGAGGGCCCCCCAATGACCGATGCCGCCGTTCCGCTCGTCGTCGAGGGGATGACCACCTCGATCCGTCTGCAGGGCAGGCTCCACCACGTCGTCCGCGACATGTCCTTCGTCATCCGGCCGCGCGAGACCCTGGCGCTGGTCGGCGAATCCGGCTGCGGCAAGTCGATGACCGCGCTGTCGGTGATGGGGCTCTTGCCGCCCGCCGCTTCGATCACCGCCGGACGCGTCCTGGTCGACGGGGTCGATCTGGTCGGCGCCGACGAGGCGACCCGCGAGAGCCTGCGCGGCGACCGGCTGGGGATGATCTTCCAGGAGCCGATGACCTCGCTGAACCCGGTGCTGCCGATCGGCTTCCAGGTCGGCGAAGCCCTGATGCGCCATCGCGGCCTGTCGAAGCGGCAGGCCCGCGAGAAGGCCCGCGAACTGCTCGAACTGGTCCGGGTGCCGGCGGCGGCCGAACGGCTCGACGCCTATCCGCACCAGTTCTCCGGCGGCATGCGCCAGCGGGTGATGATCGCCCTGGCGCTCGCCTGCCGGCTGCGGGTGCTGATCGCCGACGAGCCGACCACCGCGCTCGACGTCACCATCCAGGCGCAGGTACTGGCGTTGGTCGCCGATCTGCAGCGCTGCGAAGGGCTCGGCGTGCTGCTGATCACCCACAATCTCGGCGTCGTCGCCTCGGTCGCCCAGCGGGTGATGGTGATGTACGGCGGCGACGTGGTCGAGAGCGCCCCGGTCGCCGCCTTCTTCGCGCGCCCGACCCACCCCTATTCGTCGGCCCTGCTCGCCGCGATGCCGCGGATCGAGGGCGGCTCGCAGTTGCAGCCGATCCCCGGTCAGGTGCCCCCGCTCGGCGACATGCCGGACGGCTGCCGCTTCCGGTCGCGCTGCCCGCTCGCTCACGAGCGTTGCGCGGCGCTGCCGCCGATGACCCCGGTCGCCGGCGATCCCGATCATCTGGTCCGCTGCTGGGCGAGGAGCGACGCATGAACGCCACCCCGTTGCTCGACGTCCGCGGCCTGAAGAAGGTCTTCGTCACCCGCAAGGGCTGGCCGATCCCCAAGGTCGCCCAGGTCAGGGCGCTCGACGGCGTCTCCTTCACCGTCGGCCGCGGCGAGGTGCTCGGCGTGGTCGGCGAATCCGGCTGCGGCAAGTCGACCGTCGCCCGGGTCGCGCTGCGCCTGTCGGAGGCCGACGGCGGCTCGATCGACTTCGACGGCGCCGACGTGCTCGCCGCCTCCAAGCTCGACCTGCGCCAGCTGCGGCGGCGCATGCAGATGATCTTCCAGGATCCCGCTTCGTCGCTCGACCGCCGCCAGCGGATCGTCGACGCGGTCGGCGAGCCGCTGCTGGTGCACGGCCTCGCCACCCGGAAGACGGTGCGCGACGAGGTCGCCCGGCTGATCGACGAGGTCGGGCTGCCCGGCAGCGCGCTCGACCGCTATCCGCACGAGTTCTCCGGCGGTCAGCGTCAGCGGATCGGCATCGCTCGGGCGCTGGCGCTGCGGCCCGACCTGATCTTCGCCGACGAACCGGTGTCGGCGCTCGACGTCTCGGTCCAGGCGCAGATCCTCGAACTGCTCGGCCGGATCCGCCGCGAGCGCGGCCTGTCCTTCGTCTTCATCTCCCACGATCTCGGCGTCGTCCGCTATTTCTGCGACCGGGTCGTGGTGATGTATCTCGGCCGGGTGGTCGAGGAAGGACCGGTCCCGGAGATCTTCGTCGAGCCGCTGCATCCCTACACGCGGCTGCTCAAGGTCTCCTCGCCGGAGCCCGATCCGGCGAGGGCGGTGACCATGACCTTCCAGGAGGGTGAGCCGCCCTCGCCGGTCGATCCGCCCTCGGGATGCCACTTCCACCCGCGTTGCCCGAAGGCGAACGCCTGCTGTCGCGAGTCCCGGCCGCAGTTGCGGGAGGTCTCGCCGGGCCGCAGCGTCGCCTGTCACTACCCGGGGTGAGCGGGGGGCGACCGAGAGAGCCGCACGCTCAAGCGGCCGTCTGGTGCGGAGCGATCTCGGTGAGATCGGGAAGGGTCGGGGCCGTGGTCGCGATGTCGTAGGCCGTCTGTAGGTTCATCCAGAATTCGGGGCCGGTGCCGAAGTAGCGCCCGAGGCGCAGGGCGGTGTCGGCGGTGACCGGCACTTCCTCGCGCGCCAGACGCTCGACGCGGGTCCGCGGCACCCGAAGCGACTTGGCGAGCCCATAGGGCTTCAGACCCAGCGGGAGAAGGAATTC
>CALFRR010000215.1 GCA_937919435.1 uncultured Alphaproteobacteria bacterium | reverse complement strand
CACCCCAATCCGGGCACAATCGGCAGCTCGCCGAGAAGGCCCACCGGATCCGCCGTACGGCGCTGGAGATGGGCAAGGTCCAGGGTCAGGGCTACATCGCCCAGGCCCTCGACGTCGCCGACATCCTCGCCGTCGCCTACTTCCACGCCATGACCTTCCGTCCCGACGACCCCGAATGGGAGGGACGCGACCGCTTCTATCTGTCGATCGGCCACTACGCGATCGGCCTCTACGCCGCCCTGATCGAGGCCGGCATCGTGCCGCGCGACGAACTCGACACCTACGGCGGCGACGACAGCCGCCTGCCGATGTCCGGCATGGCCGCCTATACGCCGGGCATGGAGATCACCGGCGGATCGCTCGGCCACGGCCTGCCGATCGCCGTCGGCGCCTGCCTCGGGCTGAAGCGCAAGGGCTCGAAGTCCTTCCTCTACAACCTGTTCTCCGACGGCGAACTGGGCGAGGGCTCGACCTGGGAGGCCGCCATGTCGGCCGCCCACTGGAAGCTCGACAACCTGATCGCGATCGTCGACATCAACAACCAACAGGCCGACGGCCCCTCCCGCAAGATCCTGTCGAGCGAGCCGGTCGACGAGAAGTTCCGCGCCTTCGGCTGGTTCGCCCAGCGGGTCGACGGCAACGATCTCGACGCCGTGGTCGCCGCCTTCGACGCGGCCCGGGCGCATCCCGAACCCTGCCCGCGGATCGTCGTCTGCGACACCCGGATGGGCCGCGGCGTGCCCTTCCTCGAAGCCCGCGAGAAGAACCACTTCCTTCGGGTCGATCCGGAAGAATGGGATCTCGCGATCCGGGTGCTCGACGAGGAGTTCGCCAAATGCTGAAGCACAAGAAGGTCTTCGCGCCGGCGGACCCGTCGAAGCCGCGCCTCACCACCTCGGCGATGATCGCCTCGATCGCCGGCGAGGGTCAGCGCACCCGGTCGGCGCCGTTCGGCCACGCGCTGGTCGAACTGGCGAAGAGCCGGCCGGAGATCGTCGGCATGACCGCCGACCTCTCCAAGTACACCGACCTGCACGTCTTCGCGCAGGCCTACCCCGAGCGGTTCTACCAGATGGGGATGGCCGAGCAGCTGCTGATGGGCGCGGCCGCCGGAATGGCGCGGGAAGGGTTCATCCCCTTCGCCACCACCTATTCGGTGTTCGCCTCGCGGCGCGCCTACGACTTCATCTGTCTGGCGATCGCGGAAGAGCGCCTGCCGGTGAAGGTGGTCTGCGCGCTGCCGGGGCTGACCACCGGCTACGGCCCCAGCCATCAGGCGACCGAGGACATCGCGATCTTCCGGGGCATGCCGAACCTGACGGTGATCGACCCCTGCGACGCGCTGGAGATCGAACAGGCGGTGCCGGCGATCGTCGCCCACGACGGTCCGGTCTACATGCGGCTGCTGCGCGGCAACGTGCCGCTGGTGCTCGACGAGTACGGCTACCGCTTCGAACTCGGCAAGGCGAAGGTCCTGCGGGGCGGCAACGACGTGCTGTTCGTCTCGACCGGTCTGATGACCATGCGGACGCTCGAGGCGGCGAAGGAACTCGCCGCCGACGAGATCGATGCGGCGGTGCTGCACGTCGCGACGATCAAGCCGCTCGACGTCGAAACCATCGCCGCGGAATGTGCGAAGAGCGGTCGGCTGGTGGTGGTGGCGGAGAACCACACGGTCAACGGCGGCCTCGGCGAGGCGGTGGCGACGGCGCTGATGAAGCGCGGGGTGTTCCCGAACTTCCGCCACATCGGCCTGCCGGACGCGTTCCTCGACGCCGGCGCGCTGCCGACCCTGCACGACCGTTACGGCATCTCGACCGCAGCGGTGGTCGC
>CALFRR010000214.1 GCA_937919435.1 uncultured Alphaproteobacteria bacterium | reverse complement strand
GGTCGATCGCCTGCATGGCGAAGTTGAAGGTCATGAACTCGACGATCGGCTTCAGACCGGCGAGCGCCGCACCGACGCCGATGCCGGCGAAGCCGTGCTCGGTGATCGGGGTGTCGACCACCCGCGCGTCGCCGAACTCCTGCAGCAGGCCCTGCGTGATCTTGTAGGCGCCCTGGTATTCGGCGACCTCCTCGCCCATCACGAAGACGTCGGCGTCACGCCGCATCTCTTCGGCCATCGCGTCGCGCAACGCTTCTCGGACGGTCTGTGTGACGAACTCGGTGCCTTCCGGATAGTCCTCCTCCGGGGCCGGCGGCTCGACCGGCAGCGGCGCGGCGGCGAGCACCGCCGGGGCGGCGACCGGGGGAACCGGGGTCGGCGCGGGCGCCGGGGCGACGGCCGGGGCACCACCGACGGCGGTGTCGGACCCGTCGACGCCGATCACCGCGATCGGGGTGTTGACCTTGACGTTCTCGGTGCCGGCCTCGACCAGGATGGCGGTGAGCACGCCCTCGTCGATCGCCTCGATCTCCATCGTCGCCTTGTCGGTCTCGATCTCGGCGAGGACGTCGCCGGACTTGACCTTGTCGCCGATGGTCTTCAGCCAGCGGGAAAGCTTGCCCTCCTCCATCGTCGGGGAGAGCGCGGGCATCAGGATTTCGGTGGCCATGTTCGCCTCTCCTCAGCGCACGATGTCGGTCCAGAGCTCGGACGCATCCGGCTCGGGATCGTTCTGGGCGAACTCGGCGGACTCCTGGACGATGGCGCGGACTTCCGCGTCGATCTTCTTCAGGGCCTCTTCGTCGATCGCCCCACCGGCGACCAGACGCTGACGCACCTGCTCGATCGGATCGTGATCGTTGCGCATCTTCTGGACCTCTTCCTTCGACCGGTACTTGGCCGGGTCGGACATGGAATGGCCGCGATAGCGATAGGTCATCATCTCGAGGATGTAGGGGCCGGTGCCGGAGCGGGCGTGCTCGAGCGCCCGGAGCGACGCTTCGCGCACCGCGCGCACGTCCATGCCGTCGACCTGCTCGCCGGGGATGCCGAAGGAGAGACCACGCTTGGAGAAGTCGGTCTGGGCCGAGGCGCGGTTGACCGCGGTGCCCATCGCGTACTTGTTGTTCTCGATGACGTAGACGACCGGCAGGCTCCACAGCTGAGCCATGTTGAAGCTCTCGTAGACCTGGCCCTGGTTGGCGGCGCCGTCGCCGAAGAAGGCGAGCGACACGCGGCCGTCCTTGCGATAGCGGTTGGCGAAGGCGAGGCCGGTGCCGAGCGACACCTGGGCGCCGACGATGCCGTGGCCGCCGTAGAAGTTCTTCTCGCGGCTGAACATGTGCATCGAGCCGCCCTTGCCCTTGGAATATCCGCCGCGGCGGCCGGTCAGTTCGGCCATGACGCCGTTCGGATCCATGCCGCAGGCCAGCATGTGGCCGTGATCGCGATAGCCGGTGATGAACTGGTCGCCGTCCTTCATCGCCATCTGCATGCCGACGACGACGGCCTCCTGACCGATGTAGAGGTGGCAGAAGCCGCCGATCAGGCCCATACCGTACATCTGACCGGCCTTCTCCTCGAAGCGCCGGATGAGCAACATCGTCCGGTAGGCGGAGAGTTCCTCTTCGATGGTGAAGGCCGGAGGTGCGGCCTCCGTCGGCGCCTTGCTCTTCGTGGACTTGGCAGTCGCCATTTCGATCCTCCCTGCAGGGGCGGCCTCAGCCGTTTCGATGCGGGGGAGAATAGACCCTCGGACGCGCGGCGCAAGCGCCGTACCGAAGCGTCACGAAGGGTTGTAAGACTTTGTGTCCAGAGTGGATTTTGTCGATTTACCGGATATCGGTTGATGTCTTCGATTCAACTCGATTTCGGTTCACGATCGATTGCTGCGGCGCACCAATGACGATCGCCACCTCGTTGCCGTTGGCGAAGCCGAGAATCTCCCGGGCGCGCTCGTCGAGCATGTCGCTCTCGAGATTGGCGGAGCGAAGCAGGTTGACCCGCCGCTCCACCGCGGCACGCTCGGCCTTGGCCCGGGCGAGATCGTGGTCGAGACGCTCGGCTTCCTGCGCCAGACGCCGGCGCGCCTCCATGCCGAAGGATCCGTGCCAGCCGTGCCAGGCGAAATACCCGGTGAAGGTCAGGGCCAGGAGCGGGACGATCAGCGGGCGAACGTAGGACTTCTTGCGCTGCCGAGTGGACATGGACGACTTCGTTCCCGAACCTGTACAGAACGCGGACCGGAACACGCCCCGACCCGAGGCGATGACATCAGATCGCGGTTAACGGGAGCTTGCCGGAGTGCTCCGAAGTCGCCCGGATGGCGCCGGGGAAGCCGTGGTTTCCGCAGTGCGGCAGAACGATTTCGGCGGAGATCGGGAACCGACCGTTCACCGACGCATGGCAGACTGGTCGCCGAGACACCGCTCGATCCGGAGGCCCGTCATGACCGGACGACGAATCGCCGACCTCGCGGCGCTCGCCGCTTCGCTTCTCCTCGCCGGTTGTTGGGGCTCCTCGACCGATGTCCGGGTGTCGCACGACACCGACCGGGTCTCCCGGCAGGTGGTCGACAAGACGGTCGAGGTGTTCCGCGAGACCTGCCGTCCGCTGTTCGACGCCCACGCCGCCGACGTCCGTTCGATCCGGGCGATCGCCTCGGACGAGAGCGGGACCGAACCGCGGCGGCGCGGCTGGGGGGTGCATCTCGACGTCTTCGTGGAGCTGCGTTCGTCTCCGACGACCCTCACCGGACCGATCGACGGCGAGGCGCGATATCTGATGGGCGGCGGAGCCCGGCCCGGGTTGGTCGCCTTCACGCCGACCGCGGCCGCGCTGTGCGGCTTCGCACCGCCGGCCGGGCGGGACCAGGTGTTCGTCTCGCTGCCGATCCTCACCAGCCTGCTGCCGCGTCTGCGGCTGGAGCCGACCCGGGCGCAGCGCGAATGGTGGGCCGACGAGCTCGAGCTGGCGATGCGCGGCGACTATCAGAGTCAGCGCAACGTCGCGTGGTGCCGCTACGACGGATGCGACGGGGTCGAGCCGATCGACGACGTGGCGAGCTGTGCGTGGCGGATGGTGATCGCCGCGGCGAAGGATCCGAGGTCCGACGCATCGGACGCCGGCAACCTCGACTTCTACTGCGGCAAGGCGCTGACCGCCGCCGATCGGGCCGAAGCCGCAGCGCGGGCCGGTGGACTGTTCGCCAAGATCTACGGGAAGCCGATGCCGAAGTGAACGGCCGTCTCGGTGCGCGGCGCAACCGAGCTCCCGCGCGATCGACGACGGAAAACGGCGGCCCGAAGGCCGCCGTCTCCATGTCTCGCAGAGAGGATCGATTCGACCGATCAGGCGCGGATGATCGACAGACCGGCGTAACGCGCGGCGTCGCCGAGGCTCTCCTCGATGCGCAGCAGCTGGTTGTACTTGGCGAGCCGGTCGGACCGGGCGAGCGAGCCGGTCTTGATCTGGCCGCAGTTGGTGGCGACCGCCAGATCGGCGAT
>CALFRR010000213.1 GCA_937919435.1 uncultured Alphaproteobacteria bacterium | reverse complement strand
CTCGCCGGACCGGCGCTTCTCTCGGAGCCGACCGGCGGTCCGCCCCGCCGGCGGCGGACCGGACGACGAACACCGGCCGCGAGGGGAGGCGCGCCGGAGATCGTCCATGCGGAGCTTTCTCGGGATCGACGTCGGGACGTCCGCAGTCAAAGCCGTCGTGGTCGACGACGCCGGTCGCGCGCTCGCCGAGGCGGGACGCCCGCTCGCCCTCTCCCGCCCGCATCCCGGCTGGTCCGAGCAGCATCCCGACGACTGGTGGACCGCGGTCGAAGCCTGTCTCGACGAGCTCGCCGCACGCGCCCCCGCCGCGCTCGCCGCGACCGCCGCGATCGGCCTCACCGGTCAGATGCACGGCGCGGTGCTCCTCGGCGCCGACGACCGGCCGTTGCGCCCGGCGATCCTGTGGAACGACGGCCGCGCGGCGGCCGAGGCGAAGGCGCTCGCCGGCCTCGGCGACGATCTCGCCGAGCGGGTCGGGGTCCGGGCGATGCCCGGCCTCACCGCCCCGAAGGTCGCCTGGCTGGCGGCCCGGGAGCCGGAGATCCCGGCCCGCCTCGCCTGCCTGATGCTGCCCAAGGACTGGATCCGCCTGAAGCTCACCGGTGAACGCGCCACCGACCCGTCGGACGCCGCCGGCACCTGGCTCCTCGACGAGGCCCGCCGCGACTGGTGCGACGCCGCTCTGGCGGCGGTCGGCCTCGGACGCGCGCAGCTGCCCCGATTGATCGAGAGCACCGAGGTTTCCGGCGGACTGCGCCCGGACCTCGCCCGCCGCTGGCGGATGCACCCGGGCGTTCCCGTCGCCGGCGGCGGTGGCGACAGCCCGGTCGGTGCGGTCGGGCTCGGCCTCGTCGCCGAAGGAACCGCCCTCGCCAATCTCGGCACCTCCGCGCTGCTGCTCGCCCCGACCGCCCGGCATCGGCCGAACGCCGCCGGCCTCGTCCATGCCTTCTGCCACGCTCTGCCGGGACGCTGGTACCAGATGGCGGCGATGCTCAACGGCGCGTCCGCTCTGGCCTGGGCCGCCTGGCTTCTCGGCCGCGAGGTCGGCGACCTCGTCGCGGCGATCGAAATCCGCGACCGCCCCTCCGACGGCCTGCTGTTCCTGCCCTACCTGTGTGGGGAACGCACGCCGCACGACGATGCCGACGCCCGCGGCGTGTTCTTCGGGCTCGATCCGTCGACCGATGCGGTCGATCTCGGCCGCGCCGTGATGGAAGGGGTGGCCTTCACCTTCGCCGACGCGATCGCCGTCCTCGGCGCCGCCGGCACCACGATCTCCGCGGTCGATGCGATCGGCGGCGGCGCCCGCAGCCGAATCTGGCTGGGGATCCTCGCCACGGTGATGGGAGTACCGGTCGTCCGGCGTGCCGGCGGCGACAAGGGCCCCGCCTGGGGCGCGGCCCGGCTCGCCCGTCTGTCGCTCGGAGAGGAGACCGTGGAAGAGGTCTGCGTCGCCCCACCGATCGAGACGATCGCCGAACCGGACCCGCGGCTCGTGGAATTCTACTCTGGGCAAGTCGACCGCTTCCGCCGCCTGTATACCGTGCTGCGCCCGGAATTCTCCGGAAAACCGGCCTGATCCGTGGATTTTCGCGGGTGAGGGGGCCGTCGAAAACTCGGGGTGAACCCCGATACCCCCTCCTCGAAGCCTATTGACAGGCGACGAGCAATTCATAATCATGAATTAATTAATAAGCCGAAGACCTCGCGACCGGTCGCAGAACCGGCGCATCCGGGCCGACGATCCGACGACGGATCGCGGCCGGAGTCCGGGGCACGGCGGGGAAACGGGGAGGCGGTCGTGGCCGGCACGACGAACGGCACGTCATCGGCGGGTCCCGGGCACGGCTCCAATTCCGTGTTCGTGCGCCAGTTCAACGAGCGGGTCATCCTCGCCGCGCTGCGCAGGATGGGAACCGCTTCGAAGGCCGATCTCGCGCGCGTCGCCTCGCTGACCAACAATGCCGCCGGCATGATCGTCGGTGCGCTGGAACGGGCCGGGCTCGTCCAGCAGCTCGGCAAGAAGCGCGACGGCGGCCGCGGCCAACCGGCGACCCTGCTCTCGCTCGACCCCGACGGCGCCTTCTCGATCGGCGTGCGCCTCGACCGCGGCGCACTCGAGACGGTGCTGGTCGACTTCGCCGGCAAGCCGATCGCCCGTCGCACCCACACCCTCGATCTACCGCCGCCGGCCCGCACCATGGAGATCGTGCTGCGCGACATCGAGCACGTCGCCACACTGCTCGATCCGGATCGCCGCGATCGGCTGGTCGGCATCGGCGTCGCCGCGCCCTACGATCTCGGCGCCTGGCTCGACAAGCTGTCGCTGCCCGCCGAGGTCTTCCGCCAGTGGAACGGTTTCGATTTCGGGGGCGCCCTGTCGGAGGCGACCGGCCTCGACGTCGTCGTCGAGAACGACGGTACCGCGGCGACCGTCGCCGAGCTGTTCTACGGTCGCGGCCGCCACGTCGACGACTTCCTCTATCTGTTCCTCGGCTCGGCGATCGGCGGCGGTGTGGTCGTCGGCGGCCAGTATCTGAGGGGTCCGCGCGGCAACGCCGGCGACGTCGGCATGATGCCGGTCAGACCGTCGCGGCTCGCTTCGGCGCCGGCCCTCGATCGCGACTGGGACATCCTCCTGTCGCGGGCCTCGATCAACGCCCTGGTCCGCCATCTGCGCCATTGCGGCATCCCGGTCCAGGGGATCGGCGACGTCGCCGCGGCCGCGGCCGGCGCACCGGCGGTCCTCGAGGAGTGGGTCGCCGACTGCGTCGAGGCTCTGGTCGCGCCGGTGCTCGCCGCCGCTGCGGTGCTCGATCTGCCGGTCGTCGTCCTCGACGGCGACCTCGATCATGCCCTGCTCGCCCCCCTGGCCGCCCGCCTCGGCGACCGGCTCGCCGCCGAAGTGCCGGAAGCGCGGCAGCCGCCCGAGATCCAGCTCGGCTCGTTCGGCGAGGACGCCGGTGCCGTCGGCGCCGCGAGCCTGCCGTTCCATCTGAACTTCAGCCCGCATGCCGCCATCCTCACCGGGCGCCACGACGCCCTGCGCGAGGATCGCGGCCGCGGCGAAACCGACCGCCGGGACGAGACGCGAGGAGACGACCGACATGGCCTCGACTGACACGACGCCGACCGCGCTCGACGACACCCCGCCGGTGCTCGAGATGCGCGGCATCCGCAAGACCTTCATCGGCGTCAAGGCGCTGACCGGGGTCGATCTGACCGCCTGGAGCGGCGAGATCCACGCCCTGATGGGCGAGAACGGCGCCGGCAAGTCGACCCTGATGAAGATCCTCTCCGGCGCCTATCGTGCCGATCCCGGCGGCGAGATCCGCATCGGCGGCAAGGTCGCGGTGATCGACGGCCCGCTGTCGGCCAAGCGGCTCGGCGTCGCGGTGATCTATCAGGAGCTGTCGCTGTCGCCGAACCTGACGGTCGCCGAGAACATCTATCTCGGCCGCGAGCCCTCGGCCTCCGGCATGATCGACCGGACGACCATGGAGAAGGGCTCCGCCCCGGTCCTGGAGCGGCTCGGCGCAGACTTCGGACCGAAGACCCTGGTCGCCGATCTCTCGATCGCCGAGCGGCAGTTGGTCGAGATCGCCCGCGCCGTCCATGCCGACGCCCGCATCCTGGTGATGGACGAGCCGACCACCGCCCTCTCCTCGCGCGAGACCGACCGCCTGTTCTCGCTGGTCCGCCAGCTGAAGAGCGAGGGATTGGCGATCATCTACATCAGCCACCGGATGAACGAGGTCTACGAACTCGCCGACCGCGTCTCGGTACTGCGCGACGGCGCCTATGTCGGCACCCTCGCCCGTGCCGAACTCTCCGCCGAGCATCTCGTCAAGATGATGGTCGGTCGCGACATCTCCGGCTTCTACACCAAGGGTCAGGGCCACGGTCACGAACCCGGTCCGGTGATGCTGGAGGTTCGGAACTATTCCGACGGCCGCCGGGTGAAGGGGGTCTCGCTCGAGGTCCGGGCCGGCGAAGTGGTCGGCCTCGCCGGTCTGGTCGGCTCGGGACGCACCGAACTCGCCCGTCTGGTGTTCGGCGCCGACCGCCGCCAGACCGGCGAGCTGATCCTCGAGGGCCAGCGGGTCGAGCTGCACGATCCGCGCGCCGCGCTCGCCACCGGCGTCGCCTACCTGACCGAGGACCGCAAGGCCCAGGGCCTGTTCCTCGACATGAGCGTCCACGACAACGTCAACCTCGCCGTCTTCGGACGCGATGCCCGCAAGGGCGGGGTCCTCGATCTCGCCTCGGCCGGCCGCCGGGCCCGGGCCGCGATCGATGCGCTGAAGATCCGGGTCGCCGGACCCCACGTCGAGGTCGGCACGCTGTCCGGCGGCAATCAGCAGAAGGTTCTGCTCTCCCGCCTGCTGGAGACGGCGCCGCGCGTCCTGCTGCTCGACGAGCCGACCCGCGGCGTCGACATCGGCGCCAAGTCGGAGATCTACCGCCTGATCGACCAACTCGCCGCCCGCGGGGTCGCCGTTCTGGTGATCTCCTCGGAGCTGCCGGAGGTCGTCGGCATCGCCGACCGGGTGGTGGTGATGCGCGACGGCATCGTCGCCGGCGAACTCGACGGTTCGCCGGAGCGTCCGATCACCCAGGAAACCATCATGGAACTCGCCACCGGCGCCGAGACCGCCGCCGCCTGAACGACGCTCGCGTCGCGCCCCGAGCCGCGAGCGCCGCGACCGACCGCATGGAGATGCCGTCATGACCGAGAAAGTCGAAGCCGCGTCGATCACTCCCGCCGAGAAGAGCGCCGGTGGGCGTGCCCGCTTCCAGTCCTTCGTCCGAACCGTCGGCATGGCGCCGATCCTGGTCCTGCTGGCGATCGTCTTTCAGTTGCTCTCCGAGCGCTTCCTGTCGATGCAGAACCTGTCGATCGTCGCCCAGCAGGCGTCGGTCAACATGGTTCTCGCCGCCGGCATGACCTTCGTCATCCTGACCGGCGGCATCGACCTCTCGGTCGGCTCGATCCTCGCGGTCTCGGCGATGGTGGCGCTGATCGTCTCCAATCTGCCGGACCTGTGGTGGCTGGCGATCCCGCTCGGCATCGTCGCCGGCCTCGGCTTCGGCGTGATCAACGGGGCACTGGTCGCCTTCCTCAGGCTGCCGCCGTTCATCGTCACCCTCGGCGCGCTGACCGCGGTGCGCGGCATCGCCCGGCTGATCGGTGCCGACAAGACGGTGTTCAATCCCGACCTGCAGTTCGCGGTGATCGGCAACGGGGCGATCTTCGGCGTGCCGTGGCTGGTGGTGATCGCCTTCGCGGTGATCCTCGCCTCGTGGTTCGTGCTCCGCCGCACCGTGCTCGGCGTCCACATCTACGCCGTCGGCGGCAACGAGGACGCGGCCCGGCTCTCCGGCATCAAGGTGCCGCTGGTGCTGCTGTTCGTCTACGGCGCCTCCGGAGCGCTCTCCGGCCTCGGCGCGGTGATGCAGGCGGCCCGCCTCTACGCGGCGAACGGCCTCCAGCTCGGCCAGTCCTACGAACTCGACGCGATCGCCGCGGTGATCCTCGGCGGCACCTCCTTCGTCGGCGGCATCGGCTCGATCTGGGGCACGCTGGTCGGCGCGCTGATCATCGCGGTTCTGTCGAACGGACTGGTGCTGATCGGCATCTCCGACATCTGGCAGTTCATCATCAAGGGCCTCGTCATCATCGGCGCCGTCGCCCTCGATCGCTACCGCCTGTCCGGCTCGGCCCGCACCTGACGGACGCCCGCGGCCGTTCGGCCGAGGCAAGAGGCGAAGGCGGTGCGCCGGGGAGCGCCCGCATCGACACCGCGCGATCGCCGGGGTGATCGCCGGAACCGACCGACCGGGGACGAGGGATCCTCGGCGGAAATCAGGATCGGACGACGAACGGTCAGGCGTCCGGCCGGAACAACGAGTGACCGTTGGAGGAAGACCTCATGTTGAAGAAGCTGCTTCTCGCCGGCATCGCCGCTGGTCTGATGGTCGGTACCGCCGACGCCAAGGATCTGAAGAAGATCGGCATCTCGCTCGGCTCGATGGGCAACCCGTTCTTCGTCGCGCTCGCCAAGGGCGCCGAGGCGAAGGCCAAGGAGATCAACCCGAAGGTCGAAGTGACCGCACTCGGCTTCGAATACGACCTCGGCAAACAGGTCACCCAGATCGACAACTTCATCGCCTCCGGCGTCGACCTGATCATGCTCAACGCCGCCGACAAGAAGGCGCTCGCCCCGGCGGTCAAGAAGGCCCAGGCGGCCGGCATCGTCGTGGTGGCGGTGGACGTCGGCTCCGACGGCGTCGACGCGACGGTGATGACCGACAACGTCCAGGCCGGCCAGATCGCCTGCCAGTACATCGTCGACAAGCTCGGCGGCAAGGGCGACGTGATCATCCAGAACGGCCCGCAGGTGACCGCCGTGGTCGACCGCGTCGTCGGCTGCAAGCAGGTCTTCGCCAAGGCCCCGGGCATCAAGGTCCTCTCCGACGACCAGGACGCCAAGGGCTCGCGCGAAGGCGGCCTCAACGTCATGCAGGGTCACCTGACCCGCTTCGCCAAGATCGACGCGGTCTTCGCGATCAACGACCCGCAGGCGATCGGCACCGACCTCGCCGCCAAGCAGCTGAAGCGCACCGGCATCGTCATCACCTCGGTCGACGGCGCCCCGGACATCGAAGCCGCCCTCAAGGGCGACACCCAGGTCCAGGCCTCGTCGAGCCAGGATCCCTACAAGATGGCCCAGATGGCGGTCGAAATCGGCTATGGCATCATGAACGGCAAGAAGCCGGAGAAGACCGAGATCCTGATGCCGTCGAAGCTGGTCACCCGCGACAACGTCAAGGACTACGCCGGCTGGACGTCGCACTGAATGCTTCCCCCGTGCGCCGGATCCGACCGGCGCACATCGGCCTCACTCCCGAGCGGTGAGAGCGGACCCCTTCCGCTCTCGTCGTCCCGCACCTCCCGGAAAGGCTGCCCGGCCTTTCCGGGTCTTCTTTCGATCCCGATCCCGGAGCAGGATGGCCTCATGATCCTCTCGACCGGTGAAGCCCTGTTCGACATGATCGCCGTGGACGTCGGCGGCCGCAGGCTGTTCGAGCCGGTCATCGGTGGATCCCCGCTCAACGTCGCCTTCGGCCTCGCCCGGCTGGGACGCGACGTCGCCTATCTGACCGCGCTGTCGACCGACATGTTCGGCGATCTGCTGTGGGATTTCCTCGGACGCGAAGGCATCGACCGGCGCTTCGTGGTGCGCACCCCGCGCCCCACCACCATGGCCTACGTCGCCCTCGACGAGACCGGGCAGCCGCACTACGCATTCCATGCCGAAGGCGCCGCCGACCGCTCGCTCACGCCGGCCGATCTGCCCGCGACGCTTCCCGCGGAGATCGCCTGCGTCCATTTCGCCTCGGTGTCGCTGGCGCTCGAGCCGACCGCGTCGACCCTGCACGGCTTCTCTGCCGAGATCGCGGCGTCCCGGGTGATCTCGGTCGACCCCAACATCCGCCCCTCGGTGATCGCCGACCGCAGTCTGTTCACCGGCCGCTTCGCCGCACTCCTCGCCCGCGCAGACCTCGTCAAGGCGAGCGTCGAGGACACCGGCTGGCTCTACGGCGAGACCGACGCGGCGGCGGTGGCGCGGCGCTGGTCGCAATCGGGTCCGAAGATCGCGGTGGTCACCGATGGCGGTCGCGGTTCGTCGGTGGCGATCGGTGGGATGTCGCTCGACGTGCCGGCCCTGCCGGTCGACGTGGTCGACACCGTCGGCGCCGGCGACACCTTCCAGGCGGCACTGCTCGACCGTCTCGACGACATCGGCGCGCTGACCAAGGACGGTCTCGCCGGTCTCGATCTCGCGGCGATCGAGCCGATCGTCCGCTTCGCCGCGGCGGCCGCGGCGGTGACCTGTTCGCGCCGCGGCGCCGATCTGCCGCGCCCCGCCGAAGTCAGGGCGTTCATGGCCGAACGCGGCCTCTGAGCAGACGTCAGATGAGGTGGACGGCGAGCGCACCGCGGATCGCCACGGCGCCGACGGCGACCAACAGCAGCGCGCCCACGCCGACGATCTCGGCGAGCGGCAGCCGTCGGCCGGTGGCGGGGGTGGCGGTGCGGTCCGCACCGAACGAGGCGAAGTCGCTGCTGAGCAGGGTCATGTCCATCTCCCGATGTCAGAGGCGATCGTTCCGACCGCCGTCACCGACGAAACTGCGCCCGCTCGCCGTTCGAATTCGATCGGGAACCGGCGGTCTCGGTCTAGAAATTTCATAAAGGTCGGGACGGACGCGGCGATCGTACGCCGGCGCTCGCGGTGCTGTGCCGGCTCGAGATTCGTTCAGAAGCCGAAGCCGGCGACGCCGGCATGGGTGAGCGCCGCGACGGTCGCGGCGAGCGTGCCGAAGCCGATGGTCCGGGCCGCGGCGACGCCGCGCTCCAGCCGATCGACGGCAGCGCCACGGGCCGAGGCGTCTGCCTCGGACACGACGGTCAGAACGGGGGTGGCGCGGTCTCCCGCTGTATGGGCGAACATGGGTTTCTCCTCGAATTTCGGATGCCGAGCAGTGGTCGCGTCGCGGGCGCTCGGACCATCCCGGGACGATCTCGCCCCGATGAGTTCGGCCATGCGTATCATACTAAAGTATGATGAAACTGTGGTCACTCGAACCTGGCCGACGCTCGATCGCTCGACGTCCGGGCCGGCGAGGTCGTGCCTCGCCCCGGCCCGGCGCTCAGAGCCGATGCAGGTAGAGGCCGACGTTGAGCACCGTCCAGCCGGCAGCCAGCGCAGTGAAGATGCCGATGTCGCGGGCCGCGCCGACGATCTCGCCGAGGATCGGGTTCGAGGCGCGCGGCGCGTCTTCGCGGGTGGAGATGGTTCCGGTCGAAGCGACGGTGGTGTTCATGGCTCTCTCCGTTTCAGCACGACGTGACGCCGTGACGCATTGCCAACTGAGAGAAATAGAAGCGCTTCCGCCCCGCTTTTCAACCCACCACCCCCTACTAAAGTATATACGTTCCGTCCGCCCTGCCCTGCGGTCTCGGCATGGCGGGGGAATCGAGCCCCGCGCGAAGAGCGCATCGGCACGAACGAAAGGGGCGGACCGGGCCTCCCCGATCCGCCCCTTCGGGACGTTTCCGCGATTCTCGGAGTTCACTTGACGCCGAGCAACGCCAGCATGATGCCGCCGGAGATCGCGGTGCCGAAGACACCGGCGAGGTTCGGACCCATCGCGTGATAGATCAGGTAGTTCTCCTTGTCTTCCCTCAACGCGACGATGTGGCTGACCCGCGCGGCGATCGGCACCGAGGCGATACCGGCGGAGCCGAGCAACGGGTTGATCTTCTCGGCGAGGAACAGGTTCATCACCTTGGCGCCGATCACGCCGGACGCGGTGCCGAAGACGAAGGCGACGAGACCGAGCCCGACGATCAGCAGCGTGTCGACGGTCAGGAAGCTGTCGGCCGACATGGTCGAGCCGATCGCCACCGTCAGGCAGATGATGATCACGTTCATCAGATCGTTGGCCGCGGTCTTGGCGAGACGGTCGACCACCAGCACCTCGCGGAACAGGTTGCCGAGCATCAGCATGGTGATCAGCGGCGCCACCGGCGGGAAGAACAGGTTGACGATCACCCCGATGACGATCGGGAAGGCGATCTTCTCGAGCCGCGTCACCTGGCGCGACTGCTTCATCCGGATCAGCCGCTCCTCACGGGTGGTGAGCAGCTTCATCACCGGCGGCTGGATCAGCGGCATCAGCGCCATGTAGGAATAGGCGGCGACCGAGATCTGCGGCAGCAGATGGGGGGCGAGCTTCATCGTGACGAAGATCGCCATCGGCCCGTCGGCCCCGCCGATGATGCCGATCGCGCCCGCCTCGTTCAGGGTGAAGCCGAGCAGCTTCGCCCCGATCAGCGCGACGAAGATCCCGAGATGCGCCGCCGCCCCGAGGATCACCAGCTTCGGATTGGCGATCATCGGCGCGAAGTCGGTCATCGCTCCGACGCCGAAGAAGATCAGCGGCGGCACGATCAGCAGCGCCACGCCCTGGTAGGCGTAGTTGAACAGCCCACCCGGCTGGATCAGATCAGATCCCGGCACGTTTGAGATGATGCACGAGAAGCCGATGCCGACGAGCAGCAGCGGCTCGTATCGTTTGGCGACGGCGAGATAGATCATGACGCAACCGATGGCGATCATCACCAGGTTGCCCCACCAGAAGTGGGCGAGGCCGGTCTGATCCATCAGGGCGGAAAGAAACGACACCAGCTGTTCCTGCACGGGGCATCCCTCCGAGCCGGCCGAAAATTCGGAAAGTCGTCGTTCCGATCAGTGCGAACTCTTGCGCAGCGCCGCCTCGTCGACCCGCCCGAGTCGATTGAGGAGGGGGAACAGCGCCAGAACGACGCCGATCCCCGAAATCATCACCATCGACAGAAAGAAGTCGATGAGGCTGAGCAGAGCCGCACCGTAGACGGTATCGGGCATCACCATGGCGATGACCTCCGACGTCAGGCCAGGGTGAGGATCACCCCACCGCTGTCGACCGCGTCGCCCGGCTTGACCGCGATCGAGGCGACCGTGCCGGATCCCTTGGCGAAGACCTCGGTCTTCATCTTCATCGCCTCGACCACCGCGATCTTGGTGCCCGGGGCGACCGCCTGACCGACCACGACGTCGACCGAATCGACCACACCGGCGAGCGGCGCCACTTCGGCGCCCGCCCCTGCGGCCGGCTTGGCCGCGGCCGGAGCCGCCACCGGAGCCGGAGCCGGAGCCGCCGCCGCCACGGCCGCCGCGACCGGATGGAACCCCGCCGGCGGAACGGTCGACGTCTCGCCGGCGAGTTCCTCGACGACGACGTCGAAGGCGCGTCCGTCGACGCTGATCCTGAACTTCCTGTGCATGTGGGCACTCCTGGTCGAAAGTAAACGTGTCAATGGGTTCGATGCGAGGTCTGGTGCATCCAGCGCCCCTCGGCCGCCCAGGCGTGCCCGGTCGCCGGCTCCGAGATGTGGACCACCCTCATTCCGTCGCCGAGAGCGGCGACCGCCGCGGAGATCGCCGCGACCAGATCACCGGAGAGATCGCTTCCCGCATCCGCGGTCCGCACCGGTGCCCGGGGGGCGGCCGGAGCCGCCGCCGGGGTCGCACGGGCCGCGGCGGCTTCCGCCGCCTGACGTTCGATCTCCGAGCGCTCGATCCAGCCGAGCAGTCGCCCGAGGCCGGTGATCCCGACCCACAGGCAGGTCCCCGCGCCGATCACCGCGAGGCCGTCCACCACCATCTCGAAGCTCATGCCGTCAGCCCTCCGGTGACCCGAAGACGATCACAGCGGAATGTTGCCGTGCTTCTTCGGGGGCCGCAATTCGCGCTTGCTGAGCGCCTTCCGGAGCGACAGCGCAATCGTCGACCGCGTGATCGCCGGATCGATGACATCGGTGATGTAGCCGTTGCCGGCCGACATGTAGGGCGAGGCGAACTCCGCCCGATAGGCCGCGGCGAGCTCCGCCGCCTTGGCCTTGGGATCGGCCGCCGCCTTCAGTTCCTTGTTGTAGAGGACCTTGATCGCCCCTTCCGCGCCCATCACCGCGATCTCCGCGGTCGGCCAGGCGAAGACGAAGTCGGCCCCCATCTCCTGGCTGCACATCGCGAGATAGGATCCGCCATAGGCCTTGCGCAGGATCACCGTCACCTTCGGCACCGTGCACGAGGCGTAGGAGAACAACAGCTTGGCGCCGTGCCGGATGATCCCGCCGCGCTCCTGCTCGATGCCCGGCATGAAGCCGGGAACGTCGACCAGGGTGACGATCGGAATGTTGAAGGCGTTGCAGAAGCGGATGAACCGGGCGCCCTTGTCGGCGGCGTCCATGTCGAGCGCACCCGCCCGCACCGCCGGCTGGTTGGCGACCAGGCCGACCACCATCCCCTCGACCCGGCCGAAGCCGACGATCAGGTTCTCGGCGAAGGACCGATGCACCTCGAGGAACTCGCCGGGATCGACGATCCGTTCGATGATCCCGCGCACGTCCATCGCCTTCTGCGCGTCGTCCGGGATCAGCTCACGGATCTGCGGGTCCTCGGCCAACGAGATCGCCGGCGACGGATGATGCGGCGGATCCTCGGAATTGTTCGACGGCAGATAGGACAGCAGCTTCTGGACGATCCGGATCGCATCCGCGTCGTCCTCGGCGAGGAAGTGGACGTTGCCGGAGACCGAGGCGTGCATGTCGGCGCTGCCGACCTCGTCCATCGTCACCGCCTTGCCGGTCACCGCCTTGATCACCTCGGGCCCGGTGATGAACATGTAGGCGTTCTTCCGGGTCATGATGATGAAGTCCATCAGCGCCGGAGAATAGGCCGCTCCGCCCGCGCAGGGACCGCACACCACCGCGATCTGCGGGACCACGCCCGACAGATAGACGTTCATGTAGAACACGTCGCCGTAGCCGGAGAGCGCGTCGACACCCTCCTGGATGCGGGCGCCGGCCGAGTCCTTGAAGGCGACGATCGGCGAACCGAGCTTGGCCGCCTGCTGCATCGCCGCGACGATCTTCTTGGCGTGCATCTTGCCGAGCGAACCGCCGACCACCGTGAAGTCCTGGCTGAAGGCCGAGACCAGGCGGCCGCCGACGTAGCCGGTGCCGACCACCACGCCGTCCGCCGGCAGGACCTTCTTCTCCATGCCGAAGTAGCGGGCCGAATGCTGGACGTGGGTCCCGGCCTCCTGGAAGGTCGCTTCCTGGAACAGGGCGTCGAGCCGGTCGCGCGCCGTCATCAGTCCTTTTTCGTGGCGCTGCGCGAGCTTGTCGGCGCCGCCTCCCGCGAGGATCTCCTCCCTGCGCCGGCGCATGTCCTCGAGCAGTTCTGCGGAAAGCGTCATCCTGTCACCCGTTCGCTGAGCGTTCGTCGGTCACGTGGGGAACTCGGACGTCGAACGTCGACGCGGCGCGACGATCCCTTCGGATTTCCGGCCGTCCGATCGAACTTCGCCGCGAGAACCTCGGGGGGTCCTCGCCTCCTCCCCTCGCGATCACTCTGGAATAATACTTTGGTTCGCGTCCGGTTTCTCTCAGGGGAAGCCCTGATCGTGATCGTCGGGAGCCTATCCGGCGACGATCATTTCATTTTTCGTCATGACGAGACCTCAATCGGTTAGATGAGATCGCGTCCGCTCGTTCTCGGCCCGCGACCGCCGCGCCTCACCCCGCGACGACCTCGAGACGCTGCTCTCCGAGCCCTTCGACGCCCAGACGCACGACGTTTCCGGGCTTCAGGAAGACCGGCGGCTTCATGCCCATCCCGACTCCGGGCGGCGTTCCGGTCGACACGATGTCGCCGGGCTGCAGACTCATGAATCGCGACAGATAGGATACCAGGAAAGCGACGCCGAAGATCATCGTCCGCGTCGAACCGTTCTGCCGCATCACGCCGTCGACTTCGAGCCACAGCTTCAGGTTCTGCGGATCGGCGACCGCGTCACGGCCGACCAGCCACGGCCCGATCGGCCCGAAGGTGTCGGCCGACTTGCCCTTGGTCCATTGCCCCTGGCGCTCGATCTGGAAGGCGCGCTCGGAGACGTCGTTGACCACGCAGTAGCCGGCGACGTGATCGAGGGCGTCCTCGACCGCGACGTACTTCGCCTCCTTGCCGATCACCACGCCGAGTTCGACCTCCCAGTCGGTCTTCTCGGAGCCGCGCGGAATCTCGATCCGATCGTAGGGCCCGGTGATCGCCGACGTCGCCTTCATGAAGACGATCGGCTCGGAGGGCACCGCCGCCCCGGTCTCGGCCGCATGATCGGAGTAGTTGAGGCCGATGCAGACGAACTTGCCGACCCCGCCGACGCACGGGCCGAGCCGCGGCGCACCGGCGACCGCCGGCAGGCTCTTCGGATCGAGGGCCGCCAGTCGCGCCATGCTCTCCGGCCGCAGCACCGCGCCGCCGATGTCGGGAACCACCGCCGAGAGATCGCGGACGGTTCCGTCCGCATCGAGCAGACCCGGCTTCTCGCGACCCACGTCGCCGTATCTGACGAGCTTCATCTCCGGCATCTCCGAACGGGAGGCGCGCCACTCGCGCGACCGCGCATCTTCGATGCCACCGATTCGTCTCCGCGTCCATGCCGCGGCGACACATCGGATACCGCATACCGGCCTGCGCGCCGACGGATATTCAGTGTCACTGAAAATCGAACGATTCTTCGGTTGCGCCGAACATGCCGCGGCGCTATCTCCGAACCATGCGCCTCGACCAGTTTCTCGCCCGCAGCAAGGAGACCCGCAGCGCCTTCGCGCGCCGCGCCGGCCTGTCGCCGGCGGCGGTCACCGCGCTGTGCAACGACCCCACCGCCTGGGTGTCGCGCGAGACCGCCCGGCGCATCATCGCGGCGACCGGCGAGGCCGTCACCCCCAACGACTTTCTCGGCCTGTCCCTGCGCGACCGAGCACTCGAGGAGATCTCCATGAGCCAGTCCCGCGTCGCCGAGGCGATCCGCGCCTTCGAACAGGGCGAGATCGTCGTCGTCACCGACGATGCCGACCGCGAGAACGAAGGCGATCTGATCATGGCCGCCGAGCACGCCAGCCCGGAGAAGATCGCCTTCTTCATCCGCCACACCTCCGGCATCGTCTGCGCGCCGCTGACCCGCGAGCAGGCCCGCCGTCTGCACCTCGACCCGATGGTCGCCGCCAACGATGCACCGCTCGGCACCGCCTTCACCGTGTCGATCGACTACCGCCACGGCCTGACCACCGGCATTTCCGCCGAACAGCGCTGTCACACCATCCGGGCGCTGACCAACTCCAACGTCGCGGCGAGCGACTTCGTCCGCCCCGGCCACGTCTTCCCGCTGATCGCCAAGGACGGCGGCGTGCTGATCCGCTCCGGCCACACCGAGGCGGCGATCGACCTCTGCCGGCTCGCCGGCCTGCAGCCGGTCGGCGTCCTCTCCGAGTTGGTCAACGACGACGGCACCGTCAAGCGCGGCCCCCAGGTCGCCGCCTTCGCCGAAGCCCACGGCCTCAAGGTCGTCTCGGTCGCCGAGCTGATCGCCTACCGCCAGCGTCACGACCGGCTGGTGCGCCGCATCGCCGAGACGACGGTGGAGACCCCGGCCGGTCGCGCCCGGGCGATCACCTACGCGACCGAGTTCGACCCGATGCACCATCTCGCCCTGGTCTGGGGCGACATCCGCGACGGTCGCGAAGTGCCGGTGCGCCTCCATCCCGAATCCGTGGTCGACGACGTCTTCGGCCGCGACCGCACCCTCGACAAGATGGTCGCGCGGATGGGCAGCCTCGGCCGCGGCATCATCGTCTATCTGCGCGAAGGTTCGGTCGGCGTCGCGCCGTCGGAGAAGCCGCGCGCGCCCACCGGCACCGTCGACCCCGAGACCATCGCCCGCGCCGAGGGCGAGAAGCACGAGTCGGCCTCGACTCGGATCGAGGACTGGCGCGAGATCGGCCTCGGCGCCCAGATCCTGCGCGATCTCGGCGTCACTTCGATCCGGCTGGTCTCGTCGCGCCCGCGCCGTTACGTCGGCCTCGAGGGCTTCGGCATCGAGATCGCCGCGACCGAGCCGGTCGGCGACTGACGCCGCCGCTCTCCGCGCCTCCCCTCTTCGACGGAGCGCCGAACCCACCGTGCGACCTTCCGAAATTCCGACGTGTCGGAACTTCGGAAGGCGTCGGCGGTCGTTCCGGTTGCGACCCGTCGCCGCGGGGGACCGGCGGAGCAAAGAGAAAGACGTTTCTTCCGGAATACTGCTTGCGCGTTCCCCCGTTGATCTCGACGGGCGAAAGGCTCATGGTCCGCCGGACGCCGACCGGTCCTGCCTCCGACCGGCGCCCCAAGAGAGCCCATGGCGGCCGATCCGTCCGACGGTCGAACGATCGGATCACGGAATCCGGGGCCGCCGCCGACCGGAAAGGTACGAAGATGGCGGAATCCAAACTCGACCGGCTGCGTTCCATGACCACCGTCGTCGCCGACACCGGTGATTTCGAAGCGGTGAAGCGCCTGAAGCCGATCGACTGCACCACCAACCCGACGCTGGTCCTCAAGGCGGTCGAGCTGCCGCATTTCGCCGGCCGTGTCGCCGACGCCGTCGCCTGGGGCCACGGCCTCTCCGGCGACCGTGCCGCGGTCGTCTCCGCCGTCGCCGACCGCCTCTGCATCTCGGTCGGTGCCGCGCTCGCCGAACTGGTCCCCGGCCGGGTGTCGACCGAAGTCGACGCCGACCTGTCCTTCGACACCGCCGCCTCGATCGCCAAGGCCCGGGCGATCATCGCCGCCTACGCCGCTCTCGGCATCGGCCGCGAACGCATCCTGATCAAGCTCGCCTCGACCTGGGAAGGCATCCGCGCCGCGGAGGTCCTCCAGAAGGAAGGCATCGACTGCAATCTGACGCTGCTGTTCTCGCCGGCTCAGGCGATGGCCTGCGCCGACGCCGGCGCCTTCCTGATCTCGCCCTTCGTCGGCCGGATCCTCGACTGGTACAAGAAGTCGACCGGCAAGACCTACGGCGCCGAGGACGATCCGGGCGTCGTCTCGGTCCGCTCGATCTGGTCCGCCTACAAGGCGCAGGGCATCGCCACCGTGGTGATGGGCGCCTCCTTCCGCAACACCGGCGAGATCGAGGCGCTCGCCGGCTGCGACCGGCTGACCATCTCCCCCGCCCTGCTCGACGAACTCGCCGCCGACACCGGCGCCCTGCCGCGGCGGCTCGGCGTCGACGCCTTCGAGGCGCCCACCTGGGTCCGCCACGACGAGCGCTCGTTCCGCTGGGCGATGAACGAGGACGCGATGGCGACCGAAAAGCTCGCCGAGGGCATCCGGCTGTTCGCCGCCGACCTCGCGAAGCTGAAGAGCCTGATCGCCGCCCGCCTCGCCGCCTGATCGCGGCCTCACCGCGGCCTCGGACCCTCGCGGTCCGGTGCCGCGGCGGGGTCTCCCGACGTCGACGCCGCGCTCCGCCCGCATTAGGGAAGGATCTGCGGCCGGCGATGCTGATTCGACCCTCGAAATCCCGCCGACCGCTCCGGGGAGACGGCGGACGATGCGGCGGGCGATCATCCACTGGGGCATCTCTAGCTTCTTCGGCTGGGGTGTCTACGGCCTCAACCTCGCCCTCCACTGGGCCGGCGATCCCGACGTCGAGGCCTTCTGCTCCTTCGCCATCGGCGAGGACCAGATTTCCGTCGACCGGCTGCGCCGACGCGCCCTCGATCCCTTCGTCCGCCGGTCGAACGCGCTGCTCGCCGAACTCGCCGGCCGCGCCGGCCGGACCCTGGCGGTCGATTCGCCGGTGCTCTGCGCCCTCGGCAACGATTTCCGCAGCACCCCGGCCGCCCACGGCGTCCGCCTCGCCGGTGCGCCCGACGTCGGCGTGGTGTTCTTCGAGATGCCGCAGCTCGACGCCGAGACCGTCGCCCGCGCCAAGGCCTTCCCGCTGATCGTCGCCGGTTCCACCTGGAACGAGCAGATCCTGCGCGAATACGGCGTCGACAATGTCGTGACCGTCATCCAGGGCATCGACCCGACCCTGTTCCATCCGGCGCCGCGGCTCGGCAAATACGCCGACCGCTTCCTGGTCTTCTCCGGCGGCAAGCTCGAACTGCGCAAGGGTCAGGATCTGGTGGTCGCCGCCTTCGCCGAATTCGCGAAGCGCCACCCCGAGGCCCTGCTGGTCACCGCCTGGCACAGCCCGTGGCCGCAGTTCGCCCGCACCCTCGATCATTCCCGCCGGGCTGCGCCGATCGTCTTCGACGCCGCCGGCAAGACGGTCGACGCCGGCGCCTGGGCCCGCGCCAACGGCATTCCGGAGAGCCAGTTCCTCGATCTCGGCGCGGTACCCAACGCCTTCATGCCGCCGATCCTGCGCGAGATGGACGTCGCCCTGTTCCCCAACCGGTCGGAGGGCGGCACCAATCTGGTGGCGATGGAATGCATGGCCTGCGGCGTGCCGACCATCCTCTCGGCCAACACCGGCCATCTCGATCTGATCGAGGACGGCGTCTGCCTCCCGCTGCGCGCCCAGAGCGCGGTCGCCGGGGCCGGCGCCGGTGTCGGCGGCACCGCCGGCTGGGGCGAGAGCTCGGTCGAAGAGATCGTCGAGACGCTGGAACGCGTCCATGCCGACCGCGCCGCCGCCCGTACGATCGGCCTCGCCGGAGCGGAGAAGCTCGCCGGCTTCACCTGGGCGGCGACCGCCGCGGCGATGAAGCGGATCGTCCTCGACCTCGCCTGATACCGGGTTCACGCCGTTTCGACTCTTTCGAAACATCGCGAACGAAGGCAGGCCCGAACGGACGTCGGCCGGTCGGGCCGTAGCGCCGCCCGCCCCGGTCAGTCGGTGAAGACGAAGAACGACCAGTAGAGGTCCGGCCCGGCCGGCACCTCGAACTTGCGCTCGGCCATCTGCACCCGCTTGAAGCCGGCGCGTCCCATCAACGACAGCCACATCGACCTGGTCAGGACGCTGTAGTGGTTCGGGTTGTCCTGATGCCGGCAGGCGGTGTCGGGGGCCGGCACCTCGATGTAGGCCCAGCCGCCGGGACGCAGCACCCGCCGCACCTCGGCGAGGCTGAAGTAGGGGGCGACGCTGTGCTCCAGCACGTGGCGGCACCACACCAGATCGAAGGTCCCGTCGGGAAAATCGAGGAAGGTCAGATCCATCTCGATCGCCGGATGGCCGTTCGCCCGGCAGACTTCGACGTCGGTGCCGATCGCGATGCCGATCGGCTCCATCTCGTCGCGCAGGAAGTACTTGAGCGCCACCCCCTGGCCGCAGCCGATGTCGAGGATCTTCGAGCCCTTGGGCAGCGCGAACAGTTCCTTGGCGCGTTCCCAGGCTTCGGCGGTGAAGCGGTCGTGCATCGCCGAGGGCGGTTCCTCGTAGACGTCGCCCCACAGGCTCTCGATGAACCGGTCGAGCCTCTCGTACTTCTCCGCCTTGGTCGACGGCGTCACCAGGGCCGCGAGGCCCCGAGGCGTGCTCGCGGCGACCTTGCTCTTCGCTCGGGCCATGTCGATTCCCCTCCTCGACCGAGGCCGTCCACCGGTTCGCACCGGTCCGACGGTCCTCCCCCATCTCGTCCGGCGCCCCGGAGACTCACGCCGCCGTTCGGGCGGGCCGGCGATTCGCCCCGCGAATCATGCACCACGGAACCGCGGAAATCCCGAGTCTCGTCGCCCGCCCGGCGCAGCGGCTCAACCGGCGGCGAGCAGCGCCGCCACCGCCTCGATCGGCGCGGTGTAGTCGCCGGCCTGCTGTTGCCGGTGCAGCCGCATCGTCGGATAGGCCGGGCAGTCGTCGCGCCCCTCGAGCCAACGCCAGTCGGCCACCCGCTTCAGCAACACCGAGGTCGGCCGTCCCAAGGCTCCGGCGAGGTGAACCAGCGAGGTGTCGACGCTGACCACCCGGTCGACCGACATCATCACCGCCGCGGTGTCGAGGAAGGCATCGCGCCCGATGTCGAAGGTCGGGCCGGGATGCTCGACCAGGAAACCGTGATCGCCGGCGACCCGCCATCCGGTCGGCACCTCGGCCGCCTCGATCTCGCTGCGGTCGAGCTTCTGCAGGGCGATCAGCCGCCGGCCGGAGTCGGCGAGCGGCGCCAGCGCGGCGAGCGAGGCGAGACTGCGGCCGCGGTCGGCCGGCGAGTTCGGATTGCCGCGCCAGCCCACCCCGACGATCGGTGCGCCGTCCGGCGCCAGCCGTTCGCGCCAGCGGACGACCCGTTTCGGGTCGGCGGAGAGATAGGGCACCACGGCCGGGAACGATCCGAGGGTCAGTCGCAACCGGTGGATCAGACCGAGCAGCGGCGTCTGCGCCGCATGGCCCTTGGCCTCGATCCTGTCGCCGACCAGATCGGCACCGGCGATCCCGGAGAGCAGCGCCACCAGCACGGTCGGCACCTCGAACGAGATCTTCATCCCGAGCGAGGCGGCGAGCGGCAGCAACCGGGCGAACTGGATGGTGTCGCCGAGCCCCTGTTCCGCATGCACCAGCAACCGGCCCCGGAACGGTGTCCCGTCCCAATCGGGGAGGTCGGCATGGCGCACCGGCGAGGAGAACTCCGCGGTCTTCCAGCGCCACTCGTATTCGGCCGCCGCGGTCGCCCAGTCGCCGCGCCGGAACAGCAGCAGCGACAGATCGTAATGGGCCTCGGCCAGGCCGGGATGGCGGCGCACCATCTCGCGGGCGAGATCGGTCGCCTCCCAGGTCCGGCCGGTGTCGCCGAGCAGATTGGCGAGATTGATCCCGGCGATCCGCTGATCGGGATCGATCGCCAGGGCCCGGCGATAGGCGGACCCCGCCGCCGCGACGTCGCCGCGCCGGGCGTGGACGATGCCGAGATTGGCGGACGCTTCGGCGTGGGTCGGATCGAGGTCGAGCGTGTGCTCGAAGGCCGCCGCCGCCTCGACCAGGGCGCCCGCCGCGGAGAGCGCGTTGCCGAGGTTGTAGGCGACGTCGGCCCGGTCCGGCGCCGCCGCCGCCGCCCGGCGGGCGAGACCGAGCGCCCCGGCGAGATCGCCCGAGGAACGCAGCGCCGAGGCCGCCAGATTGAGCGCATCCGGATGTTCGGGATGGGCGGCGAGCACCCGGCCGTAGTCGGCGAGCGCTTCGCGATGGGCTCCCGCCCGATGCCGGGCGAGCGCCGTGGAGAGCAGCCGGGCGACCTCTTCTTCGGTCATCGCTTCGCCCCCCGCCGCGCCGCCGCCTCCTCGGCGACCACTTCGGCGATCCGCGCGGCGACCGAGGCCCAGTCCCCGGGCCGCGTCTGGCGGACCAGCGTCAGGCTCGGATACCACGGTGTGTCGTCGCGCCGTTCGAGCCAGCGCCAGTCGGCCGCGTGTTTCAGCATCACCAGCCCCGGACGGCCCAGTGCACCGGCGAGATGGACCGCGGCGGTATCGGAGGAGACGACGAGGTCGATCGCCTTCATCGCCGCGGCGGTGTCGAGGAAGGCGTGCGGACCGGCGTCGAAGTCCTCGCCCGGCCGCTCGATGCGATCGGCGAAGGGGCTCGCCGCGATCTGGTCGAGGCCGTGCTCCTTCTGCAGCGCGACGATCCGGATGCCGTCGAGCTTCAGCAGCGGCTCGAGCACGGCGAGCGGCGGCGACCGCCCGCGATCCGCCCGCGCCGCCGGATTGCCCTGCCAGACCAGACCGACGGTCAGCCGGTCGTCGCCGGAGAGCCGGGCGCGCCACGCCTTCACCCGTTTCGGATCGGCGGCGAGGTAGGGCACCTTGCCCGGCAGCCCGCCGATCCCGAGGCCGAGCGCCAGCGGCAGACCGAGCAGCGGCACCTGGGCGTCGTGCGGCGGCGGCTCGTCGCCTTCGGCGATCACCTCGACCTCCGCTCCCTTCGGCAGGATCAGCGACCGGGCGAGTTCCACCAGTCCGGGTCGCACCGCCACCGTCACCCGCGCCCCACGCTCGGCGGCGAGGCCGACGAACCGCAGGAACTGGATCTGGTCGCCGAGCCCCTGTTCGCCGTGGACGAACAGGCGCTTTCCCGACATCCGCTTGCCGTCCCAGAGCGGCGCCGCATGGATGTGGGGGATCAGCTCTGAACTCTTCCAGCGCCATTCGTATTCGGCGAAACCCGCCTCGTAGCGGCCCGCCTGGAGCAGCGCATGGGCATGGTCGAGCCGCATCTCGGCGTCGTTCGGATCGATCTTCACCGCCCGCTGGAAGACCCGCAGCGCCAGCTCCGCGTCCTGGTGGTCGCGCAGCGCGTTGCCCAGCGCCCGCAACGCCTTGATCGACTTCGGCGCCAGCTTGACCGCGGTCTTCGCCGCCTCCACCGCCGCTTCCGCCCGATCCTGATCGCGCAGCACGTTGGCCAGCGTCAGCGCCGTCTCGGCGGTCGGCTCGGCCGCCATCACCCGACGCAGCACCCGCTCCGCCTCGGCGAGACGACCGAGGTTGCGCAGCGCCACTCCGGTGTTGGAGGCGAGTTCCGGCGTGTCGAGCCCGGCCCGCGATGCCGCGCCGCAGAAGAACAGTGCCCGCGCCCACCGCCCGTCCTGGAGCGCCAGCGCCGCGGTCATGTGCAGCGCTTCGCCGTTGCGGCCGTCCTCGGCGAGAATCTCGGCATAGGCGTGGCGCGCCTCGATCTTGCGGTCCGCCCGATGGGCGGCGAGCGCCGCGGCGAACCGCGTCTCGATCGGCACCTTCGCCCGCCGCGGCGCCGACGGCGGCGGCGCGCGGTCGAACAGCCGCGAACGGTCGCCGTCGACCAGCCGGGCGAGATCGGCGGCGAGCCGCTCGACCGGCGCCCGCCACCGGGTCTCGTCGATCGGCTCCTCGCGGTTCTGCCGGTAGAGCCGCATCGTCGGATACCACGGCGTGTCGACCCGGTCGGCGAGCCAGCGCCACTCCGGCTGCGCCTTGAGCAGCAGCCACACCGGCCGTCCGAGCGCGCCCGCCAGATGCGGCACCGCCGTGTCGGTGGCCACCACCAGATCGAGATTGGCGATCACCGCCGCCGTGTCGAGGAAGGCGTCCGGCCCCGAATCGAACTCGTCGCCGAGGCTCTCCACCGTCATCCGGTCGGCGACCGCAGCGATCTGCTCGGCCGCGTCGCCCTTCTGCAGCGAGATCAGCCGCACCCCCGGGATCCGCGCCAGCGGCTCGAGGAGCGCCAGCGGGATCGACCGGCCGCGGTCGACCTGCGGATCGGGATTGCCCTGCCAGACCAGTCCCACCCGGAAACCGTCGCCGCGTGCCAGACGCTCCGCCCAACGGGTGACCCGGTCGGGATCGGCGGCGAGATAGGGCGTGCGCCCGGGGATCGAGCCGAGCCGGGTTCCGGTCAGATAGGGCAGGCTCATCATATGGGCGTGGAAATCGACCTGCGGCAGGCTCTCGCCCTCGCCGACCAACCCGTCGACCCCGGTGCAGGTGGCGAGCAGACGCTTCAGCCGGTTGCGCGCGCCGACGTGGACCGATGCCGCGCCCATCTCCTTCAGCACCGCGGCATAGCGGACGAACTGGATCGCATCGCCGAAGCCCTGCTCGGCGACGATCAGGAAGCGCCGCCCGCGCGGATCCTCGCCGCGCCACGGCGGGATCCGCGCCGGCCGGGTGTCGAGCCCGAGCCGCGTCGACTTCAGCCGCCATTCGTAGTCCGGCAGCCCCTCGGCGAACCGGCCCTCGCCGAGCAGCGACATGCCCAGCGCCATCCGCGCGTCGGCATGCGACGGCCGCAGTTCGATCGCCCGGGCGAAACCGTCGCGCGCCTCGTCCGGCCGCTCGCGTTCGCCGGCGGCGATGCCGAGATTGCTCCAGGCGTCGGCATGGTCGGGCCGGGCCGCCACCGCCGCCCGGGCGAACCACAGGGCGAGCCCGGTCTCGCCGTGGCTGCGTTCGTGGACGCCGAGATTGGAGAGCGCATCGGCTTCGTTCGGATCGAGCGCCAGCGCCTCCTCCCAGGCCCGCGCCGCGCCCTCCCGGTCGCCGGCGGCGGCTCGGTTGCGGCCGAGGGTGACCCGGTGTTTCGCTTCCTTCGGTGCCAGCCGCACCGCCCGTTCGGCGAGCGCCACCGCCTGCTGGTGACGCCCGGCGGCCCTCAGCGCGTCGCTCGCCACCGCCTGCACGCCGGCGTCGCCGGGATGCCGCCGGGTCGCCTCGAGTGCCCGGGTCATCGCCGCGGCGACGTCGCCCCGCGCCGTCTCCAGATTGACCAGATTGACCGCCGCCGCCCGATTGCCGGGCTCCAGC
>CALFRR010000212.1 GCA_937919435.1 uncultured Alphaproteobacteria bacterium | reverse complement strand
CGCCGTCGGCATCCATGATCAGGTCGATGGCGAAGTACTCGATGAAGAACTCCGCTCCGAAGCGCAGCGACTGGCCGTAGAGCGTGTGCAGCATCGCATGGCCGGTACGGTCGGCGGCGGCGCAGGTGCGCTGCGCGATGCCGGCGCCGTAGTCGGTGGTCATGCCGCCGAACGGACGCTGGTAGATCTTGCCGCCTTCGGTGCGCGAGAACGGCACGCCCCAGTGCTCGAGCTCGTAGACGGCGTCGGGCGCGTTGCGGACGAGGTACTCGATCGCGTCCTGGTCGCCGAGCCAGTCGGAGCCCTTGACGGTGTCGTACATGTGGAAGCGCCAGTCGTCGCGGCCCATGTTGGACAGCGACGCGGCGATGCCGCCCTGCGCCGCCACGGTGTGGGAGCGGGTGGGGAACACCTTGGTGATGCAGGCGGTCTTCAGACCGGCCTCGGAGGCGCCGGTGACGGCGCGCAGGCCCGCGCCGCCGGCACCGACGACGACCACGTCGAAGGTGTGGTCGACGAAGGGATAGGCGGCTCCGGCGATGCCCGGAGCGGTGGTGGAAGCTGTAGCGGCCATGTTCCTCACATCCCGAACGAGAGTTTCGCGACCGCCCAGAGGATCGCCAGAGCGACCAGCGCCGAGAAGAAGTTGTTCAAGAGAATGAACGCGGTCTTGCCGAGGTCACTGGGGGTGTAGTCCTCGATGATGACCTGGATGCCGATCCGCATGTGGAGCACCGCGGCGATCACCGTGGCGCCCAGCGGGATCGCGGCCCAGGGCGAGCCGAGGACGGCGACGGCCTTCTCGTAGGGCGCGCCGACGACGCAGAGGATCAGGAAGACGAAGAAGATACCGAGCGGAACCAGGGCGACCGCGGTGACCCGCTGGACCCAGTAGTCCTCGGTGCCGAACTTCGCGGAACCGCGGCCGATGACGCGGGAGAGGGGGGTGCGCATGCTCATCTCCTCACCTCACTTCACGATGTAGCCGATGATGAAGACGAGGACCGTCAGCACGCCCGAGCCGATGTAGGTGCCGATGGCGAGCCACCGACGCTCCTTCTCGCCGAAGCCGTAGCAGAGATCCCAGATGAGGAAGCGGATGCCGCCGAGCAGGTGGCAGAGCAGCGACCAGGCGAAACCGAGCAACACGAGCTGGCCGAGCCAGGTGTTGAACATCCAGGACACGGTGTCGTAGGTCGACTTGCCGGCGCCGACGGCGATCAGCCAGGCGGCGAGCAGCAGAGTGCCGAAGTAGAGCGCGGCGCCGGTTCCGCGATGAACGACGGACATCACCATCGTCCAGCTCGGCGCGTAGATGAAGAGGTGAGGCGAGAGGGGGCGCTCGACCCCGCTGCCGGATTTGCTCTTTGTCGACATCGGCCTGCCTTGGATCCCTCGGGGTTGGATCGGCTCGGCGATGGACTCGCGGGATGAGGCCATCGACGGCGAGTGGCGCTTGATGGAAGCGTTCTAACCCTATTCGTGCGGGTGCGTCAAAACGTCCAAAAGCATGAACGCTCACGCGACCGTGAGGCGAGTCGTACACCCGCCTCGCGTCGAACGCCATTCAGTGACATTTCGGAGGGGTCAGCGCGGCAGCAGGACCCACCAGTCGAGATCGAGGATCACCGCGGGATCGTAGTCGCCGCCCTCGATCCTCGCGGGAAGATCGGCGCAGGGCCTGTCTCTGGTGGCGATGGTGCGCAGGCGCAGGGCGCCGACGTCGTCGCGGCCGGGCAGTTCGGCCTTCGCCAGAACCTGCGACCACGCGAAGACGGTGCCGCCGGCGAACAGCGGGGCGACGTGGCGGCCGCCGTTGATCGCGGCGACGTGGAAGGCGTTGGCCAGCCCGTTGAACGACAGGGCGCGGGCGAGCGAGATGACGTGGCCGCCGTAGATCAGACGTCGACCGAATCGGCCCTGGCCCTCGCTCCACTGGTTGAAGTGGACGCGGGCGGTGTTCTGGTAGAGGCGGGTGGCGAGCATGTGCTCGGCCTCTTCGACGGTGATGCCGTCGACGTGGTCGATGGTCTCGCCGACCGTGTAGTCGGCGAAGCGGTGGCGGCTGCCGGAGAGGTCGTCGTCCCAGGCCTCCGGGTCGAGCAGCGGCACCGCCGAGCCGAGATCCTCCGGCTCCAGCGCCGCCGGCAGGGTCGGCACCAGCTCCTCCGGCACGTTCGCCGCCTCGTCGCGTTTGCGGACCATCACCCAGCGGACGTAGTCGAGGACCTCGGTGCCGTCGTCGCGGCTGCCGACCGACCGGACGTAGACGACTCCGGTCTTGCCGTTCGAATTCTGCTTGAGGCCGATCACCTCGGAGACGGTCGACAGGGTGTCGCCGGGATAGACCGGGGCGAGGAACCGGCAGCCGGCGTAACCGAGATTGGCCACCGCGTTCAGCGACACGTCCGGCACCGTCTTGCCGAAGACTGTGTGGAACACCAGGAGATCGTCGATCGGTGCCGCGGGATAGCCGATCGCCCGGGCGAAGGCATCGGACGACTGAACCGCCGAGCGGCCGCCGTAGAGCGCGCCGTAGAGGGCGACGTCGCCCGCGGTCAGGGTCTTCGGAGTGGCGTGGCGGAGCACCTGCCCCAGCCGGAAGTCCTCGAAGAAGTTGCCGGCAGCGGTCTTGGTCATCGCGTGTTCCCCCTCGTCGACCCGTCCCGATTCCCTCGCCGAAGGAAGGGGCCGCGTCCATGCCGCCTTGGTCGTAGAGCGGAAGGCGGAGGCCTCAGGCGACGATGCGGACGGGCAGGCCGCGGGCGTCGCAGGTCGGATCGGGCGGAAAGCTCTCGGCGATCCCGGCGCGGATCCGGCGGGCGACCAGCGCCAGCACGCAGGCGTCGAGGAGGTCGTCGGGGCCGGCACCGCGCGGCGGCGGACCGTCGAACAGGGCGCGGTCGAAGCCGTGGGCGGCGAGCAGATCGCGGCGCTCGTCGAGACCGGGCGGATTCGGGCGGTTTTCGACCTTCTTCGGCAGGGCCATCGCCCGGCCGCCGGCGATCTGCCGGAAGGCCAGTTCCGGATGGCTCTCGACGATCCGCGTCGCCCTCTCCGGATCGAGCAGCCGGTCGAGCTCGCGGATCTTCGGGAAGAGGCCGAAGCCCTGGCGCGACACCTTCTTCGGCGGCTCGGAGGTGGCGAGCGCCACCCGGCAGGTCTCCAGCCAGGCGTCGGCGTCGACCCGGCCCTCGCCGGCGAAGACCGCGGCACGCGACGGAATCGAGAAGACCGACGACTGACGTTCTCCGAGCAGAGGGCGGATCAGCCGCTCGGGTCCTCGGCCGCCCACGCCGATCCGCTCGGGCAGGCCGATCGGCATGTCGATCGCGGTGAGGGCGGGCGCATCGGCGGCGTCGAAGAGTTCGGCGAGGCGGGCGACGACGTCGATGCGCGGGGCGATCGGTCCTTCGGCGCGGATCCGGCAGACGATCCAGCCGGCCCGGCATCCGTCGATGCCGGCGAGGATCGCGTCGGCGGGGTGTGCCGCGGCGGGGACCGGGATCGTCATCGGGGTCGCCTCGCGGGTCAGTCGGCGGGCGCGGAGCGCGGCGGCGGGCGGCGGACGACCGCGGTCTCGCCGATCCGGCGGACCGAGATCTGGGCGAGCGAGCGGACGAGCGCGTCCTGAGCGGCGGTCAGGACGAGTTCGTCGGCGCCGGCCCTGGCGGTCCGGGCGATCACGTCGAAGGCGCTGGAAACGGCGCGGTTCACCGCGTCTTCGGGGCCGATGCCTCTGGTCAGATGGGCGGCGAGCAGGGCGGCGACGAGATCGCCGGTGCCGTGCGGGATGCCGTCGATCCGCTGGTGTTCGAAGGCCACGGCGGCATCGGGGGTGACCAGCAGGGTGGCGATCGACCGGGCCATCAGCGCCGGAGCGGAGGTCACCGCGACGGTCGGCACGCCGAGCGCGCGGGCGGCGGCGATCGCCTCGGCCTGGGTGGCGACCGAGCGGCCGGTCAACCAACCGACCTCGAAGAGATTCGGGGTGGTGACGTCGGCGAGCGGCAGCAGGCGGTCGCGGACCGCGACGGCGACCGGCTCGGGCACGTAGAGGGCGTTGCCGTCGCCGACGATCGGATCGACCAGGACCCGCAGGCCGGGGGTGACCAGGCGCAGCCGTTCGACGAAGCGGGCGGAGGCCTCGACCTGTTCGGGGGTGGCGAAATAGCCGGTCAGGACGGTGGCGATCTCCGGTGCCGCCTCGCATTCGGCCAGATCGGCCAGCGTGGTGGCGAAGTCGCCGTCGTCGGGCACCAGTCGCCGGGCGCCGCCATAGGCGGGATGCCAGGGCAACCAGATGGTCGGCACCAGCCAGACGGTCAGACCGAGCCGTTCGAGGATGAAGGTGGTGGCGCGCGATCCGATGGCGCCGCGGCCGACCTGCGAGGAGATCACCGCCACGGCGGGGGACGAGGAAGGAATCATGGACGGCTCCTCGGGGCGGACGTCGCGGCGATGCGGGCGGTCCGCAATCGCATGAGGTACGACGTCCTATGTATAGAGTGTGTCACGGCGCGTCTCCGGGCGGTCGCGGAGCGAGGGTGCGCGTGGTGGGGCGGAAGCCGGCCGTGCGCCCGGCGATCAGCCAGTGGGCGAAGCCGGCGACGAAGCCGATCGCCGCGGCGAAGCGGACGGCGCCGTCGGTGGCGGCGGGTTCGAGCAGGTTCACCGCGGCGGCGACGCCGGCGAAGGCGACGAGGTGGACGAGGAGCCCGCGCAGGGCGAAGACCTCGGCGAGAACCGCGAAGGCGAGCCAACCGGCGAAGACCGTGCCGGCGAAGTCGGCGATGTGCGAGATCCCGGCGAGCGGCCATCCGAAAAGGGCGATCGTCGAACCTCCGTCGGCGGCGTCGCCGGCCTGGAGGCCGAAGCGGGTGAGCGACAGGGCGGCCACCACGGTGGCGGCGAGGGCGGCGACGACCGCGACCGAGAAGCCGCAACTCGCCACGAAGAGCCGCCACAACAGGCGGTCGAGCGGGATCATGGCGGGCTCGACTCGGCGTCGTCGAAGTCGGTGGCCGGCTCGCGGCGGAGCCGCGGCGCCGGCGGCGCGGAGCGCACCGCCACCAGCCAGTGGACCCAGCCGCCGGTCGCGCCGGAGGCCGCGGCGAGGGCGGAGAGCCCGGCCGAGGGCACCGCGGTCGAGCCGTCGAAGATCGCGACCAGGATCTGGGTGGCCGGTCCGATCGCCGCGCCGGCGACGAGATAGCCGATCGGCGAGCGCCAGCGACGGCTCTCGGCGACCATCAGGCAGGCGGTGGCGAAGGGCGCGGCGGCGACGAAGATCACGATCGTCGAGGCGACCGGCACCAGGACCAGCGCCGCCGCGCCGTTTTCGCCGAGCACGGTGGCGAAGCCGCGGCCGATGCTCTCCTCGAGGATCAGGCCGACGGTGCGCACCAGCGATGCGGCGAGGCAGGCGAGGAGATAGGCACCGACGATCCGACCGAGCCGTCCGTCGGCGACGGCGGGCCGGTCCGGGGCGGTGAAGTCGTCGGGCGACGCCATGGCGGTGTCCGGGGCGATCGAGGGCGGGCGGCGGGCGAATCGTGCCTTCGCGAAGATTGCGCCGCAGTGCGGGGGCTGTCGAGTCCGCGGGGGGCGGCCGACGGGGCCATCGAAACCGACGAGCGTGTCGAGATCGAGGCGGAAGATCGCCCGCGCCCGGTTCCAGACCGGAGTTTCGTTCGGTGCGGGGCCGCGTCGCTGCGTGATGCGGCGGCGATGTTGCGACGCGGGATCGGGCCGGCGCGGCGAGCCGGGCGAGGAGATCGGGCGATGGCGAGCGCGCCGGATCGTCGCCGATCAGTCGTGCAGTTTCGGATGGGTGGTCCGGGCGAGGGCCGGACGGAACACCGGGGCGGCCCGCATCCGGTGGCTACCGGTGCGGGCCGGAATCCCCTGGTAGAGTTGTTTGGTCGCCTCCACCACCAGGACGCCGGCGAAGGTCGGCCAGGTCCGCGTTCCGATCCGTTCGAGCGGGCCGGCCAGGGTCAGCGCCCACGACCGGGTCGAGGGCAGCATGTAGAGCGCGCCGCGCCAGTCGATCGGCGAGAACAGCGCGTCCTTCAGCAACGAATCGAGCTGGCCCTGGCTGAACGGCAGGCCGTAGCCGAACGGCGTCTTCTCGAGCCGGGCCCACAGGCCGGTGCGGTTCGGGACGACACAGATCAGACGGCCGCCCGGCGCCATCACCCGCCAGACCTCGCGCAGCACCTCGCTCGGGTCGTCGGCCATCTCGAGGGTATGGACGATCAGCACCCGGTCGACCGAGCTGTCGGGCAGCGGCAGCGCCGTCTCGTCGACCAGGGCGGTCGCCGAGGGGCCCTCGGACGGCCAGTTGACCACCCCCTGGCGGGCCGGCATGAAGCCGAGCACCCGCTCGGCCCGGCCGAGGAACGGCCTGAGCAACGGCGTCGCATAGCCGATGCCGAGCATCCGGTCGCCGGCGACCTTCGGCCACATCTCCTGCAGCTTGGCCCGGAGCATGCGGCGGACGAGGCCGCCGAGCGGTCCGCCGTAGAAGTTCCTGAGGTCGACCACGTCGAGGAACATGCGTTTCGTCCGATCCCTCCGGCGCTGCGACCTTCCGCGGTCGCCATCGCCCGCCGGGGATGTTAGTCGTCGAGGCGTCACCGGTCGAGACGCGCCGCGGCGCACCCGACCGATTCCGCCACGGGAGTCCGCCCATGATCACCGTCCGCCAGTTTCCGGCCCGTGAAGACAACTACGGCCTGCTCGTCCACGACGACGAGACCGGGGCCACCGCCGCGATCGACGCGCCGGAAGAGGAAGCGATCGCCGACGCACTGGAGGAGACCGGGTGGCGCCTGACCGACGTCTTCGTCACCCATCATCACGGCGACCACGTCGCCGCGGTCACCGCGCTGAAGGCGCGGCACGGGGCCCGGGTGGTGGCCAACGCCGCCGACGCCCACCGTATCCCGGCGGTCGATCTGGCGATGGCGCCGGGTGCGCCGCTGTTCCTCGGCCGGACCCCGGTCGAGATGATCGACACCCCCGGCCACACCCGCGGCCACGTCGCCTATCACCTGCCGCGCGACGGCCACGTGTTCGTCGGCGACACGTTGTTCTCGCTCGGCTGCGGCCGGCTGTTCGAGGGCACGCCGGAGGAGATGTGGGCGAGCCTGTGCCGGCTCGCGGCGCTGCCCGGCGACACCAGGGTGTGGTGCGGCCACGAATACACCCTGGCCAACGGCCGTTTCGCGCTCGGCGTCGATCCGGACAATCCGGTCCTGAAGGCGCGGGTCGCCGAGGTGCGGTCGCTCACCGACGAGGGGCTGCCGACCCTGCCGACCACGATCGCCGCCGAACGCGCCGCCAATCCGTTCCTCAGGGCCGGCGAACCGGCGCTGCAGGCGGCGGTCGGGCTTTCCGGCTTCGATCCGGTGCAGGTCTTCGCCACGCTCCGCGAACTGAAGAACCGGTCCTGAGGAGATCCGCGACGATGCTCGACGACGCGCTTTCGGCCGAAGAGGTGATCCGCCGCCTCGATCTCGCGCCGCATCCGGAAGGCGGCCACTTCCGCGAGACCTTCCGCGACGTCGACGGGCCGGACGGACGGGCGCGCTCGACCGCGATCTATTTCCTGCTGCCGGCCGGCGAGGTCTCCCACTGGCACCGGGTCGATGCGGTCGAGATCTGGCACTGGTACGCCGGCGGGCCGCTGGCGCTGACCGTCTCGGAGAACGGCCACGACGCCCGGAGCGTCCACCTCGGTCCCGATCTCCTGCGGGATCAACGACCGCAGGCGATCGTCCCGGCGCACGCCTGGCAGACCGCGACCTCGCTCGGGCGCTGGACGCTGGTCGGCTGCACGGTGGCGCCGGGCTTCGACTTCGCCGGCTTCGAGATGGCGCCCGCCGACTGGCGGCCGCGGCCGCGCGGCGGCTCACTCGGCCGATGACGGCGCCCGGCGGCGGATCATGTCGAGCGAGGCGACGATCGCTCCGAGGGTGATCGCCGCCGCGGCGAAGCCGATCGAGGCGTCGAGCGTCCCGTGGCCGGTGACGATCAGCAGCAGGGTGGAGAGCAGCGGTGCGAGGTAGCTCGCCGCGCCGAGCACCTGGATGTCGCCGCGCTTCACGCCGCGGTCCCAGGCGAAGAAGGCGAGGCCGAGCGGGAACACCGCGAGACCGACCACCGCGCCCCATTGGCCGGTCCCCTGCGGCCAGACCGTCGTCTCGAACAGGAGATGGCAGGGCAGCGACAGTGCCGCGGTGGCGAGGCAGAAGCCGGCGACGGTCGCGGTCGGCACTTCGCCGACCCGTCGCGACAGCACCGAATAGCCCGACCAGAAGAACGCCGCGGCGGCCGCGCAGAGGTAGCCGGTCACATGCGCCGGATCGATGGCGATCGCCCGCCCCTTGGTCACCACCGCCACCGCGCCGAGGAGACCGAGTGCCGCGCCGAGGAGATGATGGGGCTTCAGCCGTTCGCCCGGCAGCAGGCCCGACAGGACGACGATCAGCAGCGGCCAGAGGTAGTTGACGAGGCTCGCCTCGACCGGCGGGGCATGGCGCAGCGCTGCGAAATAGAGCGCGTGATAGCCGAACAGACCGGCGACCCCGAGCAGCCAGACCCGCGGCGACTGACGCAGCACGCCGGCCCGGCCGGTCGCGATCAGCCAGATCGTCGCGGCGACGCCGGACAGGCCGAAGGTCAGGGTGTTGAGCAGGAACGGCGGCACCGCACCGGAGACGGCGGTCAGCGTCGACAGACCGGACCACATCAGGACGGCGGCGAGCCCGACGAGGGTGGCCCGGGGACGGCTGGTCATGGCGGCTCCGAAGACGCTCGACGCGCCCGGAGGTCTTCGGGCGCGTCGGGGAGACGGGGAGCGGGCCCGGGACGGGCTCAGCGGGTCGGGATCGGCTTCTCGCCGCGATAGTCGTAGAAGCCGCGCTGGGTCTTGCGGCCGAGCCATCCGGCCTCGACGTACTTCACCAGGAGCGGGCAGGGCCGGTACTTGGAGTCGGCCAGGCCCTCGTGCAGCACGTTCATGATCGACAGGACCGTGTCCAGGCCGATGAAGTCGCCCAGCTCCAGCGGGCCCATCGGATGGTTGGCGCCCAGCTTCAGCGCCGTGTCGATGGCCTCGACCGTGCCCACGCCCTCGTAGAGGGTGTAGATCGCCTCGTTGATCATCGGCAGCAGGATGCGGTTGACGATGAAGGCCGGGAAGTCCTCGGCGACGGTCGAGACCTTGCCGAGCCGGGCGACGAACTTCTTGCAGAGATCGAAGGTGTGGTCGTCGGTGGCGATGCCCCGGACCAGCTCGACCAGCTGCATCAGCGGCACCGGGTTCATGAAGTGGACGCCGACGAACTTCTCAGGCCGGTCGGTCGAGGCGGCGAGGCGGGTGATCGAGATCGACGAGGTGTTGGTGGCGAGCAGCGTCTCGGGCTTCAGCACCGGGCAGAGCTGCTGGAAGATCTTGCGCTTGACCTGCTCGTTCTCGGTCGCCGCTTCGATCACGATGTCGCATTCGGCGAGGGCGTCGAGATTGACCGCCGGCTGGATGCGGGCCAGGCCGGCGATGCGCTCGGCGTCGGTGATGTGGCCCTTGTTCACCTGCCGGGTCATGTTGCCGTTGACGGTGGCGAGTCCGGTCTGGATGCGCTCGGTGGACGTGTCGTTGAGCGACACGTCATAGCCCGCGAGGGAACAGACGTGGGCGATACCGCTGCCCATCTGCCCGGCGCCGATCACGCCGACACGTTTGATATCGAACCCCATGGTGACCTCGGTCTCGAGTGGTCGCGTTCGGTATTGCCGCCTCGGTCGATACGATCGGTGCGGGCCTGCCCCGCTTCCTGATAGACAGCCCTGCCCGTACATGCAACGTCGGTCCTCGTGCACGCCGAACGGCCACTCCCCCCGAAAGGCCGTTCCGCGCTCCTCCTCGTCGAGGTCCCGCGGCCGCCCGATCTTAGAACGCGACGCCCGGACGGCAAGCCGTCCGGGCGTCATCCCTAGGTCTCGAGCAACGAATTGCCGGAGGCGTCACTTTCCGGTCTCACCCAGTGCCGCGGCGAGTTCGGGCAGTGCGGTGAAGAGATCGGCGACCAGTCCGTAGTCGGCGACCTGGAAGATCGGCGCCTCCTCGTCCTTGTTGATCGCTACGATCACCTTCGAATCCTTCATGCCCGCGAGATGTTGGATGGCGCCGGAAATGCCGACGGCGAGATAGAGTTCGGGTGCCACCACCTTGCCGGTCTGGCCGACCTGCCAGTCGTTCGGGGCATAGCCGGCATCGACCGCGGCGCGGCTCGCCCCGATCGCCGCCCCCAGCCGGTCGGCGACCGGCTCGATGTAGGTGGTGAAGTTCTCGCGGCTGGCGAGCGCCCGGCCGCCGGAGACGATCACCTTGGCCGAGGTCAGCTCCGGCCGGTCGGAGACCGACAGGTCCTCGCCGACGAACCGCGAGGCGGGGCCGGTCGCGCCGACCGCCACCGTCTCGATCGGCGCGGTCGCGCCGCCGGCGGAGGTGGCGGCGAAGGTCGAGGTGCGCACCGTCACGACCCGGATCGGGTCGGTCGAACGGACGGTCTGGACGGCGTTGCCGGCATAGATCGGCCGCTCGAAGGTGTCGGGGGCGACGACCCGTGTGATCTCGGAGATCTGCATCACGTCGAGCAGCGCGGCGACGCGCGGCAGGACGTTCTTCCAGGTCGAGGTCGCCGGGGCGACGATCGCCTCGTGCCCGGCGGCGAGGCCGACGACCAGCGCGGCGAGCGGCTCGGCGAGGCCGTGGGCGAGCGCGGCGTCGTCGGCGACCAGCACCCTGGTCACGCCGTCGAGGGTCGCGGCTTCGGCCGCCGCGGCGGCGACGCCGGAGCCGGCGAGCAGCAGGTGGACGTCGCCGCCGATCGCGCGGGCGGCGGTGAGCGTCCTGGCGGTGGCGTCCTTGAGGACCGCGCCATCGGTTTCGGCGAGAACGAGAATGGTCATGGACGGGCCCTCCTTCAGATCACGCCGACTTCGGACTTGAGTTTGGCGACCAGTTCGGCGACCGAGCCGACCCGGACACCGGCCTTGCGACCGGCGGGTTCGGCGGTCTTCAGCACCTCGAGCCGCGGCGCGGGGTCGACGCCGAGTTCGGCGGCGGTGGTCTCGGCGATCGGCTTCTTCTTCGCCTTCATGATGTTGGGAAGGCTGGCGTAGCGCGGCTCGTTGAGCCGGAGGTCGGTGGTGACGATCGCCGGCAGGCGCAACGCCACGGTCTGCAGACCGCCGTCGACCTCACGGGTGACGGTGACCTCGTCGCCGGCGACCTCGACCTTCGAGGCGAAGGTCGCCTGCGGCAGGCCGGCGAGTGCGGCGAGCATCTGGCCGGTCTGCGAGCAGTCGTCGTCGATCGCCTGCTTGCCGAGGATCACCAGCCCCGGCTTCTCGTCGGCGACGATCTTCGCCAGCAGCTTGGCGACGGCGAGCGGTTCGACGGCGGCGTCGACCCTGACCAGGATACCGCGGTCGCCGCCCATCGCCAGACCGGTGCGGATCGTCTCGGCGGCCTGGGCCGGGCCGATCGAGACCACCACGATCTCGGTGGCGATGCCCTTCTCCTTCAGCCGGATCGCCTCTTCCATCGCGATCTCGTCGAAGGGGTTCATCGACATCTTGACGTTGGCGAGATCGACGCCCGAGCCGTCCGGCCGGACACGGATCTTGACGTTGTAGTCGACCACCCGTTTGACGGGTACGAGGATCTTCATGAGGTGGATCTCCCGCTAGGCCGGTCCCGCCGGCGCACCGCTCCTCTCCCTCCCGTCGACACGGATCGGACAGCGGAAAACCGCCGCTCCACCGGTGCCGGACGAAGGCGTGAGCGGACGCTAGAGAGCGGGCCGGGGTGTGTCAATTCGTCATACGAACGATTTGGGCAGTTGATTGACGTGTGGTGCGGATCGCCGAGGGCACGGGCCGTATCAGCGGTTTCCGCCGGGCACCCAGAGCACGTCGCCGTCGGCGAGGGCGTTGGCGAAGCGCGCGGCGACGAAGAAGAAATCGGAGAGCCGGTTGACGTAGGCGACCGCCTCGGGACCGACGCCGGCGGCATCCTCGCGGGCGAGGGCGACGATCACCCGTTCCGCCCGCCGCGACACGGTCCGGGCGAGATGGAGGTGGGCGGCGGCGGCACAGCCGGCGGGCAGAACGAAGGAGCGGAGCGGCTCGAGATCGGCGTTGAGGCGATCGATCTCGGCCTCCAGCCGGGAGACCTGCGAGGCGACGATGCGCAGCGGCTCCCATTTCATCTCCGCTCCCGGCGGCGTGGCGAGGTCGGCACCGAGATCGAACAGGTCGTTCTGGATCGCCTCCAGCATCCGGTCGAGGACCGGCATCGACGCGCGGGTGTGGAGGCGGGCGATGCCGACGGTGGCGTTGGTCTCGTCGATGCTGCCGTAGGCCTCGATCCTCAGGTCCGACTTCGATCGCCGCTCGCCGGTGACGAGCGCGGTCGTGCCGTCGTCGCCCTTGCGGGTGTAGATCCGATTGAGAACCACCATGCGTGCCTCCGGCTCCGTCGTCTCGGGCGGGTCAGGTCCGGATCCAGAGGATCCCGGCGATCACGACGAGAGCGACCGCCTGCAGGACGATGCGCCAGCGCATCAGCCGCTGCGAGCGTTCCGGCGTCGCACCCCGCGCCAACCCCGAGACGCCGAGAGCGACGACCGCCGCGAGGGCCGCGAGGATCCCGATCAGCACCACCTCCGCCGGTCGTTCCATCGCCGTCCTCCCACCCGTCTCGCAGGGACCATAGGGCGGGCGGAAGGCTTCGACCAGATCCGGAGAGCGAAGCGGGGCACACGAAACGAAACCGGCCGACGTTTTCGTCGACCGGTTCCGGGAGCTGCGATGACCGTGTGTGGCTCTTCATCCCAGATGCGGTCCGGGCAAGCAATCGGAAACTCGAGAAAGGGTAAACGGTGGGGAGAGAGATCGCCGACGTCGTGTATGCAATGCAACGGAGACGGCGTCGAACGACAAAAAAACCGGCCGGAGGTCATCCGGCCGGTGATAAAGCCAATTCCGAGCGGGAAGATCCCCTGAACTCCCACTCCACAGACATTCTGGGCGTAATCTCGCAGGTTTCAACCCCTGAATTTTCAGGGGAGCTTCGCACTCGGCGAAGAGTGGCCGAATCGCATCATGAACTTTCGTCGAGGAGCCTACGGGCGATCACCTGCGCCTGTATTTCCGCTGCACCTTCGAAGATGTTCAGGATACGTGCGTCGCACAGTATTCGGCTGATCTGGTATTCGAGTGCGAAGCCATTGCCTCCATGTATCTGAACCGCGTTGTCCGCGGCTGCCCATGCGACACGGGCGGCCAACAACTTCGCCATGCCGGCTTCGAGATCGCAGCGTTGGCCGTGGTCTTTCTGTCTCGCGGCGAAGTATGTCAGCTGGCGCGCGATCATGATTTCCGCGGCCATCATCGCCAGTTTGTCGGAAACCCGCGGAAACGAGATCAGCGGCCGTCCGAACTGCACGCGCTCCTGCGCGTAGCGCAACCCGAGGTCGAGCGCCGACTGTGCGACGCCGATCGCCCGCGCCGCGGTCTGGATCCGCGCCGATTCGAAGGTCTGCATCAGCTGCTTGAAACCCTGGCCCTCGACGCCGCCGAGCAGGTTGTCGGCGGGAACCGTGAAGCCGTCGAAGGCGATCTCGTATTCCTTCATGCCGCGATAGCCGAGGACCTCGATCTCGCCGCCGCTCATGCCGGCGGCGGGGAACGGCTCGGCGTCGCTGCCGCGCGGCTTCGGCGCCAGGAGCATCGACAGGCCCTTGTAGCCGGGGGCGTCGGGGTCGGTCCTGACCAGCAGGGTCATCAGGTCGGCGCGGACCGGATGGGTGATCCAGGTCTTGTTGCCGGTGACCACCCACGCGTCGCCGCTGCGGACCGCCCGGGTCCTGAGCGAGGCGAGGTCGGAGCCGGTGTTGGGCTCGGTGAAGACGGCGGTCGGCAGCACCTCTCCGGAGGCGATCTTCGGCAGCCATTCGGCCTTCTGCTGTTCGGTGCCGCCGCAGAGGATCAGTTCGGCGGCGATCTCCGAGCGGGTGCCGAGCGAGCCGACGCCGATGTAGGCGCGCGACAGCTCCTCGGAGACCACGCACATCGATTCCTTGCCGAGGCCGAGGCCGCCGTATTCCTCCGGGATGGTCAGGCCGAAGACGCCCATCTCGGCCATCTTCTCCACGACCCCGAGCGGGATGTAGGCGTTCTTCAGATGCCATTCGTGAGCGTGCGGAACGACCTCGTCGAGCGCCAGCCGGCGCATCTCGTCGCGGAACTGGTCGAGGGTCGGATCGAGGCCGACCTCGCCGAAGGTCGGCGCGCCTTCCAGTCGCGCCATCGCCGCCACCAGCCGGGCCCGCACCGCCGGTCGCCCGCCCGCTTCGATCAGCCGGTCGATCGCCGGCACTCGCGCCGCCGCCACCGTCTCGGCGGAGACCCCGAGATCGGCGAGGCGGACGAACTCGCCCTGGTTCATCGGAATGCCGCCGAACACCTGGGCGAGGTATTCGGAGAGCGCGATCGCCGCGATGTCGGCTTCGATCTCGCCGAAGCGGCCGTTCGCCTCCAGCGCTTCCGCCCAGGCGACGGTCTGGCGCAGGGCTTCGATGCAGGTCGCCAGCCAGGCGAGCCCGTGAGTGGCACGCTGCTCGAGGTCGACCAGATCGGCGGCGATCCGGCCGTCGCGGACGACCCGGGCGCGTACCGCGAGTTTCGCATCCGCGAAAAGACCGTCCAGCGCGGCGACCGCCTCGTGTCCCGGAGTGATGATCTGCGAATCGATTCGATCCGCTGAAATGGCGCTGTTCATCGACGACCTCCTCCCTCCGCGGCGACCCTCCCGCCGCCACGAAGCTCTTGTTGCGGTGCGGAAGAATAGGAAGAGCGGGGCCGTACGCAATCCGCCGAAAGGCGGGTTCGACGGACATTCGACCGCTTCTTTCGGCGATGGTGGAGGGGGAGAACGCGAAACGGCGCGGAACCGGGGTCCCGCGCCGTTCGTGGAGAGTGCGGCGAGAGCGGTGTGCCCTCGCCGGCGTCGGCCGGATCAGTCGCTGTTGCGCTGACCGAAGAGCTGCATCAACATCATGAAGAGGTTGATGAAGTCGAGGTAGAGGGTGAGCGCGCCCATCACCGCGGAGCGGCCGATGGTGGCTTCGTCGGCACCCGACAGGCCGTAGACGTAGCCTTCCTTGAGCTTCTGGGTGTCGTAGGCGGTGAGGCCGGCGAACACCAGCACGCCGATCACCGAGATGGCGAACTGCAGCGCGCTCGAGGCGAGGAAGATGTTGACCAGACCGGCGATGATGATGCCGATCAGGCCCATCATCAGGAACGAGCCCATGCCGGAGAGCGAGCGCTGGGTGGTGTAGCCGTAGAGCGACAGACCACCGAAGGCCGCGGCCGAGATGAAGAACACCCGGGCGATCGAGGCATGCGTGTAGACGAGGAAGATCGTCGACAGCGACAGGCCGACGAGCGCCGCGTAGAGGAAGAAGACCGCCTGGGCGGTCGACGGCTGCATCCGGTCGATCCGGAAACCGAGCAGGAAGACGAGGCCGATCGGGGCGAGCATCACCACCCACTTCAGCGGGCTGACGAACAGCGCATAGCCGACCGAGGTCAGCGCCATCGAGCGCGACACGTTGGCCACCGCGTCGGCCGCGCCGGGCGTGGTCACGGCGAGCGAGTAGACGATCAGGGCCGCGAGGCCGGTGATCGCCACGCCGATCCCCATGTAGTTGTAGATCGAGATCATGTAGGAGCGCAGGCCGCGGTCGATCGCCTGGGCGTCGGCGCGCGCCAGGGTCGAACCGAACCGGGCGTAGTCGTTGCCGTAGTTCGACATCGGTGAGGTTCCTTTATCTTTGGGCGCTCTCGCGCGCCCGGAGACATGCGAGAGCCGTCCACCCGAATATGTGTCGAGTGTATCCGGCCCGCAAGGCGAGCCCGTCTCGGATCTCGGCGAGACGGATTAAATATCCGTAATGAATCTCGGTGGCGGAACGGGTCAGGAGGTGCGCAGGACCTCCGCCGGACGTCTCGACAGGGCTCCGCGGGTGGCGGCGAGGCCGAGGCCGATGGTCAGCGCGGCCATCGCCACGAGCGTCGCCGCGACCATCCCCGGCGCCGCCACGAACGGCAGCCGCATCACCCCGGCGACCACCCAGTTCGCGGCGATCGTTCCCAGAATCGCGGCGAACAGACCACCGACCAGGGCCACCAGCGCGAATTCGACGGCGAGTGCGACGAGCAGGCGTCGTCGCGTGGCACCGATCGCCACGAGAATCGCCGCGTTGCGCACGCGCGCCTCTCCGACCGTGGCGAGTGCGCCGCCGAGCACCAGGACGGCGGCGATCAGAGCGAAGCCGGCGACCACCGACACGCCCTGGGCCGATCGTCGCACCAGCCGGTCGACCTGGGCCAACGCGTCCTTGACCCGGATCGCGGTCACCGTCGGGAAGGCGTCGACCACCGCCTTGAACAGCGCCCGCTCGGTCTCGGGGCGGCCGCCGTCCCGCCAGGCGACGGTGACCAGCCGGGTGACGGGGGCGCCGCGGAAGGCGTCGGGCGAGAACACCATGAAGAAGTTGATCGACAGCCGGTCCCATTCGACCTTGCGCAGATTGGCGACCCGCGCCTCGATCTCCCGGCCGAGGACGTTGACGGTGACGGTGTCGCCGAGCTTCAGGCCGAGCCCGTCGGCGGCGTCCGCCTCGAAGGAGACCAGCGGCGGCCCGGCATGGTCGGCCGGCCACCAATCGCCGGCGGTCAGCGTCGTGCCTTCCGGGGCGGTCGGCGCGAAGGTGATGCCGCGGTCGCCGGCGAGGACGAAGCGCGAGCGCTCGGCGACCTTCGCCTCTTCCGCCGGAACGCCCTTCAGCGCGACGATCCGGCCGCGCAGCATCGGCACGTCCTCGACCCGCGCGCCGACCGCGGTCTGGTCGAGGAAGCCGCGGAAGCGGTCGGCGTCGCGGGCCGGCACGTCGAGGAAGAAGAAGCTCGGCGCCTGACCCGGCAGGGTGCGGGAGATCGCGGTGGTCAGTCCGGTCTCGATCTGGACCAGGGCGGCGACCAGCGTCGCGCCGAGCCCGAGGGAGAGGACGATCGAGGCGGTCGGGGCGCCGGGCCGGCCGATCGCCGCCATCGCCGCCCCGAGTTCGAAGATCCGCGGACGCGGCAGGCGGTGGGCGAGCGCCACCAGTCCGTTGCCGAGGAGGCCGAGGCCGACGAGCGCGACGATCGACACGGTGAGATAGGGCACCGCGATCCGCCGGTCGGGGGTGAGGGCGAGGACCAGGGCGAGCAGCGCCAGCGCCGCCGGCAGGCCGGGCAGGATGCGGAGCCTCCAGGACACCGGGTCGGTCTCGCCCGCCCCCTCGCGCAGCAGCATCGCCGGCCGGGTCGAGACCGCGACGGCGAGCGGACCGGCGACGAACAGCGCCGCGGTGAGCAGTCCTTCGAGCCCGGCGGCGGCGAGTTCGAGTGGCGCGAAGACCGGTTTCAGGCCGATGCCGAGTGCCTCGCCGACCGGGCCGGCGAAGACGAAGGGCACCGCGGCGCCGAGCGCCAGTCCGACGGCGATGCCGAGAAGCGCGATCGCGCCGATCTCCACGGCGTGGACCAGAGCGACGAAACCACCGGTGGCGCCGAGCGCCTTGCGGACGGCGATCGCCGGCCGGCGGCGGTCGAGATGGGCGCGCACCGCATTGGCGACCCCGACCCCGCCGATCATCAGGGTGGTCAGGCCGACCAGCGACAGGAACTGGACGAAACGTTCGATCGTCGCCCGGGTGCCGGGTGCCGCGTCGCGCCGCGAGCGGACCTCGGCGCCCGACGACGGGAAGGCGCGGTGCAGCTCCTCGGTCGCCCGGGCGATGCCGGCGTCGACGTCGGTTCGGTCGGCGAGCACGACGCGGGCGTGCCAACGCACCAGACTGCCCGGTGCCAGGAGGCCGGTCGCCTCCAGGGCGGCGCGCGACATCATCAGCCGTGGCCCGAAGCCGATCCCGGCGGAGAGCCGATCGGGTTCGTTCGCGATCACTCCGGCGATCGACAGCGCGGCGGTGCCGACCAGGATGCGGTCGCCGACCTGCGCCTTCAGCCGGTCGAGGAGCCCGTCTTCGACCAGCACGCCGTGGACCGGGCCGTCCGGACCGTCGTGGGCGGCGAGCAGCGGCCGGCCGTCGGCGCCGCCGGTCACGGTCAGGTTTCCGGTCAGCGGGTAGGCGGCGTCGACCGCCTTGACCTCGGCCAGCGCCGTCGCCGAGCCGTCGGGGCGGCGGGCCATCGCCCGGAGCGTCGCCACTTCCGAGACCCGGCCGCGGGCCTCCAGGAAGCCGCGTTCGGCCGGGCTCGGCGGGGTGTGGTTGACCGAGACGACGAAATCGCCGCCGAGCACCAGATCGCCCTCGGCGGCGAGCGTCGCGTCGAACGAGCGGCCGAGCGAGGCGACCCCGGCGATCGCCGCCACCCCCAGCGCCAGCGCGGCGACCAGCACGCCGAACCCGCGCAGACCGCGCTTCAGGTTGCCGCGCAGCTCCCGCCCGGCGACGGCGAAGGCGGTCGCGACGCCGGCCCGGCCGAGCCCGAGACTCATCGCGTCACCTCCGCCGCTGGGTGGGGCGCCGGTGCGTCGGCCACCCGGCCGGCGCGGACGTGGATCACGCGGTCGCAACGCGCCGCCAGATCGGCGTCGTGGGTGACCAGCATCAGCGTCGCCCCGACCGTCGCCACCCGTTCGAACAGCAGATCGGCGATGCTCTCGCCGGTCAGTTCGTCGAGGTTGCCGGTCGGTTCGTCGGCGACGACGATCGCCGGCCGGCCGACCAGGGCGCGGGCGATCGCCACCCGCTGCTGCTCGCCGCCCGACAGTTGCGCCGGATAGTGGTGGAGACGGTGGCCGAGGCCGACCGCCTCGAGTTCGGCCCTCGCGCGGGCGAAGGCGTCGGCCGCACCGACCAGTTCGAGCGGGGTCGCGACGTTTTCGATCGCGGTCATGTCGGAGACGAGGTGGAAGCTCTGGAAGACGATGCCGAGGGTGCGGCCGCGGAACAGCGCCAATGAGTCCTCGCCGAGCCCGCCGAGATCGATGCCGGCCACCTCGACCCGGCCGCGGTCGGCCCGCTCCAGTCCGGTCGTCACCATCAGAGCGGTCGACTTGCCCGATCCGGAAGCGCCGACGATGCCGACCCGTTCGCCGGCCGCGATCTCCAGATCGAGGCCGCGCAGCACGTCGACCGCGGCGGCGCCGCGTCCGAGCCGGAGGTGGACGTCGTCGAGACGGATGGCGATCTGCGGCAAGGGCATGTCCTCGCGGAAGAGGAGGGGCGCCCGCCGTGCGGGGCGGGCGGATCGAAGGGGCGTGCCGCGGATCGGCCCATCTGATATGGGAAGAGGAAGGGCGCATTCCAGAGGCACCCTCCGTTTCGCTCCCTCCTCCCGGTTCGACCTCGGAAATCCGCCATGACCGATCTGCCGACCGTCTCCCGCCGCCGTCTCCTCGCCACCGGTCTGGCGCTCGCCGCATCGACCGGTGGGCTCGCCGCCGCGGATCGGCCGATCCGGCTGGTCGCCTTCGGCGACAGCCTGACCGCCGGTTACGGGCTCGGCCCGAAGGACGGTTTCGCGCCGAAACTCGAAGCGGCGCTGAAGGCCGCGGGGCAGGCGGTGACGGTGATCGGCGCCGGCGTCTCCGGCGACACCACCGACATGGGGCTGGCCCGCCTCGAATGGTCGGTGCCGGCCGATGCCGACGCGGTGATCGTCGAACTCGGCGCCAACGACGCGCTGCGCGGGCTGCCGCCGGAGGAGGCCCGGTCCAATCTCGACGCGATCGTCGGCAAGCTCCGGGCTCGTGGTCAGGAGGTGCTGGTCGCCGGCATGTTGGCGCCGCGCAACCTGGGACCCGCCTATGTCGCCGCCTTCGATCCGATCTTCCCGGAGATCGCCGCGGCGCACGACGCTCTCTATTACCCCTTCTTCCTCGACGGTGTCGCGATGGACCCGACGAAGACGTTGCCCGACGGGCTCCATCCGAACACCCGCGGCGTCGACGAGATCGTCGGGCGCATCCTGCCGAAGGTGGTCGAACTCCTCGCCCGTGTCCGCGCCCGCCGGCCGTGACGCGGCTTTCCCGCCCGAATCCCCGCTCACCTTTCCAAGAGGCCCCCGCATGCGCCGCATCCGTCTCGGTCGCACCGATCTCGAAGTCTCCTCCGTCTGTCTCGGCACGATGACCTTCGGCGAGCAGAACAGCGAAGCCGAAGGTCACGCTCAACTCGATCATGCCCTCGCTCACGGCATCGACTTCATCGATACCGCCGAGATGTACGCGATCCCGCCGCGCCCGGAGACCCAGGGGCGGACCGAGGAGATCATCGGCAGCTGGCTGAAGGCGCGCGGCAACCGCTCGAAGGTGGTGATCGCCAGCAAGGTCAGCGGTCGCGGTGCCTCGACCTGGCTGCGCGACGACCGGAGCCCGACCAAACTCGCCCGGGCCCAGGTCGACGAGGCGGTGGCGAAGAGTCTGAAGCGGCTCGGCACCGATCACATCGACCTCTATCAGGTCCACTGGCCGGATCGGGCGGTCTCGCATTTCGGGTCGAATCCGGTGATCTGGACCGATCCGGCGCCGGTTGCCGACGAAGTGCCGATCGAGGAGACCCTCGACGCGCTGTCCGCTCACGTGAAGGCCGGGCGGATCCGGCACATCGGCCTGTCGAACGAGACCGCCTGGGGGACGATGCGCTGGCTCGCCGCGGCGGAAGCGGTGGGCGGGCCGCGGGTGATCTCGATCCAGAACGCCTATTCGCTGGTCAACCGGACCTTCGAGGTCAATCTCGCCGAAGTGTCGAAGCGCGAGGACGTCGGCCTGCTCGCCTATTCGCCGCTCGCCCAGGGCTATCTGACCGGCAAATACCGCGGTGGCGCACTGCCGACGGGTTCGCGCAAGGCGCTGTTCGATCGGTTGCAGCGCTACGAGAAGGTCAACACGGCGGAGGCGGTCGACGATTACTGCGCGCTCGCCGCCGAACTCGGGGTCTCGCCGGCGACCCTGGCGCTCGGCTTCGTCGCCTCGCGGCCGTTCGTCGCCTCGACCATCCTCGGGGCGACCAGCCTCGCCCAGCTCGTCGAGGACATTGCGGCGACCGAGTTCGTGATCACCCCGGAGGTCGCCGCCCGGATCGACGCGATCCATCTGCGCCGGCCCAATCCGGCTCCCTGAGGGGCGCGGAACGCGAACGGCCGGAGGCGTCGCCGCCTCCGGCCGTCGAAGTCCGTCGTCGGGGAAGGATCCGATCAGGCGGTGCCGAGCCGGCCGCGCACCGCGGCGCGTCCGTCCGCCCGCGCGTCACCGACCAGATGGCTCAGGAAATAGGTGATCTGAACGCTCGCCGCGAACAGCAGATAGGCGACGACCACGCCGAAGTCGACGCGGGCGAGCACCAGGAACAGCATCAGGGGAAGGAGTGTGGTCGTCGACAGGCAGATGCCGAGGCCACCGACCGCCAGACGTCGCGCCGCCACCCAGCCGGCGACGGCTCCGAGCGATATCCAGAGAATCATCGATCACTCCCTCCGAGACCCCGGGCGCCGAGTGCCCATGTCGTCGACAGAGAAAATCGTAGCGATCGGTTCGATTCGATTCAATCCCGGCGAATCTGCTTACGTCGGAACTCGAATACCCGAGGACGGAATACTCGGTCTCTTCGATGAGACGTCCGATCGCTGCTGGTCGTGGAGCCGATCCGCCGCGATGTGGCGGCGCGATATGAGGAAATGAACGTATCTCATCCACCCGACGACGCGACCACTTCGGCGACGATGCGGTGAACCGCCCGCGGTGCCTCGAGATGGGGCATGTGGCCGACTCCGGCGAGCCGATGGACGCCGACGATGCCCGGGACACCCGCCGCCTGGGCGATCGGCAGCACCCGGTCGGCGTCGCCCCAGATCAGCCGGATCGGGTGGGCGAGCTCGGCGAGCCGTTCGAGATCGAAGCGCTTCTGGTGGCCGCCGGCGAGGATCGCCTCGGCGACGGCCGCGAGCGCCGCGGTCACTTCGGGGGCGCGCCGGATCTCGGCGATCCGCCGGGCCACGCGGTCGCCGTGCGGCACCCCGGCCGGGCCGAAGAAGCCGGCCATCAGCCGGGCGATGTCGTCGGCGTCGGTGGCGACCGCGAAGCGGCGGAGCAGCGCGGCGTCGATCTCGCCGCCGAAACCGCCGGGAGCGAGCAGGGTCAGGCTCGCCACCCGGGCCGAGGCGGCGAGGCGCAGCGCGACGATGGTCGCCACCGCACCGCCCATCGAATGGCCGAGGAGGTGGAACCGGTCGATGCCGAGCCGGTCGAGCGAGGCGACGACCTCTTCCGCCTGGACACCGGCGTGGCCGAGACGCGGCCAGCGGACGGCGGCGCCGTGGCCGGGAAGATCGAAGGCGATGGTCCGCCGGCGGTTCGACAGAGCCACTTCGAGCCCGATCCAGGTCTGCCGGTCGCCGGCGAAGCCGTGCAGCAGGACGATCGGATCGCGGCCTTCCGGGCCATGGAGGGTGTGGGGCAGAACGTCGGACACCGGGTGCTCCTCGCCGGGTGGGCGTCCGAGACGACGAAGGGGCCGTTCGGCCCCTCCGCGATCTCCGGATCGATGCGGTCCATCCTACCACCGTCGGAGAAGCGCTCCGACCACGGCGGCGCGACCGTCCCATGCGCCGGCGCGGGGCGCCGGTCCGCTCGGTGCCTCAGGTGAGATACTGGCCACCGTTGATCGACAGGGTCGAGCCGGTGATGAAGCCGCCTTCGTCGGAGGCGAGGAACAGGACGGCGCGGGCGATCTCTTCGGGCTGGCCGAGGCGGCCGACCGGGATGTGCGGCAGGATCTTCGCCTTGAGCACGTCCTCGGGGATCGCCTGGACCATCTCGGTGGCGATGTAGCCGGGGCTGATCGCGTTGCAGGTGATCCCCTTGGTGGCGCTCTCCTGGGCCAGCGCCTTGACGAAGCCGATGTCGCCGGCCTTGGCGGCGGAATAGTTGACCTGGCCGAACTGACCCTTGTGGCCGTTGATCGACGAGATGACGATGATCCGGCCGAAGTTGCGGGCCCGCATCCCCTCGATCACCGGCCGGGTGATGTTGAACAGGCCGTCGAGATTGATCCGGATGACCTGGCTCCACTGTTCCCGGGTCATCTTGTGGAACAGGCCGTCACGGGTGATGCCGGCGTTGGCGACCAGCACCTCGACCGGCCCGATCTCCGCCTCGACCCGGGCGATGCCGTCGACGCAGGCGTCGAAGTCGCCGACGTCCCACTGAAAGATGGCGATGCCGGTCTCGTCGTGGAACTTCTGCGCCGCCTCGACGTTGCCGCCGTAGGTCGCCGCCACCCGGTAGCCCGCCGCGGCGAGCGCCTTGGAGACGGCTGCGCCGATCCCACGGGTTCCGCCGGTCACCAATGCCACTCTACCCATGTCCGAACCTCCCCAGATTCGCCGCGCCGGGTCCTCTCGGGCCCCCGGCGCATCCCCTCACGATCGGCGTCGCGTGCGACGCCTCCGCCCTTCGGGCGCCCTTCCCCGGGGCACCCGGTCGTCCTTCCACGTCGGAGCGTTCCCTTGTCAGCGTTCGACGGTGAGGGCGATGCCCATGCCGCCGCCGATGCACAGGGTGG